>DASTGP010000134.1:0-5489 GCA_035605585.1 Gallionella sp. | reverse complement strand
CATGTTCGGGTGGGTCAGGAAGAAGTCGCCGACGTCGCGGTCCAGGGTGAAGCCGTTCACGCCGTTGCCGGTGGTGATCACCAGCATGGTGTTCGGGCCGTACAGGGCGTAGCCCGCACAGACTTGCTTGGTGCCGGGCTGCATGAAATCGTCAGCAGTCGGGTTGGTGATGCCTTCCGGACAACGCAGGATGGAGAAGATGGTGCCGACGGAGATGTTCACGTCGATGTTGGAAGAACCATCCAGCGGATCGAAGGTCAGCAGGTACTTGCCCTTGGGATACTTGGCGGGGATCGGGTAAATGTCGTCCATCTCTTCCGAAGCCATCGCAGCCAGATGGCCTGCCCATTCGTTGGACTTCAGGAAGATCTCGTTGGTGATCACGTCCAGCTTCTTCTGGGTTTCGCCCTGAACGTTTTCGCTGCCCGCGCTGCCCAGCACGCCGATCAGCGCGCCCTTGTTGACCTGATGGGCGATCTGCTTGCAGGCGGAAACGATGTCGCTCAGCAGGCCGGTGAAATCGCCGGTGGCGCCGGGGATGGCGCGTTGTTCTTCGATGATGAACTGGATCAGACTCTTGCTCATTACTAACTCTCCTCTTTCTTAAATCACTTGAAAATCGAAATACTTGAAAACTGTCGGATTTTACAGGTTTTCCACTTCCCGCTCTACGGCTATTTGGTCAGCGAGATGAACAGTTGGCTTCGGCCTCTGCTTCGCAGTTTAACGTCCGCAATGCGGACGTTAGCCTTCGCCGAAAGCTACCCTTCCTGTCCTTCACTTCGTCATTCACTTCGTCAAGGACAGGAAAAGCGTGGGTAGCTTTTCCGGCAGCTGTTGCGCGTTATCGACAATGGTGTACTGCTTGCCGAAGATGTCCGCCACGTATTCGTCTGCCTTGGGATCGAGATTGATGCAGTAGGCATAGATGCCTTCCCGATCCAGTTCCTTCACAGCCTGTCTGGCATCCTGGATCAACAACTGCGAGTCGTGTACGTCGATATCCGCCGGCTCCCCGTCAGTCAGGATCAGCAGCAGCTTCTTGTCCGCCTGTTGCGCTTTCAGATAGTGGCCGGCATGGCGCATCGCTGCACCCATGCGGGTGGAGTAGCCGGCCTGCATCTCGGCCAGGCGGGACTTCACTTCGTCGCCCCACGGCTCGCTAAAACCCTTGAGGTGGTAGTAGCGCACATCATGGCGGGTATTGGAATGGAAGCCGCCGATGGCGAACGCATCGCCGACCTGCTGTACCGACCAGGCCAGCAGCGATACCGCTTCCTGACTGAGCTCGAGGATGGTCTGATCGCTGCCCGCCGCTTTTTCGCCGAGCGATTGCGACAGGTCGACCAGCAAGGTGACGGCGAAGCTGCGGCCATCGGTGCGATGCGACATATTGATGCGCGGGTCGGGCGAGCTGCCGCTCTTGTAGTCGATCAGCGAGCGGATGGCCACATCCAGGTCGAGTTCCGAGCCTTCCTCCTGATAACGGATGCGCACCTTGTCCTGCGGCTTGAGCATCTCCAGCAGCGCCTTCAGACGCTTGATCAGCTTGGCATGCTTGGTCAGCAGCTTGTCGATCGCGGCCGGATTGCCGCGCGGATGCAACGCCTCATACACGCTCACCCAGTCCGGGCGATAGTTTTGCGCGTTGTAGTCCCACTCGTCGTAGTGGCGGGGCGGCAGCGCATGCAGTTCACCTTCCGTGCCCTGGCGCTTTTCGAGATGTTCGAACATCTCGTCCTCGTCGCTCTCTTCGATATAGATCCACAGATGCCGGTTGTCGTCGCGGTAGTCCACCTCGGTATTGTCGAAATACATCTGGGCCGACAGGTCGCGCTGGCCGCGCGTCCGCGCGATGAATGCAAGCGCGACGGACGCCATCTCCGCACTGGTCGATTCGCCGGTAGCCATCAGTTCATGGAAGCGCTTTACGAATTCCCTGACATGCTCGTTCTGGTAGGTGTAGTCCGGATCGAGAATGGCACGCGACACCATGGCCAGCCTGAGCCTGAATACCGAGATGCCTTGTTCTTCGAGCTGGAGGTCTGCTTCTTTTGGGATCGGGTGCAGCGCGAGGAACAGTTTACGCAGGCCCGGATATTTCTGGCAGGCCAGATACTCCACGCGGGAGTCCTCGAACACTTCGACGCTGGCACGCTGGAAAGGGCTCCAGTTGTCCACGATCATCTTTTGCGACCAGCGACGATGCGCTGCCATATGCGCCAGAGCGGCCCGGTAGCGGTCGATGCCGGACACGCCGTCGAGGTCGTCATACACATCGGGCAGGCGGATGCCGTCTTCGGTGTAGTACGGCATCGGCTTGCGCAGTTCATCGAAAGCGACCGAATACGGGATGAGATAGTCGCTGTCGTTCCACAACGCGCGAATATAGGTATCCAGTTTGCGCTCGTTGTCCACCAGCAATGTGCCGTGCCGCTCGCGCTGCATGACCGCGATCGCATCGGCGGATTCCAGCCGGAAATATTCTTCCTGCCGTTCCGGATGATGGTTGTAGTACTTGATGCCGTACTCGATCCAGTTCTGGAATCCCTGCAGCGATAGCACGCCCAACAACTTGGGCGCCTGCTTGAGCAGTTCAGGCAAACCCGGGCTGGCAAAGGTCGTGTGGTGACCATGGATCGAGCCCGATGTGCGATCCAGCATGTCGCGGACCAACTCGATGTAGCGCCAGTACATCTTGTCGTTGTTCAGGCGGCGGGCAACCGCACCGCTGGTTTGCAGGAACGGCACGATCGCCTTGAAGTTGGTATGCGTGGACAGGTACTCGGAGAATTCCCGCAACTTGATCAGCGCATGCTCCCCAACGGCGCTGGCCACGCCCGGCGCTTCTTCCAGGTAGACCAGCAACGGTTCCGCGCCACGCCCCATCTTGCCGATGATGCGGGCATTCTCGATATAGGTCTCCAGGCCCGCTTTCGACAGCAGCGCCTTGGCTTCCTTCATGCACTCATCGAAGACGGCATTCACCTGGGCGAATCTGCAACCCAGCTTCTCCCAGTACATCGAGATCTCTTCCGTTCGATCCGTCACGACCTCAGTCATCGCTCAGCCCCTTCGCCGGTTCGTTCGTGCCGGGTTCACGCGAATGAAACGTCGATCGCGTGATCGAGCGTGTCGCGGATATCCGCATCGTCGGTGATCGGTCGCACCAGCGCCATACGGCATGCGGCCTTGGCATCGACGCCGTTCTTGATCAGGGTCGCCGCATAGACCAGCAAGCGCGTGGAAATACCCTCGTCCAGACCGTGACCTTTGAGATTGCGCGCAGCCTGGCCGATCTGCACCAGTTTGCCGCACACCTCGATACCCAGCCCCGTTTCCTTGGCCAGAATCTCCGATTCGAGGGCGGCATCCGGATAATCGAACTCGAAACCGGTGAAACGCTGCTTGGTGGACTGCTTCAGATCCTTCATCAGGCTTTGGTAGCCCGGGTTGTAGGAGATCACCAACTGGAAGTCCGGATGGGCTTCGATCAGCTCGCCCTTCTTGTCCAGCGGCAACGTGCGGCGGTGGTCGGTCAGCGGGTGGATCACCACGGTGGTGTCCTGGCGCGCCTCGACCACTTCATCCAGATAGCAGATGGCGCCGATGCGGGCGGCGGTAGTGAGCGGGCCATCCAGCCAGCGCGTGCCGTTCGCATCCAGCAGATAACGACCGACCAGATCGCTCGCCGTCATGTCCTCGTTACAAGCTACGGTGATGAGCGGCTTGTTGAGCTTCCACGCCATGTATTCGATGAAGCGCGACTTGCCGCAGCCGGTTGGCCCTTTCACCATCACCGGCAGGCGAGCAGCGTAGGCCGCTTCATAGAGGGCGACCTCGTCGCCTTGCGCTTGGTAGAACGGCTCCTTGTATACCTTGTATTGTTCGATGTTGTTCATCTTCATAACCTCTCTGTATTCGCGGGACAACACGCCGCACAGCGGCTTGTTGCGACGCAGGCTAACATGCCCTGGCATGTTAAGGCCGCTTGCGGTCGGCCGGAGTCAAAAAAACGCCCCCATCGTGTGGGGGCGCATTTTTTGTTGCTTAGCTACAGCCGAGCTTACTTGTGTACGCCCAGCTTTTCGCGCCAGCCTGCGAACAGCTTGTCGCTGTCTTTCGGGAAAGATTCGAACGCGCGGGCGAATTCCTTGTGAGTCTTCGCGTATTCGATCGGATCCGCGCCGGTCTTCCAGCACTCGTAAGCCTGGCCGAGGGAGATACCGCCGGCTGCCGGGCTGTCGATGTGGCCGAAAGCGCCGCCTCCGCAGGTGTTGATCACGTTGCCGTGGCCCAGGTTCTGGAAGAAGCCAGGCAGGCGCAGTGCGTTCATGCCGCCCGAGATGATCGGGGTGGTCGCCTTCATGCCGTACCACTTCTGGTAGAAGTAAGGTCCTTGGCACTCATCGCGCTCCAGCATGTAGGCCAGCACGGTTTCCTTGCCGTGGCCTTCCATCTTGCCGTAGCCCATGGTGCCGGTATGCATACCGGACGCGCCCATCAGGCGCACCATCTTCATGTAGCACAGCGGATCCATACCCATCGGCGACTTGTAGGAAGTCACGGCGCCGTGGCCTGCGCGGTGGAAGTGCAGGAAGGTGTCCGGGAAAGCGCGGCGGCAGGTAGTCACGCCAGCCGGGCCGGTCACGAAGCCGTCCACCAGGAAGGCGACGTGGCTAGCGGAGTTGTACTTGGCGAAGGTATTCAGCACGAACTCGCCGCGATAGATCATTTCCTTGTGGTAGTCGGCGGTGATGTTCGCGGAGAACAGCTTGGCCTGGCCGGTAGCCTGTTGTGCGCGGTCCATGGCTTCTGCCACCTTGGGCATGACCACTTCCATCGGGCAGAACGGCTGGTTGGCTTGCGGCTCGTCGTTCTTGATGAAATCGCCACCCAGCCAGAAGTCGTAGCACGCCTTGGCGAACGGCTCGGGACGCAGCCCCAGCTTCGGCTTGATGATGGTGCCGGCGATGTAGCCGCCGTCCACTTCCGGACGACCCAGCACCTTCCACAGGTTGGTGATGTTGGCGGACGGGCCGTCGAACTTCCTGACCATGCACTCGGGAATCAGGAAGTCCAGCATGCGCAGGCCGGCGTGGTCGCTCATGCCCTGGTTGTTGCCCAAGATCAGGGACCACATGTGGGAAATGTTGTAGGTGCCGTCGGTCAGGTTCGGATCGAACAGCTCGACCGGATAAGCGATCTTCATCAGACCGCCGCCCTTCACCGGATCGTCACCGAATGCGGTCTCGTCTACTTCGTACACCAGCGCGTCAACGCCGCGTGTGAAGTCGTCGGTAGTGGAAACTTCCACATTGGTGCCGGTAGAAGACTCAGCTGCAACGTGAGCAGCCACTTCCAGGAAGCCGTGGCCTTTGGCCGGAATAAGCTTGTAAGCAACCAGCATGTGCTTGCCGCCTGCGATCAAATCCGCTTCTTTCAGATTCAGATTTGCATAACGATTCGATTGATCCATAACTCTCTCC
>DASTGP010000012.1:0-2369 GCA_035605585.1 Gallionella sp. | reverse complement strand
CAGCAACTCGCGCTTCAGCACCCAAACCTGCGGCGGGAACACCACCTGCAGCGCCAGCGTCTCCCAGGCCGACTGGTGCTTGCACAGCACGATGCACGGCTCCTTGGGAATGTTCTCCAGGCCGCGCACCTCGTGACGGATGCCGCACACAACGCGCAACAGCCAGATCATGGTGCGCGCATAGCTGGAGATGAGCCGGTAGCGGGTGATCGGATTGAACGGGAAAGTGAAAATCGCCAGCGTGGAAAAGATCGGCGTGAGCACGAACTGCAACAGCAGGAAGACGAACGAACGGACGGCAAGCATCAGATCAGCTCCGTCACGACCGCCGCGAGGTCCGGCATGACGATGGTGCCTTCCGGCAAGCCGCCGGTCGCCTGCGTCTTCATGCCTTTGCCGGTCAGCACCAGGTAGGGCTGCGCGCCCACCGCGGCGGCACACTGCAGGTCGCGCAACGAATCGCCGACCGCGGGCACGTCGTCGAGGCTGACGCCGTAGCGCGCAGCGATCTCCTCGAGCATGCCGCTCTTGGGCTTGCGGCAATGGCAGTTGCTGTCGGCGGTGTGCGGACAATAGAACACGGCATCGATGCGCGCGCCGACTTGCGCACAAGCCTTGTGCATCTTGTCGTGGATCGCGTTCAGCATCGCCATGTCGAACAGCCCGCGTCCAACGCCGGATTGGTTGGTGGCAACCACCACGCGGTAATCGGCCTGGTTCAGCCGCGCGATCGCCTCGAGGCTACCGGGAAGCGGCTTCCACTCTTCCGGGCTCTTGATGAACTGGTCGGAGTCGTAGTTGATGACGCCGTCGCGGTCGAGGATGACGAGGTTCATGGCTGTTCTATCCGTAGGTTCAGGCTGCCAGTCTGGAAATATCGGCAACGCGGTTCATCGCCTGCTGCAACTGAGCCAGCAACGCGAGGCGGTTGGCGCGCAGCTTTTCGTCCTCTGCATTCACCATCACGTTGTCGAAGAACGCGTCGACCGGCGCGCGCAACGCAGCAAGCGCTTGCAGCGAGGCGGTGTAGTCGCCCTCAGCAAAAGCGGCATCAGCCTTGGGTGCGATCTCGCCCAGTGCATGATGCAACGACTGCTCGGCGGCTTCCTGCAACAAGCCGGCATCAACCTTGTCGCTCACGGCACCTTCGACCTTCTTCAGGATATTGCCGACACGCTTGTTGGCAGCGGCCAGCGCGGCGGCCTCAGGCAATGCGGCAAAGGCGCGCACGGCCTCCAGTTGCTTCGGCACCAGATAGAGCTGAACCGGGCGCATGCACAACACGGCGTCGACCTCGTTGGTGGTATAGCCCTGCTCGCGCATCATCCCGCCGAGGCGCTCGAACACGAAAGTCTCGACGTCGGCGTTCGCATCGCCGAGCAGGCCTTGAGGGAATCCGGCAAAAGCGATCTTGACCAGGTCGAACAGACTGAGCGGCAGCTCCTTCTCGACCAGCATGCGCACCACGCCGAGTGCATGGTGGCGCAGCGCGAAGGGATCCTTGTCGCCGGTCGGTATCTGTCCGATGCCGAACATGCCGACCAGCGTCTCCAGCTTGTCGGCCAGTGCGACGCAGACGCCGGCCATGTTGCGCGGCAGCTCGTCGCCCGCGAAGCGCGGCTTGTAGTGGTCTTCGATGGCGAATGCGATATCGTCGGAGAGCCCGTCATGCTTCGCGTAATAGCGCCCCATGATGCCCTGCAACTCGGGGAACTCGCCCACCATGTCGGTGAGCAGGTCGGCCTTGGCCAGCAAAGCGGCCTGATCGGCCTGGGCAGATAGCGCATCGCCGCCCAGTTGCTGGCCGATGGCGCGCGCGATGGCCTGCACGCGCTGCACGCGCTCGCCCTGGGTGCCGAGCCTGTTGTGGTAAACCACTTTGGACAGTCCCATCACGCGGGCATCCAGCGGCTTCTTGCGGTCCTGGTCGAAGAAGAACTTCGCGTCGGCGAGGCGCGGGCGCACCACGCGCTCGTTGCCGCCGATCACCAGGCTCGCGTCCGCCGGACGGATGTTGGACACGATGAGGAACTTGTTGGTGAGCTTGCCGTTCGCGTCCAGCAGCGGGAAATATTTCTGGTTCGCCTTCATGGTCAGGATCAGGCATTCCTGAGGCACTTCGAGGAATGCCTCCTCGAACTTGCCGAGCAGCACGTTGGGACGTTCGACCAGCGCGGTCACTTCGTCCAGCAGCGCGTCATCCTCGATGGGTTTCAACCCTTCCTTCGCGGCCGCGGCCGTCAATTGCTTGACGATCTCCGCACGACGCGCGGCGAAGCTCGCGACGACCGCGCCTTCGCTTTCCAGTTGCTGCGCATAGCTGTCCGCATCCCTCAGCGTCACGGTCGCGTTAGCGGCCTAGAAGCGAT
>DASTGP010000083.1:0-2385 GCA_035605585.1 Gallionella sp. | reverse complement strand
GCTTTCGAGATAGCAGTTCGGAAGGCGACTTATCGTTCGTGGTCATCACCAGCTTTGTCCGAGTCACCGACGACACGGCCGGAGCCGACCGCAAAACGACGTCAGTAGCGAGCTCATTGTGCTGAAACAGGCGGATGCGCTGCCAAATGCTCTTGGAGCATTCGGAGGATGAAGCTGAACGAATCGGATGCCGGTCACCGAATCGCTGTTACGCAAAACGGCCATGCTGATCCGCTCGCCCCCGCCGGAGACGGAAATCTGGACCAACGATCGTCATCTGCCCGCGGCGGTCGCCCATTTCGGCCTCGCCGGGCGCAGTGCGTGAACGGTTCGCTACAATTGAATAATCTCCGGGGTGCCCGGCTCGCCCTCCATATGTGTATCGACCCACAGCGTGAGGAGTTGATCCGCGAGGAACTCGGCCGAATCGTGGCCAGCGATCTCTTCTGCCGCTCGGATCGGCTCTGCCGTTTTCTGCGCTTTTCAGTGGAGCAGGCCCTCCGCGGCGAATCAGATCGAGTGAAGGAATACGTGGTCGCCCTGGAAGCGTTCGACCGCCCGGCCTCCTTCGATTCCCGTGTCGACCCCGTGGTGCGCGTCGAGGCCCGCCGCCTGCGCGACCGTCTCAAGACTTGGTACGAGGGCGAGGGCCGCAATGCTCGCATCCGCATTGAGCTTCCGCGTGGCGGGTACGCTGCCCTGTTCCATGATCCGGCCGCCGCCAGTGCCCCGAAGCACGAACCCGCGCCTGCCCAGCGCACCATGGCCGTTCTGCCGTTCGCCAACCTGAATGCCGGTCCCGAGAACGACTACCTGTGCGACGGCCTCACCGAGGAGCTGATCCACTCGCTCACGAAGGTGCGCGAGCTGCGCGTAGTGGCGTGGAATTCGGCGGCACGCATGAAAGGGCGCGAGGACCTGGAAGCCATCCGCGAGCAACTGGGCGTCGAAACCATTCTGCGCGGCAGCATTCGTCGCTTAGGCGATCGCCTGCGCATCACTGCCCAGTTGATCGAATCGGCGAGCGGCTACTATCTCTGGTCCGAAACTTGGGACCGCTCGGCCTCCGATGTGTTCGCCATTGAAGAGGAGATTGCGCAAGCCATCGTGAATACCCTGCGGGTGCAGCTTTGGCCCGAATCGCCCACGCGCCTGACACCCAAGGCGACCAACATCGAGTGCTACAACGCCTATCTGAAGGGCCGCTTCCACTGGAACAAGCGCTCACCGGAAGGCCTGCGGTTGGGGCTCCGCTGTTTCGAGGATGCCGTGGCGCTGGATCCGGACTGGGCGCTGGGATGGGCCGGCCTCGGCGACAGCTTTGCAGTCCTCGCGGAGAACGGGCTGCTCCCGCAGGAGACCGCTATCCCCGCGGCGAACCGTGCCGCCGAGCGAGCCACAAGTCTCGATCCCAATCTCGCCGAAGCGTATGCGACGCTGGGCCTTCTGCGCTCCCGGTACGACTGGAAGTGGGATGAGGCGGCCGTATTCTTTCGCCGGGCCATCGACCTCAACCCCGGTTACGCCACAGCGCACTTCTGGTATGGATTTCACTATCTCGCCATGACCGGCCGTCTCGAGGAGGCACTGGCCGAGGCAGAACTTGCTGTCTCGCTCGATCCATTGTCGGTCATCGCCCAGGAAGGCCGTGGCTTCGTTTTGATGGTGTCGCGCCGCTACGAGGAGGCAATCGAACAATACCGGTTGCTGTTGGAGTTCGAGCCGTCCTTCTACAAAGCGTGGACGTCACGAGGGCGAGTGTATGCGCAAATGGGCGACTACGCCAGGGCCATCGAGATGTACGAAAAGGGTCTCCAACTAGGCGGCGCGATTGCTAATATACTGGCAGCGCTCGGCCAGGCGCACGCGCTCAACGGAGAGACGGATCGCGCAAGGGAGTTATTGCAGCAACTGCACGAAATGTCTTCCTCGGCGATCCGGACCGGCTCCGGGACTTCGGCCGTTCCGGCCACCTGCTTCGCCATCGTTCACCTGGGCCTCGGGGAAAATGACCGCGCACTCGAGTGGCTGGAAGCTGGCATGGAGCAGCGTCAGATGTCCTTATCCGCGCTGAAAGTGCATCCGGTTTACGACCCTCTTCGACAAGAACCGAGGTTCCAGGCGCTGTTGGTGCGTCTCGGGCTAAGCCAGGCTAGCCTAAACGAGCGCTCGCGGAAGTGAACTCAACGGGGACTCTCTGTTCTGCTTGATGACCTGGCCACACAGAGGTAAGGTCCAGTTAGCTTCCGATAATACCCATCTCGCTGATCTGCACACGCTCCCAATGCCCTGGGCGGATCGCGCGCCACTCGGAGAAAAGTGGGCTGTGGTGTTCACGCCAAACCTAGTTGGCTGCAGGAGCCGCCCATGACGGCCGTTCAAGTC
>DASTGP010000077.1:0-8597 GCA_035605585.1 Gallionella sp. | reverse complement strand
TCATATTTCTGGACACCGACCTCGAGCAGAATGCCGAACAGGACCGCGGCATCACGGACCACCTCTACGGGGGCGATGTGCGCTACCGCATTTGTCAGGAGGCGGTGCTGGGGATCGGCGGCGTCAGGATGCTGAGCGCCTTGGGGTACAACGACATCAGGCGCTATCACATGAACGAAGGGCATGCCGCGCTGTTGATCCTGGAGCTTGCCCACGAGTTCGCCAGACAGGCATGGGACCTTGCCTACGAGCCGGTCAGCCACACCGTAACGATGGAACACCTACAGCTGGTCAAACCCAAGTGCATCTTCACCACCCACACACCGGTGCCTGCCGGACACGACAAGTTCCTTGTGGAGCAGGTGCGTCAGGTCATTACCGGTTACGGAGAGGCGTTTGCAGACCTCGAGCACGAGTTCTGCCCCAAGCACGTGCTGAACATGACCTATCTCGCGCTCGAGAACAGCCACTACATCAACGGGGTGGCGAAGCGTCACGGCCAGGTGACTCAGCAGTTATATTCGAAGTACGACATCCATTCCATCACCAACGGCGTGCATGCAGCCACCTGGGTCTCACCGCCGATCGCAAAGCTGTTCGACGACCGCATACCCGGCTGGCGCGAGGACAATCAGAGCTTGCGCTACGCGCTCAACATCTCCAAGCACGATATCTGGGCGGGGCACCGTCAGGCGAAGGACATGCTCATCGGCAAGGTGAACGAGCTTAGCGGAGTCGCCCTGGTTCCCGATGTGTTCACCATAGGCTTCGCAAGGCGTGCGGCCGAATACAAGCGCGCGGACCTGCTGTTCTGGGATATCGACAGGCTGATCGATATCGCAAGCAAGGTGGGGGCGCTGCAACTCGTCTACGCGGGAAAGGCGCATCCGCAGGATATGGCCGGCAAGGAGTTAATACGCCGCATCCATGAGGTTAAAGAGGCACTCAAGGGGAAGATCAAGCTGGTCTATCTCGAGGACTACGGCATCGAACTGGCAAAACTGATCACCGCCGGTGTGGACCTATGGCTCAACACTCCGCAGCCGCCGCTCGAAGCGTCGGGCACCAGCGGAATGAAGGCTGCGGTCAACGGCGTGCCCTCGTTCAGCATTCTGGACGGCTGGTGGGCGGAGGGTTGCATCGAGGGCGTGACCGGCTGGTCGATCGGCACGGACAAGAACGTGAGCCTGGGAAGCGATGAGACACGGGCCGAGGATGCACAGGCGCTATACAACAAACTGGAGATGGTCATCCTGCCCATGTTCAGCAACGAGCCGGACCGCTATGCCGAAGTGATGCGTCATTCGATCGCCCTCAATGCGTCGTTCTTCAATACCGAGCGGATGTTGACCCAATACATTTCCAAGGCCTATTACAGGTGACCATTTCACGGAGGCTTTCATGAAAGCAGTCAGGATCCATGCCTACGGCAATGCGGATGTGCTGAAGTACGAAGATGCGCCCCTGCCCGAGATCGCCTCGAACGACGTATTGGTCCAGGTGGTGGCCGCCTCGGTGAACCCGGTCGACTGGAAGATCAGGGAAGGCTACCTGCAGCAGATGATCCCCTACCAGTTTCCGCTCACCCTGGGCTGGGATGTCTCCGGCGTGGTGGAAGCGGTGGGCAGCAAGGTGACGCGTTTCAAGCCGGGCGATGCCGTGTTCTCCCGTCCGGACATCAGGCGCGACGGCACCTATGCCGAGTACGTGGCGATCCGCGAGGACGAACTCGCGCACAAGCCGCAGACCATCTCCCACGTCGAGGCTGCGACGCTACCTCTTGCGGGCATCGCCGCGTGGGAGGCCATCGTGACCACGGCCAAGGTCGCGTCAGGTCAGCGGGTGCTGGTCCACGCCGCTTCCGGTGGCGTAGGTTCCATCGCGGTGCAGCTGGCCAAATCGCGCGGTGCGTATGTCATCGCCACTACCTCCGAGAAGAACCGGGCCTTGGTACGGTCCATCGGTGCCGATGAGGTGATCGACTACCGCGTGTTGAAGTTTGAGGAAGTGGTGCGCGAGATGGATGTCGTGCTCGACACCATCGGCGGTCAGGTGCAGGAAGCTTCGTGGTCGGTGCTCAAACCCGGCGGCATCCTCGTCTCGATCATCAGCACGCCGTCAGAGGAGAAGGCCAAAGCACTCGGCGTACGCAGCGCCTTCCTGTTCATCCAGTCGAACGCCGAGATCCTGTCGCAACTTGCGTCGCTGGTCGAAAGCGGCAAACTGCGCCCCATCGTCGGCGCGGAATTCGCCCTCAAGGACATCGCCAAGGCGCATGCGCTCAGCCAATCCGGCCATGCCATCGGCAAGATCGCTCTCTATGTGGGGCAGCCCTGACACGAGTGCTCATTCGCCTTTTCGCACTGGCTGCGTGTGAAGATGACTAGGCCGAATTGCATAGATACTTCGGCATATATGGCGAAGTCAGATGCCATGGTCTAATCCGATGCATTCGCTCAGCTGAGGCCGCGCCGGTTGCCGGTCTGCATGTTCAGCGATTTCCTTTAATCCTGACCGATGGGGGCTGAAGCAATGGCAAGACGCGGCAAGAATAACGAAGGTCTCATCGCGGTGCTGGCAGGTGCCCCTTGGCAACTGAGCGTGGCCGTCTCGGGCGTCGTATTCGCCATCATGAGATGGCTGGTGCCGGCACAGTTCGACAGTCCAGCTTTGGCTCCTCTCGCCAGCGTAATCTCGGGATTCGCTCCCATGGCCGCGCTGCCCTTCTTGTTCATCGCCGTCATCGCCTTCATCCGCGGCAGGCAAGAGCCTGCCGCGGTGCATAACCACCAGCCCGTCAGGCGTGTGCCGTTGAACGACGGCTCAGGAAGGTATGTCGCCATGGTGCCGCCGCCGTCCGACTGGTCGCTGGGTTTGTTGCGCAGCCTCGAGTGGAAGCGGTTCGAGATGGTCTGCGCCGAATATTTCCGCATCCTGGGCAAGCGCGTCGAGACCGTCAGCCACGGTGCCGATGGCGGGATCGATGCGCGGGTCTATGCCAAGGATTCGGATGTCATGACGTTCGCCATCCAGTGCAAGGCATGGGACGGCATGGTCGGTGTAAAGCCGGTCCGCGAACTGTTCGGCGTCATGGCGCACGAGTCCGCCGGCAAGGGCATCTTCATGGCAACCAGCGGCTTCACCGGCGACGCCAAACAATTCGCCGCGGAACACCAGGACAAACTATTCCTGATCGACGGCGAGAAATTTCTGACCATGCTGTCGAAGCTACCGGAAGACAAACGCAAGAAACTGCTGGAGTTCGCGACGGAAGGCGACTACACCACGCCCACCTGCGCATCGTGCGGCGTCAAGATGGTGCGGCGGACGGGAAAGGGCGGTGCGTTCTGGGGTTGCATGAACTACCCGCATTGCCGGTCCACGTTGTTCGTCAAGAACAACAGCGGCGTGGCGGTGGGTGCGACGGCCTAAGGTGATTGCGCTCGGTGGGCTGGAACGTGCCACTGACGGTTACTCAGGCAGCGGTCGCTGCGTGGCCGGTTATCGGCCAAAGCCGACTCCATGGGCGTCCTGTAGACCCCTCCAAAGCGGACAAAGGCAACAGGCTGAACTGTCCCAAAAGCAGATGTAATAGCGCGTATTATCCAATCTTGAGGCACCAAGCGAGTTGAGCCGATTGATTGCCAGTCTTTGACGCAGCATAAGGAAAGATGCATGTCCTGGAGAATTCAAACAATTTCGAATCCGCCTCAATTTGACGACGAAGTCAAAACGTTTGCGAAAGAACACGCGTTGGCCGAAGCGCTCAAGCAGGCAGTTGATTTTAATGATGTTGCCCCTGATTGCATTGATCGTCTCGGCCAGAAATGGCGCGATCACTGTCTGGGGATACGGCGAATGATAGGAAACTGCAGCAACGAACAATTTGACCATCTACTAGTTCTGGCATGGCGAGTGAATCGCTTCGCACATCACTACGAGGCAGCGCTGATTAGCAGAACCCTGGAATTGTCAGGTAAGGAACCGAGTGAATTGGAAAAGGAGTTATCTACTGCCAAGGGCTGCCAAAAGCATTATGAATGTGGAGTACTTATTGCGCAGCATTACACAACAATAATCGGTACTAAGGAAATGCTACAGGGGACATGCCTAACAAGTTTTCCTGGCACGGGAATAATCCTCAAAGCTCTTTCCTTTGACTGCGCTATGCAGGCGGCATTATGTCTGCCAGACAACATCGAAAAGGCGCTGGATTGGCTGGCAGATTCGGTAGCGGCAAATGATCTGGCGTTGCAAGGCATGCTTCAGGTGAGTAATTTCTTTAATCGTAAGGCTGAGCGGGCGACAAACGGAAAAGCAGGGGCGCAGATACGGCATGCAAAGACGCGTGAGCTTAAAGAATGGACTCTTCAAAAGTACAAAGCCAAAACATGGAAATCCGCAAACCAAGCCGCGTCTGAATTGATGTCGGAAGTGTTGGAGTACAGCCAAAAAATTGGCGCTAACCTATCCAAATCGAATGCCCAACGCACCATTGCGGAGTGGATACGAAAATCCGCCTAGCCACCAACCCGACACGTTAAGTGACTATCATGACACGGCTGGCCACTTGAAGGTATAGATTTGCCATCGTGTATTCGCGATGATGTACCTGCATGGCGTAGCTCAGAGGATAGAGCGCTCTGTTATCTACGTTCGGTGATCTGAATCACCGATACGGGCAGTGAGGTCGCGAGTTCGAATCTCGCCGTCATGAAGAATATGTTTGAGCGACGGCTGCGAGCCGATAGCCGAGAACAATTCCTTACAGGAACGTCCCCGCATCATGCATGAATGCCCCGAAGGCCGCAGCCACGGCTTGGTGGGTGATCTTCCCGTCCACGATGTTCAGCCCCTTCTGCAGCGCGCCGTTGTCGCGCAGCGCCTGCTTCCATCCCTTGTTTGCGAGTTGCAGCACGTAGGGCAGGGTGGCGTTCGTCAGGGCGAGGGTGGAGGTGCGCGGAACGCCTCCAGGCATATTGGCCACGGCGTAATGGATGATGCCGTCCACGATGTAGGTGGGGTTCTCGTGGGTGGTGGGGCGTGTGGTCTCGGCACAGCCGCCCTGGTCGACGGCGACGTCGACGATGACGGCGCCAGGATGCATGGTCTTGAGGTCTTCGCGGCGGATCAGCCTGGGCGTGAGCGCGCCTGGAATCAGCACGCCGCCGATGATGAGATCGGCATCGGCGAGTTGTTCCTGAACCGCGTGCCGGTTGGAGAACAGCGGTTGCACATTGGGCGGCATCACGTCGCTGAGGTAGCGCAGCCGTTCCAGCGAGGTATCGAGGACGGTGACATGTGCGCCCAATCCGGCCGCCATCTTCGCGGCGTTGAGCCCCACCGTGCCGCCGCCGAGGATGGCCACCCTGGCCGGCGCCACGCCGGGCACGCCGCCGAGCAGGATGCCGCGTCCTCCGTAGATCTTCTCGAGGTACTTTGCACCCTGCTGGACGGCCATGCGTCCCGCCACTTCCGACATCGGCGTGAGCAGGGGAAGTTCGCGCGAGGGCAGCTCGACCGTCTCGTACGCGATGCAGATCGCGCCGGAGGCGAGGTGCGCCTCAGTCAGTTTCTTGTCGGCGGCGAAGTGGAAGTAGGTAAAGATCACTTGCTCCGGCCTGATGCGTTTCCACTCGGGCTCGATCGGTTCCTTGACCTTGACGATCAGCTCGGCCTCGGCCCAGACCGCATCGGCCCCGGGCGCGATGCGTGCACCGGCCGCCGCGTATTGATCGTCGCCGAATCCGCTGCCCAGTCCGGCGCCCTGTTCCACCAGCACCTCGTGTCCTGAGGCGATCAGCGTCTCGACGCCGGAAGGGACGACCGCGACGCGGTTCTCGTTGGTTTTGATCTCCTTGGGGATGCCGATCTTCATCTGCTGACCTCGTGGATGCTGATGGATAGAAATCATACGATAGCAAATATCGGCTCGGCAAAGTATGGTTTGAAGCCGTCGCGCGAAGGGGATGCAAATACTCGGCCTCCCGAAAATGAATACGAGTTTGTGCGTATTCAACACCTACAGGCGGACGGCTACAGTCTCCCCGGCAAACTCGATTGCTGTGCGCGAATGATTCGCGGTCTCCCGGTTGCCGCGCCAATCGATCCCTCACAAGGAGCACCATGAATATGTCGTTGCGTGACACCCCGATCATTCGCGCGCCCTTTTTATTGACGCCGCTAATCGCTGCGGCGGTCCGTTTGGCGCTGGTGTTGAGTGCTATCATCGTCGGCGTATCTCGTTGTTTCCCGGCTACGGGCACGAGAGGCAAGGGACTGTTGCGGTTCTTTGCGGGCACGGCGGGATCGAACCGTCGGCATGTCCGGTTTGCGGTCTGATTTTCACTCTACGAATCGGAGATGCCACATGAATGAAATGTTGCTGGCTGAGGGCGTAGTGGACCTGGTCGATCACCGCGCGCGCCGTGAAGGTTGTCAGCGGGTCAAGACCGTGAGGCTGGAGATCGGCAAGCTGTCGGGTGTCGAGCCGGAAGCGATACGCTTCTGCTTCGATGAGGTCGCTAGCGGCACGCTGGCCGAGGGCGCCGCGCTGGACATCGTCGAGCAGGACGGGCAGGCGTGGTGCTTTGATTGCGGACAGCTGGTGCCGCTTGCGGCGCGCGGCGATCCGTGTCCGGAATGCGGCGGTTTCCGCTTGCGGATGGACGAAGGCGTGGCGATGCGCGTCAGGGAATTGGAAATCGAATAGGGGAAATCATGTGCACGGTATGCGGCTGCAGCGGTGAGGAAGCGAAAATAGAAAGTACGGGGAATCACATGCGTTTCCACGTCCATGCCGACGGTACGGCGCATTCCCATAGCGGCGGCGCGCATCATCACCGCCACGATATCCACTACGGCCTAGGGCCTGCCCATGCGCATGCACCCGGCATGAGCCAGGCGCGCATGGTCAAGGTTGAGCAGGACATCCTCGCCAAGAACGATGCCTATGCCGCGGCGAATCGCGACTACTTCCGTGCGCACGGCATCTTCGCACTCAACTTGGTTTCGAGTCCCGGCTCCGGCAAGACCACGTTGCTGGTGCGCACCGTGATGGCTTTGCAGGAGCGCTACCCGGTCTGCGTGATCGAGGGCGACCAGCAGACTTCGCTGGATGCCGACCGTATCCGCGCCACCGGCGTACCCGCGTTGCAGATCAACACCGGGCGCGGCTGCCATCTGGATGCGCACATGGTGGGCCATGCGCTGGAGCAGCTGCGCCCCAGGGACAATAGCCTGCTGCTGATCGAGAACGTGGGCAACTTGGTGTGTCCGGCGTCCTTCGACCTCGGCGAGGCACACAAGGTCGCGATCCTGTCGGTGACGGAGGGCGAGGACAAGCCGCTGAAATATCCCGACATGTTCGCCGCAGCCGATCTGATGCTGCTCAACAAGTCCGACCTGCTGCCCCATCTCGACTTCGACGTTGCCCTCGCCATCGAATATGCGCGCCGGGTCAATCCACGCATCCGCGCCATCGTCCTCTCCGCGCGCACGGGCGAGGGCATGGACGAATGGCTGGACTGGCTCGACGTACAAATGGATATCGCCGCACTGCGCGGCGCGGAAAGAGATGAGTTGCGTATCGGCGAGCTTGAGGCCGAAGTCCGCGACTAAGGAGCGGTGATGGATGCCGTCCTCGCTGCCGAAACCACGATGCGTTGCCGCGTGCAGGTGCGCGGCCAGGTGCAGGGCGTCGGTTTCCGTCCCTTCGTCTACCGGCTCGCGCAGGAACTCGGCCTGTCCGGTTGGGTGCGCAACTGCGGCGCGGGCGTGGAGCTCGAAGTGCAGGGGCGCGGCAAACAAGTGGACTCTTTGTTGCGCAAGCTGCGCCATGAGCCGCCGCCGCTGGCACGCATTGCAGGGGTGTCGGTCGAGATCGCCGAGGTCGAACCGGAACGCGGCTTCGCCATTCTGGAGAGTCGCGGCAGCGAGGCGCTGACCCGCATTGCACCGGATACCTCGATCTGCCCCGATTGCATCGAAGAGCTGTTCACTCCCGGCGACCGCCGCTACCGCTATCCCTTCATCAACTGCACGCATTGCGGCCCGCGCTACTCCGTCGCCGCGCGTCTGCCCTACGACCGGGCAAACACCGCCATGGCGGATTTTTCGCTGTGTCCGGCGTGCCTCGCCGAATACCGGGCGCCCGACGATCGCCGCTTCCACGCCGAGGCCACCGCCTGCCCCGAGTGCGGGCCGCAGCTTGCGTTGCTTAACGCAGACGGAACCCCGGTGTGGGCGGCGAATATCCTCGCCAGCGCAATCGCCAAACTGAAGGACGGCGAAATACTTGCGGTGAAAGGGCTGGGCGGTTTCCATCTGATGTGCGACGCGAAAAATTCTGTTGCGGTTGCGCGTTTGCGCGAGCGCAAGGCGCGCGAGGAAAAACCGTTCGCGGTGATGGCGCTGAACGCAGCGTCACTCGAAGGCTACGCGAAGTGCACCGAAGCCGAGCTCGCCCTGCTCGAAAGTTCTGCGCGGCCTGTCGTCATCCTCGAGCGCAGCGGTGAATTGAGAGGCGTGGCCGACGGTATGCCGGGCTTCGGGGCGATGCTGCCGTACACGCCGCTGCACTACCTGCTGTTCCATGA
>DASTGP010000055.1:0-2287 GCA_035605585.1 Gallionella sp. | reverse complement strand
GCAACCACGCCTGCAACCACTCGGGCTTCACTTTGGTTCCCACACGCGTCAATTCAGGTCCGACATCGCCACCGACCATGTTGCCCGCGGCATTCTGCACGGCGTGACACGAGGCGCAGAACGATTCGCCGTAAAGGCTTGCTCCTGCCGCAGGATCGACAGACGTTTTTGCGGAGACATTTGCGGTATCACCCGCGAGCGGGGTGCTGTTCGCAATGAGGAATGCCGAGATGTCGCGGGCATCGTCGTCGCTCAGCTTGAAATTCGGCATGGTCGAGGTCGATGCGTACGCCTGAGGATCTTTGAGCCACGCGAATATCCATTCGCGGGATGTCTTGTCGGCGATGTGCGACAGGGACGGAGGATCGTCGGTTGCCTTGAGTGTGGTTCCGTCGGGTAACTTCACCGCATGACAGTGCAGGCAGCCTTGGCGAGCCAGCAGCGCACGTCCCTGGTTCAACTGCGGAGTTCCGGCGAGTTGCCCCCGATGGCACTGTCCGCAGGAAGACTCGATGTACTTGGCAGGCAGAATCGGCTGTTCCCATGCGAGCGTGCTGCTATGCGCTTCCGAAACGGTCGTCGCAGCGCCTTGGCCACGATGGCACGTCGTGCATCCAAATTGATCCAGCTTGTGCGGAATCGGCGGATGTCTCCGGTAGGGCTGGCTGGGCACGTCACTCAGGCTCGCTTCTTTCAGTCCAACGTGGCAACTGGTACAGCGGTCCACTACGCCAAGATCGGGGAGCCAGACCTGCTGAATGCCGCCGGTAAAATGCCGTTGCAGCGTGTTGGCATCGCTGCGGTTGCGAATCGTTTTCAAGTAGCCATGCTGATAATGGCGCCATTCGCTGAAGAAATTCTTTGCCGGCGCGATCGCTATAGACAAGAGAAAGATCACACTGATGACGCCAAAGGCGCGCACGCTGTCTCCGAACAGTTTCTGCCAGAGCGACGCAGGTTTTTCATTCATGATCGCCGCATCCTTTATGATCCCTGCCACGGCCAGACCCAAGCCCAGCCCGGTCCGCGGAAGAAAGTGCCGATGGCCGTTAACACCACCAGCTCGAATAAGAACCAGGTCATCACCCAATACGAGAGAGGTCGCCCAGCCAGGTAGCGCCGGAAGGGTGATGGAGAATCCGGAGTGCTCTGTGCGGCTATCAGCATGAGCGTCGCCATGATGACGGTCGGGATCAGCGCCGCATAGACTTTGAAGACCAGCAGGAAAACTGATAGCGCGGCGGCGACCAGATAGAAGATGCGCAGCCGCTTCTGCCGGCCCTTCAGAAACAGTCCGTCCGCCTCGATGTTGACCCGGAAGTACGGAATAACGATGAGCGCCATGACTACAAGCCCCGGCGCCAGAACACCTGCGACCACCGGCGGAAAGTAGTGCAGCATCTCCTGCAATCCCAGGAAGTACCACGGCGCCTTGGCGGGATTCGGTGTGTGCGACGGATCGGCAAGGCCCTCGAGGGGCGCGTTGAAAAGGAGGGCCGTCCAAACCAGCACAACCGCAAGCGTCATCACAGCCACTGCTGCCCGGAACAGCACCTCCGGGAAGGTCTGGAGTTGATCTTCGGTTTCGGCCTTGACCTGCGCCGATGTACGGCGGGTGATGAAGACGATGCGCCGCGGAGATTTCTTCGCGTTCGAATCCACGCCGGCGACGAAATCCTTCGAGTCAGCCATGGCTAGTTCGTCTCCTTTACGACTAAGCCGGCGTTCCTGGCGCGGACGGTTGCCGGTTCGCTGTCGTGGTTATAGAGCCCGCCATCCTTGCGAATTCGCCAAAAGTGAATTGCCACGAAGAACATCGCCGCCAGCGGCAGGATCATGCAGTGCAGTACATAGAAGCGCAGCAGGGCGTTGGCGTTGACAGCGTGCCCCCCCAGCAGCAGGAAGTGAATCTTGTCTCCGATCACCGGCACGGCGGAGGCGATGTTGGAACCGACCGTGATGGCCCAGTAGGCTAGCTGGTCCCACGGCAACAGGTATCCCGTGTAGCTCAGCAACAACGTAATAAGAAGAAGGATGACGCCGATTACCCAGTTGAACTCGCGCGGCGGCCGGTACGCGCCTCGATAGAACACCTTGAACATGTGCGCGAATACCAGAAACACCATTGCATGCGCGGACCAGCGATGCAGGTTGCGCAGGAACATGCCCGACGAAACCACGAACTGCAGGTCCTTGGTGTCGGCGTAGGCCTGCGGCGCCGAGGGACGGTAATAGAGCATCAGCGGAATTCCCGTGGCGACAAGAATTAGGAATGTGCCCAGGGTCA
>DASTGP010000054.1:0-3352 GCA_035605585.1 Gallionella sp. | reverse complement strand
TAGTCGGATTCATCACCGTACCCATATCCCGCCAGTATCAGCCGACTAAGTAACTTGTTCACATTGAGCAGATCCGCAAAAGGTGCCCACATCGGTGCTGCCGGGATAAATAGAAGTTGCACACCAACATTGTTACGGGCTTCAAGCCGCCCGCGAGCATACGTCCAATTTGCCATTTTTGTTCTCCAATATGGGCTGCCAGATTGGCTACCCGCATTGGAGACTATGGCATCACGACTCGTATGTATTGCCAATTTTCTTCTGGCAAGATCTCTCCCCTCAACCTCCTCTATACCGGATGCGGTCAGGATACGCTCATTGGATGTTCAGTATGGCGTTCCGTCCTTGTGCACGAACTGCCTCTTCCCGTCACTGCCCAAAACGATCTTCAGATCCTCATCCGGGAAGGTGACCAGGTCGCCCGCGGTACGGTCGCCGACTTCGAGATAGAGGACGTCAGTGCTGGTCCGGTTGACCAGTTGATGGCCGTTGCCGGTGCCTGCCTTGAATCCGGCGCACATGCCCGGGGCAAGCGGCGTCTCGCCCTCGTCGGTGACCAGCACGGGATGGCCTTCGAGGACATAGATGAACTCATCCTGTTTCGAATGCGCGTGGCGCAGGGCGGAAATGCCCCCAGGAACGATGCGCGTGAGGTTCACGCCAAAATTGGACAGCCCGAAGAAGTCCCCCAGCGGCCTTTTGTGACGTCCCGCCATGCGTGAAAAGAACGGCTCCGGAAAGACGGAAGACGGCGTCCGGAGCGGAACGTCGAGCGCGACGACGTCAACGGAAGTTTGAGGTTGTGGCATGGTGTCTCCAAAGGAAATGACGAAGCCTTAGGTCAACAGCACCGTCGAACCGGTCGTCCTGCGCGCCTCCAGGTCGCGGTGCGCCTGCGCCACTTCTTTCAGCGGATAGATCTGGTTGATGTGGACATTCACCTTGCCCGAGGTCACCGAAGCGAAAAGCTCCTCCGCGTTCTCTTCCATCTGCGCCCGCGTGGCAATGAAGGTGCCCAGCGTCGGCCGGGTGAGCAGCAAGGAACCCTTCTGCGCCAGCAGCGATGTGTCGAAGGACGGGACCGGGCCCGAAGCGGAACCGAACAGCACCAGCAAACCGCGCGGACGCAGGCAGTCGAGCGACTTCAGGTACGTGTCCTGGCCGACTCCATCGTAGACCACGGGCAGCTTCTTCCCGTCCGTGATCTCCATCACGCGCGCCTGGAAATCTTCGCGGGTATAGACGATGGGATGGTGGCAGCCGTTGGACTTGGCCAGCGCCGCCTTCTGGTCGCTGGACACGGTGCCGATCACGGTCGCGCCCAGCGCTGCGGCCCACTGGCAGACGAGCAGGCCCACCCCGCCCGCCGCGGCATGGATGAGGATGGTGTCGCCCGGTCCGACCTTGTAGATGTCGCGGATGAGGTAGCGCGCAGTCATGCCGCGCAGCATCATGGCCGCCGCCATGCGGTCGGTGATGCCGTCCGGCAGCTTCACCACGCGGTCCGCCGCGATCAGTCGCGCCTCGGCATACGCGCCGATCTCCATGGGATAGGCCACCGGATCGCCCGGCTTGAGATGCGTAACATCCTGGCCCACCGACTCGACCGTGCCGGCCGCGCTCATGCCGGGCACGAAAGGCAGCGGCTGCGGATATTCGCCGGTGCGGTGATAGACATCGACGTAATTCAGCCCTACCGCCGTCTGCTTCAGCCTGATCTCGCCCGGCCCCGGATTGCCGACCTCGATCTCCTCCCATTGCAGCACCTCGGGACCGCCGTGCCTGTGGATGCGAATTGCATGGAACATGATGGCCTCCTTTGCATTTGTGGGTTCACATATGCGACAGCTTGCGCCTGTGGATGATCTTGCCCGCGACCATGAAGGTACCCTCCCCCTTGTAATGCAGGGTTTCCGGGTGTTTGGGCGATGGCGCGACGTGCGCGCTCACGACCTCCCAGATGAAGAAGTTGTACTTGTCGACCAGGCGGTCGTCGACGAGCTTGCATTCGAAGTTGGCGTGGCACTCGCGGATCAGCGGCGCCTTGACGATATCCGCCTCGTCGGCGGTGAGCCCGAAGTGTTCGAACTTATCTATCTCGGCTCCGGTGGTAGTGCCGATGCCGACGACTGCGTCGGTCAACGCCGTGGTCGGCAGGTTGATCACGCACTCTCGGCTGCGGCGAACCATCTCGAAGCTGTAGTTGGCGGAAGAGATGATGCAGCCGACCAGCGACGGCGAGAACTCCATCACCGTGTGCCAGCCCATGACCATGACGTTGTTCTTGCCTTTGTACGCCGACGACACCAGCACGATGGGGCCGGGCTCGAGATAGCGGCGCACTTTTTCCACGGGGAACTGCCGCTTGCGCAAAGAGGGTTCCATAGCCACTCCTTAGTTACTCGATTACCACGCCTCAAAGTACGCGCCTCTACCTTCGGCTGGCAATACGCCCAATGGAGTAAAGCGGCTAAGGTCAATTGCCCTGCGTTCCCGCCCGGCGCGACATCGAGGCCGCATCCTGATTGAACGATCACAGCGTGAGAGTTTCAACTTCGACGTTTCCATCCGTTACAATGCACCCATTTGCCGTCTCCCCATCGCAGTGCCCTGCCACCCCGCTGATCGGCGGCTTCACTGTCGGCGCTGCATTTGTTTTGACCAGGATCATTGCAAGGAAAACACCATGAATACCAGAACCGAACGTGACTCCTTCGGCCCCATCGAGGTGCCTGCCGAACACCTGTGGGGAGCGCAGACGCAGCGCTCGCTGCAGTTTTTCCATATCTCCAGCGAGCGCATGCCAAACGAGGTCGTCCTCGCGCTGGCGGAGGTAAAACGCGCCGCCGCGCTGGTCAACCGCGAGCTCGGACTGCTGAACGATGACAAGGCCACCGCCATCGTACAGGCCGCAGACGAGGTGCTCGCAGGCCAGCACGCGCAGGAATTTCCGCTGTCGGTGTGGCAGACCGGCTCGGGCACGCAGAGCAACATGAACATGAACGAGGTACTCGCCAACCGCGCCTCGGAGATGCTCGGCGGCGTGCGCGGCACGGCGCGCAAGGTTCACCCCAACGACGAGGTGAATCTCGGCCAGTCGTCCAACGATATCTTCCCCACCGCGATGCACGTCGCGGCAGCCGGCGCCGTTGCACACCGGTTGCTGCCCTCGCTGCGCACGCTGCGCGCGACGCTGGAGCAGAAGGACAAGGCCTTCAACGGCATCGTCAAGATCGGCCGCACCCATTTGCAGGACGCCACGCCGCTGACACTGGGGCAGGAATTTTCCGGGTACGCGGCCCAATTGGAGCAGGCCGACCGCCATCTTCACGCCACCTTGCCGCACCTTTGC
>DASTGP010000017.1:0-2342 GCA_035605585.1 Gallionella sp. | reverse complement strand
CATGTGTTGGGCGCGCTCAAACACCAGTTCGTGATGAAGGACAACATCATGGATCGCATGTCGCTGCGCAAGAAGGACTAAATCAGCACTGCCGGATTCCGGCAGGCGCGGCAATCGGGCGAAGGGCGGATCGGCGATCCGCCCTTTGTTTTTGTGTGTGTTCTGGATAGGTTGCTCAGGTGTATTCGCACTTCAATTTACAGGGTTCAGTTTATTGAGCCGGGTTTGAATGGTTGTTAATTTGCTCGTGCCGGTCGAATGGCCTGGCGACTTACTTTCATTCAACTTTTTTGAGGGATACGCATCATGGCAACTGGCATTGTTAAATGGTTCAACGACGCAAAAGGATTCGGTTTCATCAGCCCGGACGATGGCAGCGGGGATGTCTTCGCGCACTTCTCCGCCATCGAGGCTCGTGGCTTCAAGTCATTGCAAGAAGGCCAGCGGGTTACGTTCGAAATCATGCAAGGCGCGAAGGGTAAACAGGCGGCCAGGATTCAACATGCATGAATCTATCCGGCGCCCTGGGCTGGTATCGCTACCGGAATGGGGCGCCGGATAGTCCCGCTGCCAGGATTTCCGGCAGTTGAAGAAATCACCCTGCCGGCATGCCTTGGAATCTATCAACCTGAAAAAAATATCATCCGCAAAATACACGGATGTTTTTTGTTCATACATGGATATCAGGAGATGCAGGATTAAATCCCGGACATCCCTGTTCAATATATTTTTCAGCCGCGCGGGCTGATGGTGCAGATGGCCTTGGGCGCGTTGATGCGCAGTACGATGGATTCGCGTACGGTGAAATTGAAATGGGCCGAATCCGGGAAGGTGAACGCCACGGTGAGGTCTTCGCCGATCAGCAGCGTACCGGCTTCTGGCGCGGTCAGCACGGCGCCGCGGATGTCGGCCTTGTAGATGCCTTGCGTGCATAGTCCTTTCAGATGGTCGATCTGCAGCATGTCCGAACCTTCCGGATAACGGCGGAACAGGTTGTTGTACAAACAGGGTTCGAGCACCATCGCATACGGGCCGTGGAAGCGCGCATCGTCCAGCAGCGTCACTGCCGCCAGTACGTCGCGCAGCACTTGCTCCACGTCGTTCCAGTCCCCGGCATCGAAGTGGTTGCGGTTTTCCGCCGTGCACAGTCCCGCCAATCCGAATTCCGGGTCGCCCCTGTAGATCAGCTCTTCTTCGCGTGCCGCCAGCTCTTGCGTGGCCTGCGCGAGTTGGCCGAAGTCCAGCGGCTGGCCCAGTTCGGTATGGGCGGAGACGCGCCGACGGCTCATGGTGAAGTGGCGGAAGATCATCGGCACGGGGATGGTGCGGGCGATGATGGTGGTCGCGCCGTGCGCGGCATGCTGGCGCTGATCGTCGTTGCCCACCGTCGCGGCCAGATAGCCGAGTCCGAACGGTCCTTCCACCGGCAGGAAGCGGCGGGCGGTCAGTATCTTGCGCGCCTCGGATGTCGCCATTGCTTCCATGCGTCCGAGGATCGCAGCATCGAATGGGAGGGTGGTTGTATCCATGTCATGCTCCTTTCATATCGCCGACGGTCAGACGCGGCGTGCTGCCCATGTTCGGGGTCTGGCTCGCGCCAATGACCTGGCCGGTAGTTTTCTTTTCGAGCAGGGTGATGTCCCCCTGGGTGAACAGGTAGGTTTTCAATATCGTGTCCAGCTGCGGCGTGCTGCGGCGCAGCCATTCGAGAAGCATCGTCGCATGTTCCAATTCCTCGTGCATGTTGTGCAGCAGGATGGCGCGCAGCGCCTCATCGTTGCAGGCGTCGGCCCGCTGGTGATACCAGTCCACCGCCTCGAACTCTTCCATTAGCGAGAGGATGGCGCGGTGGGCGTCCACCGTCGGCGAGGCGAGTTTCTCTTCACGTTCGTGCAAGCCTTCGTGTGACATGATTTCGCTTCCTTCCGTATCGGTTGGCGACTGTCTGGGAGTGAGATGCGGCAGCCGGATGCGACGATATTTGCACAGCGGAAAAATGGAAGACATACATTATTCGGCTGTATATCGCGGAGTGGAACTATGTAGATGCTGACCGGCGAGGCGGTCAGCACTCCGCTACGACTTCATTTTGTAGGTAATGGCGCTGATGGCTGCGCCTTGCGGATCCTGGATCACACAGAAGCGGCCTACGTCGGGGATGTCGGTCGGCGGCACGAGCAGTTTTGCGCCTAGCTGCGCGGCGGTTTTTGCCGTCGCGTCGACATCGTCAACGGTGACGTAGGCGCCCCATGCCGACGGCATGCCTTGGGCTTCTTTCGGGATCGCCATGATCCCGCCTATTCCGCTGCCTCCGGCCTTGACCACGGTATAGTTCATGCCCG
>DASTGP010000007.1:0-44103 GCA_035605585.1 Gallionella sp. | reverse complement strand
ATCGGCACGATATCCGCGCCGTGCAGCGCCACCAACCCGTGCGCGGGGCGCACGAAGTTCACGCTGCTCCAGCCGTCGGCCAACTGATATGTCATCACCTTGGCGATGGGCAGTTTGGCGAGCGCATCTTCCAGCGCCTTCTGCAGCCCTTCGGACAGGGTCGCGCCCTGCACCACGCTGTCGAAGAACAAGGCTTCCGCCTTGCCATCCTGCGCGCGCTTCAGTTGCGGCACCACCGAGGCATCCGCACCCAGCGCGGCGAGGCGCTTCAGCAGTGCAGGCGTCGCCTGACCGTTGGCATCCAGACCGACGGTGACGGGCATCAGTTTTTGCGAAACCGATTTATCCTCAGCCTGCGCCGCCACGCCGGCGACATGCACCGCGAGGCGGCGCGGCGAGGCATAGGCCGTTACGGCGGCATCGGCAGCAGCAAGGCCTTGCGCCTTCAGGCTCGAAGCCAATGTTTCGGCAAAACTGTCGCCCAGCTTCTTCAGCGACTTGGGCGGCAGTTCCTCGACGAACAGTTCAACCAGCAGATTATTCTTGGCAATCGTCATGTCAGGCAGCCTTCTTCTTGTTATCGAGTTGCGCAATCACTTCGTCCGCCCATTCCTTCGGCGCCATCGGGAAGCCCAGGCGGGCGCGGCTGTCGAGATAGCTCTGCGCGACGCTGCGCGCCAGGTTGCGGATGCGTCCGATGTAGGCGGCTCGCTCGGTCACCGAGATCGCGCCGCGCGCATCCAGCAGGTTGAAGGTGTGCGCAGCCTTCAGCACCTGCTCGTAGGCGGGCAGCGCGAGTTGCTGCTCCATCAGGTGTTTGGCGTTGCCTTCATGCGCGCCGAAGGCTTGCAGCAGGAACTCGACGTTGCTGTGCTCGAAGTTGTAGGTCGATTGCTCGACTTCGTTCTGGTGGTACACGTCGCCGTAGGACACGCCCTCGGTCCATGTCAGGTCGTAGACGTTCTCCACGCCTTGCAAGTACATCGCGAGGCGCTCCAGGCCGTAGGTGATCTCGCCGGTGATCGGCTTGCAGTCGATGCCGCCAACCTGTTGGAAATAGGTGAACTGCGTGACTTCCATGCCGTTCAGCCACACCTCCCAGCCCAGCCCCCAAGCGCCCAGCGTCGGGTTCTCCCAGTCGTCCTCGACGAAGCGGATATCGTTCTGCTTGAGGTCAAAACCCAGCGCTTCGAGCGAGCCGAGATACAGGTCGAGGATGTTGGCCGGAGCGGGCTTCAGCACCACTTGGAACTGGTAGTAGTGCTGCAAACGGTTCGGGTTCTCGCCGTAGCGGCCATCCTTGGGGCGGCGAGATGGCTGCACATAGGCGGCCTTCCACGGCTCCGGGCCGAGCGAGCGCAGGAAGGTGGCGGTATGCGAAGTGCCCGCGCCGACCTCCATGTCGTAAGGCTGCAGCAACGCGCAGCCCTGCTTGGCCCAGTAGTTCTGCAGGGTCAGGATGATTTGCTGAAAGCTGAGCCCCTGGCTGAGTTTCGATGAAGAGTTGCTTGTGGTAGACATGTGCAAAAAACGACTTGATTTGCGAAAGCGCGCATTTTACTGGTTTTGGGCGGCAAGGTCTGCACAACGTTCTACTGCGCGAATATCGGATTGTCTGTGCCCGGCTGTGGAACGACTATTCGGATGCCGGCCCGGCGGCCAATTCCGGCAAGTCCTCATAGCCGAAGAAATACGGGAACACCCTCATGTCTGTCAGAAGGCCTCCCTCAGACGGCGGACGGCTCAAGCGCTCGACATCCTCGGGGGTAAGCGGCTTGATCTTTTCGGCATCGCGCAAACGACTGAAAACGCCGTTTCTCCATTGATACACCTCATCCAGCTTCTGCCGGAAGGTGTACGAGTGGTGATGGTCGTTGAAGTAATCGGCGAATTTGTTTCGTCCCAGATAAATCGGATTGGAGCCCTCGTAGCCGGTCTTCCTATAGCTGACCGGATCGGTATTCAGCAAATGAACCCAGTCGCCGGGCACAAAGTTCTTCGGCGCGATACGGTATTCGATTTTCAGGAGTTTGCCCGGGCGAGGCAGCTCTTGCGGATCGAAATCTTTTTCGAAGTCCCACATTCTGCCCGGTTCGATGTGCCGCAGCGGCTCATGGTCGGCCAACAGCCGCTGCTCCACTCGTTTTTGCTGCACGCGGTCCTTCTTGATACGGCGAAAATAGTCCAGCACACCCTGAACCATCAGCAGCTTGCCGGACGTGTAGCACCCGATGGAATATTTGTCCTGGTTCAGGAATACATCGTCGAGCGCTTCGTGCAGCGGGTATCCCGGCCAGGGAGTTCCGTCGTCCCAATATTTTTCATTCCACTTCGCAGGGCTGCCATCGGGCCAAACCCAGTTCAGGTCCTCTGCCCAGGCCGCGATGTTCTGGCGTATGCCGATATGCTCCTTCAACGCTTGCACATCGCAGGCATCGCCCTTGAACTCGGTAAGCCGGCCATGCTGAAGCAGCGCCAGCAGAATCTCCTTCTTCGATACGGTAACGACTTTTCGCTCTTTCCCGTTTTTTGAGGGAAGAAAAACGATGGTCTCCCGAACGTGCAACTCCGGTCTACTCTTGAAATCGAGCGTGCTCGTATCGCTCTTCGGCGTGTTCAACGTATAAACCGCGATGCCGTTTGCACGGTCCGTTTTTTTGACAACCAGAGACGGCGCGACCTTCAGCCTGGACAGATATGCGGACATGCCGGCTTCGATAGCGTTGAGCCGGGATGGATGACAGGAAAAACGGATGCCTTCGTCGGCAGAGGCATTGATTTGTGCCGGCGGGTCGTCAGGGTGTTGCGATGCGACGGAGGCTGCGCAGGGAGACGCGCCAAGAGCGACGAGCAGGAACATCAATGCACGCTGCATATGTTTAAACCTCTCGATGATATTTTAATGACCAGCTTTAGGCGCGTGCCCTCGTTTTTGGATGAGCAAACTACGGAACGGCTATCAGGCCCGACTCGATCAGCGCCAGTTTCTCCGCTCGGGTCAATTGCTTAATCGCCATTTCACGTTTCGATGCGGCCGATCTATCCGCGCAGTCTTCCGCGTAAACCAACTCCACCGGCCCGCGCGCGCGGGTGTACTTGGCCGCGGTCCCGGCGTTATGTGCCGCGATGCGTTTGTCGAGGTCGTTGGTGATGCCGCAATATAGGGTGTCGTCTGCGCAGCGCAGAAGATAACAAACCCAATTTTGCATAGCGCTACCCTCTCCCCTCCCCTCTCCCGCCAGCGGGAGAGGGTGCCGAAGGCGGGAGAGGGATGCGGCGCAGCCAGGCGTAAGCCAGCAGACCGATCAGCAGCAACACCACTCCGACATTGCCCAGGCGCACGTAGGGCGTGATGCCCTCGTAGCCCTGCGCCGTGCCGGACAGAACGCCTTCCGCATGTTGCGGCAACTTCTGCAACACTTTGCCGTCCGCGCCGATGATGGAAGTCACGCCTGTATTTGTGGCGCGCAACATCATGCGGCCGGTCTCGAGCGCGCGCAGCTGGGCGATCTGGTTGTGCTGCTCGGCGGCGTAGGAGTCGCCGTACCAGGCATCATTGGTGACGTTGACCAGCAGCGTGGCCTGCGGAAGGGCGCGGATGATCTCTTCGCCGAATACATCCTCGTAGCAGATGTTCACGGCAACATGCTGCCCCGCCACGTCCAGCGGTTTCTGGCGCTCGCCGCCGCGCGCGAGGTCACCCATCGGGATATTCAGCACGTCGTTGATGAGCGGCCCCAGCACGTAACGCAGCGGGATGAATTCGCCGAACGGAACAAGGTGCTCCTTGCGGTAGCGCTGTTCCTCCGCCGAGCCCAGCGTGAACACGCTGTTGTAATAACCACCCGCGTCGCGCTCGAACGCGCCGATCAGCATGTCGCCGTCGTTCATCCTCGCATACTGGCGCAGCTGTTCAACCAGAGTCGGCGGCACTTCTTCGCGCAGCAGCGGGAATGCCGTCTCCGGCAGCACGGTCAGGCGCGCCTCGCCTTGCAACGCGAGGCGGCGGTAGGTCTCCAGCGTACCGACCAGCGCATCCTCGTTGAACTTGATGCCCTGAGCGATGTTGCCCTGCACCAGCGCCACGCCGAACGGTTCGCCTTGCGGCTGCGTCCATGCGACGCTGCGCAAAACCGCACCGCCGCCCCACAGCACGACGAGAACCGCCACAGCGATGCGTCCCTGACGGTTCCAGCGTTCCAGCCAGAGCGTGGCCAGCAGTCCGGCGCTCACCGCCGCCACCAGCGACACGCCGTACACGCCCAGCACCGGCGCATAACCCGCCAGCGGGCTGTCGCTATGCGCATAGCCCAGCGTCAGCCACGGGAAGCCGGTGAAGATCAGGCCGCGCAGCCATTCCACCAGCACCCACGCGACTGGCATCAGCACGCCCAGCGCGACCTGCTGCGGAATGCGGAATCTCCCTTCCGGCTGAGCGCGCTTTTCCTCTTCCGGGCTCATGAACACCGCGACGCTCAAAGCCGGAAAACGCGCCTGCACGAAGCCCGCCAGTGCCGGAAACAGCGCGAGGAATGCGGCGAACAGCAGCGTCGCGGGCAACGCCAGCCACAGCGGCATGCCGCCGTAATCGTGCAGCGCGACGTAGATCCAGCCGATGCCCGCGGCAAACAGGCCGAAGCCGAAAGCGAAGCCCAGCCCTCCCGCCGCGCGAGGCGTAGCGGCACGCGCCCACAAAACGAACAGCACGGCGAGCGCCAGCACCGGCACAGGGAACAGCCCGAACGGCGCGAAGCCCAGCACGCACAGCAAGCCGGCGGCGAAGGCGGCGATCAGGGATTGATATGTTTTGAACATTGGCGCTCTAGCCTCTAAGTAAGCGCCAAGAATAACCGATTCCGAGCGCGCCCCGTCAATGCGCGTGCATAGGTGGTAATACCGAGTGCGACAAAATGTCGCAGGGGAAAATCTTTGCGCTCTTTACAATGGCTCGACTGGCCATTCAGGGAAAAATCAAGAATGAAAACAAGACTGCTGCTTGCCGCCTTGCTCTGCACGGCCTCGACGGCTTATGCCGGTTGCGGCTCTTCGTTCTGCTCGGTGAATACCCACTGGGACACGCAAGGGTTGGTGAATGACAATGGCTTGCGCATCGACCTGCGTTACTCGTATGCTAAGGCCGATACGCCGCGCCGGGGCTCGAAGAAGATCGCGAAACCCCTGGCCACAGACCCTGCGCTGCTCGGAGCCGAAGTGGAAAACATGCGCACCATCAACGAAACGCTGAACCTGGATATGGATTACGCCGTCAGCGAAAAATGGAACATTGCGCTGGGCCTGCCTTTGGTGATGCGCGACCACGCACACCAGATCGGCGATCCCGCGCTCACTATCGTCGAACAGCGCAAATTCACCCGGCTTGGCGACATTCGCGTGCTCGGCACTTACAAGCTCGACTCCGGCGATCATCATGCCGGCAGTGGCTTGCGCTTCGGCCTGAAGCTGCCCACCGGCAGCACCAATCTGGAAATCGCACCGGGCAAGCCGATGGAGCGTTCGCTGCAACCGGGCAGCGGCAGCACCGACGTGATTCTGGGCGCGTATTTCCATCGGGATTCGATGGACTCGCCATGGGGCTGGTTCGCCAGCGCCCAGCTGCAGTCGGCGTTGAGCACCCGCGACAATTATCGCCGGGGCAATGACGTGGCGCTGGATGCCGGCGCACACTACGCGATTTCCCCGACCGTCACCGGTTTGCTGCAGCTGAATGCGCATTTCAAGGAACGCGACAGTGGCCTGAACGCCCTGGCGCTATCTGGCGGCCGCAGCCTGAATCTCAGCCCCGGCCTGAGCTTTACGGTCGCTCCCAGGACCATGCTGTACGGTTTTGTGCAGTTGCCGCTGTATCAGTACGCCAACACCGACCCGGCCGATCCCGTTGCGGGCCAACTCACCGCACCGTGGTCGGTGTCGCTCGGCATCAGCAGAACGTTCTGATCTTCGATGCACTATCTAGAACGCGGCTTCGTGCCGCGTTTTTTATACCTCATCGCGCCCTGCTTTGTGCTTAAATCGCGCCTCATCAGACACACAGAAAAATCCCCATGGAAAAAGTCCGCCTCTCCAAACGCATGTCCGAGCTCGGCCTGTGCTCGCGCCGCGAAGCCGACAGCTACATCGAAAAGGGCTGGGTGCAGGTTGACGGTGAGACGGTCAGCGAACTGGGCAGCAAAGTCTATCCGCACCAGCAGATCACCCTGCGCAGCGCGGCGCAGAACACGCAACAGCAGCGCGTGACCATCCTGCTCAACAAGCCCATCGGCTACGTATCAGGGCAGGCCGAGCACAACTACAAGCCGGCCGCCACCCTGCTGGACGAGGCGACGCGCTGGCGGGAAGACGAGTCGCCGCTGCGCTTCCATCGCAGCCAGCTGGTCGGGCTTGCCCCTGCGGGCCGCCTCGACATCGACTCGACCGGCCTGCTGGTGCTCACCCAGGACGGCCGCATCGCCAAGCAGCTGATCGGCGAAGATTCCAAAGTGGACAAGGAATACCTGGTGCGCGTGCAGGGCAAGCTGGAGAACGGCGGACTGGCGCTGCTCAACCATGGCCTCAAGCTGGACGGCGAATATCTCAAGCCCGCGAAGGTGACCTGGCAGAACGAGGACCAGCTGCGTTTCGTGCTGCGCGAAGGCAAGAAGCGCCAGATCCGCCGTATGTGCGAACTGGTCGGCCTGAAGGTGACGGGCCTGAAACGCATCCGCATCGGCAAGATCAAGCTGGGGAATTTGCCGCTGGGGCAGTGGCGGTATCTGGGTGAGAACGAACAGTTTTAGGCGCGAGCCGGGTTCGAGTGGACGGCGCCCTAGCCGACATAATCACTCAAAGCGCTGAGAGGCACATGCAGCGCTTCATCTTGTGCAAGCGCTGCGAAAACGTTGCCCACGTAAAACACAGAGACGTCTGATTCTGTTTCGTACTTTTCATGTCTTTCGTGGATAACGAGTTGTTGTCTACACCACCAGATCAACCTGCTGCAACGTCCCCGCGCTGCCATTTTCATTCATGTACACGCCCGTGCTGCGCACCACGCCTTGCAAGTCGTTCGCAGCATTCTTCAGGTCGAACGGGGTTGCCGCGTTGCCAAGATAAAGTGCGCCGACATTGTGCTCGGCCAGCGTGCTGAGCGAGTCTTTTCCGCGGGCATCCTTGCTCCATACGCGCAATTTGGAATAGACGGCATCGTTTGCGTCTATCCAGCGGTTGCCGTCGCTGTCGTAAGCGGCCAGGTCGGCAAAGCCGTTGCCGCTTTTGGTTCCGAACAGTTCCGAGCCGTTGTCGATGGCGCCGTTGCCGTTTTTGTCCAGCGCCAGGAAGCCGCTTCCGGCGCCGACGAAGGAGATACTTTCGGCCTTGCCGTTGGTGTCGAGATCGAAGCTGAATTTTGTATCGGTCAGTTGCGCGGCTGTGCCGTTGAAATTGATGACCAGCGGATCTTTGGTCTTGGGCGAGGGCTTGGGCTTGGGCGCAGCATCGCCTTGGCGTATGGAGGTATTGTTTTCCTTCACAAAATCTCGATTCATTTCCACCGACAGGTTGAACTGAATCTCTTGGCCGTCCGATGTTTTGACCGTGCCTTGCGCAGAGAATGAGGCCTGTTCGGATTCCCGGATGCGCTCATGTTTGTCGTAAGCCAAACCCCAGCCAAGCATCTGGTTTCTGCCCGATTGGGCGGCATCGGATGCTTTGGGCGGATGATCTTGCGGTGCGCCGCCACCTTGCAGTTCGCTCGGATCGAAGACCTTGACCTTTTGTCCCGTCATGGCTTCAATCATGCCGATGAGGAGTTGCAGTCGGGGATTTTGCGCAGTCTGTTTCGCACCGTCCTGAATTTCAGTGTTGGACTTCGCATCGGCGGCGGCCTGCGCCGCAGCTTGCTTTCCTGCTGCGGAAAGCGTTGCCTCGGTCAATTGCGCGGCCGGCGTAGCGTTGGCGGAGGGCTGGATAGGCATGGAGGGGATTGACTTGATGCCCCACGCGCGCATGGATTCATCGGCGGTGACTTGTTTTGAACTGCTGTGCTGGCTGGTAAAGCCGATGTTCGAACTGTCGATTTTCATGGCCACATCCTCCGTCTGATTCTTCGTTTATCGACACGAGTCAGGCAAAGTTTAGGGAGCCGCCGAACAAATCACCTTCAAACGCCGCCGATGGTTTCCCACCAAGCGGCGGATCGCCTGGCTGTCGTACAGAGCATCTTCGATGCCTTCGTCGGAGAGGCCGAAACATTGCTGCGCGATATACATGCGCAGAATGAGTTCCTGCGGAGTGGTCGATCGACCACGTCCGTCGTTGACCGGGTAGTGCGGGCTAATCGTCGCGATCAGGGCTGACCCGCGGGTGATCGCTTCGATTTCGCCCTGCGGGTTTGCTTTTTCTAGCGTAAGCCAGTTTGGAAAAGCTGGTACATCTCCAGCCCATCCTGTTTGTTGGCTTGCAGGGGCTTTCTCAATTCCCGGGATGGTTGTTGGAATAAATCAGCGGTTCCCAAAACTCTACATCGCGCCGGGCGCAGGACATGTGGACTTGTACGACATGGTTAACCTCATCCTCCCGTTTGATAAACTCGCCGCTTTCTTTGACATCCACCTGAAAGCATAAAGCCAATTGCTATCATTAGTACGACACAGGATTTTGTCCATCACTTCCTGCGGTTGATGTGCATTGCTGCCGGATGCGCGACAACCCACCGATTTCGCGAAATTGCGCCGCTGAACCTGCCCGGGTTCGGCCCGGACTAAACCGTCTCCGGCGGCTTCCGCTCGACCAGCAAAGAATACAGTCGGCGGCTGTCGGCGCGCAGCACGGTGAAGGTCAAGGCGCCAAGGTGGACATGCGCGCCGCGTTTGGGGAGCTGACCCGCGGCCTTGAGCACCAGTCCGCCCACCGTGTCGCATTCCTCGTCGCTGAATTCGGTGCCGAGCGCCTCGTTGAAATCGGCGATCTCGGTGTCGGCCTTGACGCGCCAGTTGCCTGCGCCGTCAGGAATGATGTTGTCCTCGTCCTCGTCAAAGTCGTACTCGTCCTCGATGTCGCCGACGATCTGTTCCAGCACATCCTCGATAGTCACCATGCCGGACACGCCGCCGTACTCGTCCGCCACCAGCGCGATGTGATTGCGGTTGCTGCGGAAGTCGCGCAGCAACACGTTCAGGCGCTTGGACTCGGGCACAAACACCGCCGGACGCAACATGTCGCGCACGTTGAATTCCTCGCCCGCGTAATAGCGCAGCAGATCCTTCGCCAGCAGGATGCCGATGATGTTGTCCTTGTCCCCATCGATGACCGGGAAGCGCGAGTGCGCGGTCTCGATCACGAACGGGATGAACTTCTCGGGCGGTTCGCTGATATCGATGACGTCCATCTGAGCGCGCGGAATCATGATCTCGCGCACCGGCCGCTCGGACACCTGCAGCACGCCCTCCATCATGGACAGCGCGTCGGCATCGAGCAAATTGTGTTCGTAGGCGGAGTGAAGCAGCCGGACCAGTTGCTCGCGGTCTTCGGGCTCGCGCAGCAACAGTGCGGAAAGGCGTTCTAACAGGCTGGGTTTGTTACTCTCGGGTGAGTCCATTTAAGTGATTAGTTTTCCTGATAAGGATCGGGGTAGCGCAATTTTAGCATCAGCCGGGTTTCCAGCGCCTCCATCTCGGCGGCATCGTCATCGTTCTCGTGGTCGTAGCCCTGCAGGTGCAGCAGCGCATGGATGGTCATGTGCGCATAATGCGCGAGCAGATCCTTATGCTGCTCGCACGCCTCGCGCTCCACCACCGGCGCGCAAACGATCACATCGCCATACAGCGGTTCATCATCGAGCACGAAAGTCAGCACGTTGGTCGGATAGTCCTTGCCGCGATACCCCTTGTTCAGTTCGCGCCCCTCCGCCTCGTCGACGATGCGCAGCGTCAGGCTCACATCGCGTTGCAGCGCAGCCTTGACCCAGCGCCGAAACTGCGGCCGGGTCGGCAGATGCGCCGAGTCGCTGGCGTACTGCACGGTAAGGGAGAGTTTGGGTGGCGTAGCCTTATGCATTCCTTTTTCCTTCATAGCGCTCATAAGCTGTAACGATCTTCTGCACCAAGGGGTGACGCACCACGTCTTCGGCAAGGAACTCGCTGAACGCGATGCCGCGCACATCCTCGAGCACGTGGCGCGCCTCGACCAAGCCGCTCTTCTGACCGCGCGCGAGGTCGATCTGCGTGACGTCGCCGGTGATGACCGCCTTGCTGCCGAAACCGATGCGGGTAAGGAACATCTTCATCTGCTCGGGCGTGGTGTTCTGCGCCTCGTCGAGGATGATGAAGGAGTGGTTCAGCGTCCGTCCGCGCATGTAGGCCAGCGGCGCGATCTCGATCACGCCGCGCTCGAAGGCGCGGCTGACCTTCTCCAACCCCATCAGATCGTACAGCGCGTCGTACAACGGACGCAGGTAGGGATCGACTTTCTGAGTAAGGTCGCCAGGCAGGAAGCCGAGCTTCTCGCCGGCTTCGACCGCCGGACGCACCAGCACCAGACGGCGCACCGTCTCGCGCTGCAGCGCGTCCACCGCACAGGCCACGGCGAGATAGGTCTTGCCGGTGCCGGCCGGCCCGACGCCGAAGGTGATGTCGTGCTCCTGTATCGTCTGCAGATAATTGTTCTGGCGCGGTGTGCGCCCCCGGATCTCGGCCTTGCGCGTCATCAGCAGCGGGATGTAGTCGTTGGAAGGCTGGGGCTCCGTGCGCCACTTCATCGACTCGATCAAGCCGAGCTGCAGCCGCTCCAGCGTGATGTCGTGCTTGGCTTCGCGGTAGAAATTCTGCAGCACTTCGCGCGCCAGTTCCGCCTGTGCACCCTGCACGCTGAAGTGCTCACCGCGACGCGCGATGGTGACCTCCAGCGCGGTCTCGATCTGGCGCAGGTTTTCGTCCAGCGGCCCGCACAGGTGCGCCAGCCGCTGGTTATCCAACGGCTCGAGTGCGAACTGCAATGTCTGTATCTCGGCTTTCATCACGATGCGCTCAATACTAGCTCGCCGCGTAGTGTGTGTCTCACCACCTCGGTGATCTTCACTTCGACAAAGCGCCCAATCATGCCGGGCGATCCGCGGAAATTCACCACGCGGTTGTTGTCGGTGCGCGCGGCCAGCTCCAGCGCGTCCTTCTTTGACACCCCTTCCACCAGCACACGCTGCACCGTGCCGAGCATCGCCTGGTTGACCTGCTGCTCCAGTTCGTCGATGCGCGCCTGCAGACGGGATAGCCGTGCCGACTTCACCTCCGGCGGCGTATCGTCAGGCAGTTCTGCGGCCGGCGTGCCGGGACGCGGACTGTAGACGAAGCTGAAGCTGACATCGAAGCCGACATCGTCGATCAGCTTCATGGTCGCCTCGAAGTCGCGCTCGGTCTCGCCGGGGAACCCGACGATGAAATCCGACGAGATGCAGATGTCCGGGCGCGCCGCGCGCAGTTTGCGCACGATGGACTTGTATTCCAGCGCGGTGTAGCCGCGCTTCATCGCCGCGAGAATGCGGTCCGAGCCGGACTGTACCGGCAAGTGCAGGTGGCTGACCAGCTTGGGCGTGTTCGCGTACACGTCGATCAGGCGCTGCGTCATCTCCTTGGGATGAGAGGTGGTGTAGCGCAGCCGCTCCACACCGTCCAACGCAGCGATGGCTTGCAACAGGAAGGCAAAGTCCACCGTATCGCCGTCTTCAGTCTCGCCGCAGTAGGCGTTCACGTTCTGACCGAGCAGGGTGATTTCCTTCACGCCCTGCGCGACCAGCTCCTCCACATCGCGCATCACGTCGGCGAACGGACGCGACACTTCCTCGCCGCGCGTATAGGGCACCACGCAGAAGGTGCAGTACTTGCTGCAGCCCTCCATGATGGAAACAAAGGCCGCCCCACTGGTCGTTTGCGGCGTGGGCAGATGGTCGAACTTTTCGACTTCGGGAAAGCTGATGTCCACCTGCGGAAGGCCCGTTTTGCGGCGGGCGGCAATCAGCTGCGGCAAGCGATGCAGCGTCTGGGGGCCGAACACCACGTCCACGTATGGGGCGCGCTTGACGATGGCCTCGCCTTCCTGGCTCGCCACGCAACCGCCCACACCGATCAACAGGCCCGGTTTGACCTCCTTCAGCGGGCGCACGCGCCCCAGATCGGAGAACACCTTGTCCTCGGCCTTCTCACGGATCGAGCAAGTGTTGAACAGGATGACATCTGCCTCCTCCGGCTTGTCTGTCTGCTCCATGCCTTCGCAAGCGCGCAGCACATCCGCCATCTTGTCCGAGTCGTACTCGTTCATCTGGCAACCGTATGTCTTTATGTAGAGTTTCGTTAACACGCTGTATCGATTCCTGAATTTCCGCAAATTGCCATCAAATCCGACCTGCTTAATCCACAATTAAATTATGGGAATTGTCGACAAAAATGCTTGTATAATGAAAAAGGTTTTAGTCGGCTATTGTCTTTAATTTAGTCAACTATTGCCACCGCAAGTGTCATCAAAATTAAACACTTTTAAGGGAGAGAAAACATGTCAATTATTGCTGATATCGCATCCATCGGTACCGCTTTGTTCTCGGTCGCTTTTGCCCTGTGGATCACCATCCAACTCTTCAAGAGCTAAGCAAAAACTTGTAGCGGGGGAGTTTTACGACTCCCTCGCTTTTTTAAATTTCCGGTCTCCTCCATTGTCTATGGGATTTTCCCGTCGGGCTTGTCTTGCATTGATAAAATGCTTGCCATAAAAAATAGCTGTGCTAGGATTCGAATACCCATTTCGTTGTTGTGTTTAACCTAGTTCTCTCGGGAGGAGAAAAAATGTCGTTCATCGCTGACTTGGTATCAATTGGCGCTAGCCTGTTCGTTATAAGCTTTGCCCTGTGGATGGTGAAACAGCTTTTCACAGACAACAAGTAAACGAAGTTGCACAGCACCAAATAAAAAACTCCAGCCTAGGCTGGAGTTTTTTATTTCTGCTTGTTTGGTGGTGATAGGTGGACTTGAACCACCGACCCCAGCATTATGAGTGCTGTGCTCTAACCAACTGAGCTATATCACCGAAAGAGCGCGGCATTCTCCAGATTTCCGCCTACTTTGTCAATGCACAAGACACTTTCTTTAGCTCGCTTCCGGAAAAATCCTTCTGAATGGCCGTCACTTTGGCCTCAGTTGCACCATCCAGTCCGTTCAACACGAACACGGTCATCTTGAGCTTGCTGGCGCGCTCGCCGATCTGTGCCGAGCGCACATCCTTCGATCGCAGCTCCTCCAGAAAGCTCTGTGCCGCCTCCTGCGTCTTGAATACACCGAGCGAAATGGCATGCAACCACGGCCCCGCATCCGGCACGACGAAATACTCCTCGATCCCACGGGCCTTGAGCTGGGCGATCTTCTGCGCGACTGCCGCCTTGTCCTTGAGCGGAGGGATGTATACCCAATAGCCGATGCTTTGTTCGACCTGGCGCTGATTCACCCTGTTCCCGAGCCGCAAAGCCTCCAATGCGGCCGTCGCCCGCTTCAGGTCCGCGCCGGAAAACTCGCCCCACTCCATGCAAATCGGCATGTCGAGCTTGGTCGATGCGCGAAGAGACGGCGTCACTTCAACCGGCGCCAAGGCCGCCACAGGTGCCGCAACAGGAACGGAGGCAGGGAGGGCGATCGGCGCGCTCTGGGATATATCCGCCATGCGGATCTGATCCGCATGCAGCAAAGGTTGCGGCTGTGCCGCCTGCCCGTCCGAGGCCATCGGACCGCCCCACCTCATCACCCCGAAGAAAATCACATTCCCCAGCAACAAAATCCAGAATAACGTCCTCATCACTCGCTCGCTTCCTGTGCGATTAACAAAAGCCCTTGCAGGACCAGATTATCCACGACGAGCAACGGCAGGTTAAGGTGCTCGCGCAGGATTTCTGTGGCCCCCCCCCCGATCACCACGGGCGCGTCGACATCGGCCAGCAACGCATGCTGCCGCACGATCGCTCCGCAGGTGGCCTGGATCGCCCCGCTGAACAGCGCGTCGGCGGTATTCTGCGGAAATGCCGCATACGCACCCCGCATGAGCCCGAGCTGAGCGGTTGCGTCCGACAGGCTGCGCTGCATCAGCTCCACCCCCGGCAGGATCAATCCGCCCAGAAACTCGCCCTTCGCCGACAAGGCATCCACTGTGGTTGCCGTGCCGCTGTTCACGACCAGGCAACTTCGCCCCATCAGATGCCACGACGCGATCAGGGCGGCCCAGCGGTCGCTGCCCAGTTGGGCGGGGCGGGCATAGCCGTTGCGCACGCCGCATTGCATTGCGCAAGCGGCAATGAAGCGGGGCTCACCGTGCGGCCCGATACGAAGCTCGCAGATATGCCGCGCTATAGCCTCTCCGGCGACATTGCTCACCCAGATTTGGCGCACCTCGCCGACATCGGCTAGCTGTTTCCGCAACTCTGCCGACTGTGCGGTCAGCAAGTCCCCCCGGCGCAGCCATTCAGCTCCGCGTACCAAGGCCCACTTGATGCGCGTGTTGCCTGCATCGATCAGCAATCTCATCGCAGCCCTCCCACTTCGCCAGAATTGAACTGGCGCAGCCCCTGCGCGGTTTCCACGCGTAGCTCGCCGGTATCGCTCACGCCGCGCGCGATCCCGCTGACCAGCTGTCCGTCCGGCAGGTGCAATTGAATCTGCCGATGTTGGTACGCATGATATCGCTCCCATTCGTCGCGCAATGAGGCGAAACCGTGTTCACCAAATTGTTGCAGCACCGATGCCAGTTCGCGCAACAGTGTCGCCAGCAGGCGGTTGCGGGATGGCATGTTGTTGCACGCCTCATCCAGCGCACCCGCCGGCTGGCCGATCTGCCGCTCGAGCCGGGCGGGCAGCGTGCAGTTGAGGCCGATGCCGATCACCACCGCGCTCGGCCCGAGCATGTCGCCCTGCGCTTCGATCAACACGCCGGCCAACTTGCCTTGCTCGATCAAAACGTCGTTCGGCCATTTCAGGCGCACACTTTGGGTCCCGAATTCATTCAATGCACGCACGATCGCCACGCCCACCGCCAGGCTCAGCCCAGACAGCGCGTTCAGGCCGCACTCGAAGCGCCACAGCAGAGAGAAAGTCAGTGCATTGCCGAGCCCGGAATGCCAGGTGCGGCCCAGTCGCCCCCGTCCTGCGGTCTGCAACTCCACCGCGAGCACGGTGCCGCTTGCAGCATTCGACGCGGCACGCTGCAGCAGCAGGGCATTGCTGGAAGTCGCCTGAGCCAGCACTTCGATGTCGAAGCAAGCGGCCTCCCGGCCCAGCAAGCGGACGATCTCGTCTCGCTCCAACCGTTGCCAAGGACGCGCCAACCGGTAGCCGCGGCCGCGGATGCGCTGCAGTTCTATGCCGTATTCCGCCGCACTTTCCATCGCATTGAACACGCTGGCGCGGGATAGTCCGAGTTGCTGCGCCAGCTCCTCGCCCGAGTGGAATTCGCCGTCTGCCAGCAGCTCCAGCAGCCGCCAGGCACGTACCTGGACCGGTGCCGCGTTCATTGCGGCAGCCCCTGGTCCCGCGCAGCGCGCAAATCAAAAAAGCGCACGATCTCGTCGCGGCGTTGCATTGCGTCGCGGTAACCGAGCTCGATCAGCGCACTGCAATATTTCTTTTCGGACAACAGAAAGCTGACCAACGTCGAGTTTCCACTCTGCCTCCCTGCCCCGGCCAGGCGCAGCAGCATGCGTATCGTCCAGGGCAGATCATGGGCGTGGCGTGCGGCGATCTTGTCGATGGATTCGCTGGGCGAGATCACCAGCATCTCGACATGCTTCAGACCAACGCGCTGGCGCGTTTCCTCCGGCATCATCGCGACCAGGCGGTTGACGGTCTGCACCCGTTCCAGATCGACTTCCATGCTGTCCAGAAAGATGCTGTTCAGCGCATGACCGGCGATCTGCGCCAGCGAAGGATATTTGCCGCCATCCGGATGCCTGTCTTGTTCGACTCCATCATTGGTGGAGCCGACCACCAGGATTCGCGTTGCCCCCAGATGCAGCGCGGAACTGATCGGCGCAATCTGGCGCATCGACCCGTCTCCGAAGTATTCGCGGTTGATCAGGGTCGCGGGAAAGATGAACGGGATCGCGGAGGAAGCCAGCAAGTGCCGGATCTCGATGCGCGCCGGCACCCCGATCCGCCGGGTACGCCGCCATGGCGCGATCTCATCCACCCCTTGGTAGAACGTGACGGATTGCCCCGAGCCGTAGCCGGACGCCGTGATGCTCAAGGCACGCAACCGCCCGGCGTCGATGTGCGGCTGTATCTTTTCGCACGGCAGGATTTCGTCCAGCAGCTCGGCCAGCGGCGAGTTGTCGAGCAGGGAGATCTGTTTGAGCTTGTTGATCCCCAGTCCGCTCAGGACCATCCCGGCCATCCACAACATCGTGTTGTTGAACACGCCCATCACGTCGGTGCGATAGATCTGGTTGGCGTGGAAGTTCTTCCAGATGTTGTTGAGGTAGCCCACTCCCTTGCGGAAGTTCTGCGCATTCACCGCGATGGTCGCGGCGTTGAGTGCACCCGCCGAGGTACCGCATATCACGGGAAAGGGATTATGGGCGCGTCGCGGCAGGAGCTCGGCGATCGCCTTGAGCACGCCGACCTGATAGGCGGCGCGTGCGCCGCCGCCGGTGAGTATCAGTCCGACGCGCTCATCCATGTGCAGGCTACTCGACTTCGGCCTTCACCGACTCCAGCGCGTCCTTCAGCGTTTCTTCGGGCAGCGCATTGAGCGCCTGGGACAGGATCTCCGCCGCATTTACCGCAGCGTCCGGCACACTCTTGGCATCGGTGTTCGCCACCAGCACCGCGGCCGCACCGACCACCTTGAGCAGACGCGCACGCTCGGCCACCAGCATCTCGATCTCCGCGCTGAGCAGTTCGGTCTCTTGCTTGTTCATCATGCCCTCCTAGTGTGTATTGACGCCGACCACCGCAAGCGCGCTCATGTTGACGATGCGGCGCACAGTGGCCGTGTTGGTCAGGATGTGCACCGATTTCGCCGCGCCTAGCAACACCGGCCCGATAGTGATGCCGTCGCCCGCAAGCACCTTGAGCAGGTTGAAGGCGATGTTCGCCGCATCCAGATTGGGCATGACCAGCAGGTTCGCGTCGTCTTTCAGGCGCGAATCGGGAAACACCTGCGCGCGGACCGCGGCAGAGACGGCGGCATCGCCGTGAATCTCGCCTTCCACTTCCAGTCCCGGCGCACGCTGTTCCAGCAGCTCACGCGCCCGGCTCATCTTGCGCGCCGAAGCATCGTCAAAGCTGCCGAAGTTGGAATGCGACAGCAGCGCCACTTTCGGCGTGATGCCGAAACGGCGCACTTCTTCCGCCGCCAGCAGCGTCATCTCGGCAATCTGTTCCGCCGTCGGATCGAGGTTCACATGTGTGTCGCAGATGAACAGCGTGTGCTCCTTCAACATCAGGATGTTCATCGCAGCGAACACCGACGCGCCCTGGCGCAAACCGATCACGTCCTGCACATGGCGCAGATGTTCCTGCGGCTTCGCCGAGGTCCCGCACAACATCGCATCGGCACGGCCTTCGCGCACCAGCGTGGCCGCGATCAGGGTCGGGTGGCGCGCATCGTTCGAACAGTCCACCAGCTCGAAATCTACGCCGACGCCGAGGCGCAATCCGAGCTTCTCGATGCGCTGCGCGATGGCCGCGGCATTGCCGACCAGGATGGGTTTCGCCAAGCCTTCATCCACCACGGCGCGCACCGCATGCAGCACGCGCTCGTCTTCGCCCTCGGCATACACCAGCCGTTGCGGGCGGCGCTTTGCCATGTCGAATACCGGCTTCATCAACAGGCCGGACTGGTAGACGAAGTGCGAGATCTGCTCGCGGTAGGCGGCCATGTCGGCGATGGGGCGTGTCGCCACCCCGCTGTCCATCGCGGCCTGCGCGACGGCGGGCGCGACGCGCTTGATCAGGCGCGGGTCGAACGGTTTCGGGATCAGGTAGTTCTCGCCGAACACCAGCTCTTCCTCGCCGTACACCTCGGCCACCGCGTGCGACTGCTCGGCGCAGGCCAACTCGGCGATCGCGCGCACCGCCGCGCGCTTCATCTCCTCGTTGATGGTCGTCGCGCCGACGTCCAGCGCACCGCGGAACATGTAGGGGAAGCACAGCGCGTTGTTGACCTGGTTCGGATAGTCGGAACGGCCGGTCGCGAGGATCGCATCGGGGCGCACCGCCTTGGCGTGCTCAGGCAGGATCTCGGGATTCGGATTCGCCAGCGCGAAGATCAACGGGCGCGCGGCCATCTTTTCGACCATCTCCGGCTTCAGCACGCCGCCGGCCGACAGGCCTAGGAACACGTCCGCCCCGGCGATCACCTCGCCCAGCGTGCGCGCAGAGGTCTCCACCGCATAGCGCGCCTTGTTGTCGTCCATCTCTTCGGTGCGGCCCTTATAGACCACACCCTTGATGTCGGTAACCGTGATGTTCTCCATCCTCACGCCGAGGCCAACCAGCATGTCCAGGCAGGCCAGGGCTGCCGCACCGGCGCCGCTCACCACCAGCTTGATCTTCGCGATGTCCTTGCCCACGACCTTGAGGCCATTCAACAGCGCGGCGCCGACGATGATCGCCGTGCCGTGCTGGTCGTCGTGGAACACCGGGATGCTCATGCGCTCGCGCAGCTTGCGCTCGATGTAGAAACACTCGGGCGCCTTGATATCTTCCAGGTTGATGCCACCGAAGGTCGGCTCCAGCGATGCGACGATATCCACCAGCTTGTCCGGGTCGTTCTCGTCGATCTCGATGTCGAACACGTCGATGCCCGCAAACTTCTTGAACAGCACGCCCTTGCCTTCCATCACCGGCTTGCCTGCCAGCGGGCCGATGTTGCCCAGGCCCAGCACCGCAGTGCCGTTGGAGATGACCGCCACCAGATTGCCGCGCGCAGTCAGGTTGCGCGCCTCGTTGGGGTCGCGCACGATCTCCTCGCACGCCGCTGCCACGCCGGGCGAATAAGCCAGGGCGAGATCGCGCTGTGTCAGCATCGGCTTGCTCGCCTCTACGGTGATCTTGCCCGCCGGAGCCTGGCGGTGGTATTGCAGCGCGGCTTCGCGCAGTTGCTTGTCCATTTCTTCCTCGAATTTCGAATAGTTGTTGAATTATAACTTGTTGACTCAGCGCATAGCCGCCAGCATCTTTTCCAGGCGCTTCACCGACACGATCACCGGCGTCTTCAACTCCTGCGCGAACAGCGACACGCGCAACTCCTGCAGCAACCAGGCGAACTCGTCCACGCGCGGGTCGGGCTTTCCCTGCTGAGCCTGGCGCTGTTTCTGCAACGCCTGCAACAGGGGCTGCATCTGGCTCATGCACTGCGCATCGCGCGCCGGGTTGCTGCGCAGCTTCTCGATACGCAGACCGATAGCCTTAAGGTAGCGCGGCACATGCTGTAGGCGCTCATAGGGCGTCGCGGCGACGAAGCGCTTGTGGCATAAACCTTCCAGCTGCGCGCGCACGTCCTGGGCGGCCTGAGCATGCGCCTTGATCTGCGGTAGGCTCTTTTGAACCGCCTGGTATTCATTGAGAATGTTGCCGACCAGCCGCGCGATCTCCTGCGCGATCAGCAGCAGGCGGTTCTTCGCCTCCTTGGCACGCGCGGCGAACTCCGCCTCGTTCGATGGCAGCGGATCGTTCAGGCAGCAGCGCTCGAAGGTCGTCGCGAGTATCTGCTGCTGCAATTCCTGCTGGGTGCCGAACGGCATGAACAGCATGCCCAGCTTCTGCGCATCCGGCAGGTTCTTCTCCAGATATTTCACCTGCTCCTTCAACAGCAGCATGAACAGGCGGCGCAGCCCGCCGCGATGTGCCGCCTGCGCCGCCTCGCGCGTGTCGAAGGCGCGCAGCACCACCGCCTCCCCATCATCCACCAGCGCATTGAACAGCGTGACATTCTGGCCGGCACGCTTCACCTCGCGCGTCTCGACGAATGTTCCGAAATTCCACGACGTGTAGCGCTGCTCGGCGGCGGCGTCACCCTCGCCTTTCTCTTCCGCTGCCGCGACTGCGACAGGCGCGACACGCGAAGCCAACTCGCCGTGCAGCTGCGCGAAATTGCGCGACATGCCGAGCTGGCGACCATGCTCGTCGATCACGCGGAAGTTCATCAGCAGGTGCGGCGGCAATTGCTCCAGGCGGAACGCATCCAGCGGCACGTCGACCTGTCTCTGCTCGCGAATGTAGCGCGCCAGAGCGACCAGCAGTGAGGTGTTGGACGACTGCACCTCTCGGCAGAAGGCCGCCGCAAATTCAGGCACGGGCACCATATGCCGGCGCAACCGTTGCGGCAACGTCTTGATCAGTTGCTGCACTTTCTCCGCCAGCAGGCCGGGCACCAGCCACTCGCAGCGTGCGGCGCTCATTTGGTTGATGAGTGCGAGCGGCACAGTCAGCGTGATGCCGTCGTCGCTCTTGCCGGGCGAGAAGTTGTAGCCCAGTGCGAAGCTGACGTTGTCTATCTTCAACTGCGGCGGGAACTGGTCGGTGGTGATGCCCGCCGCCTCGTGGCGCATCAGGTCATCCTTCTTCAGGTACAGCAGCTTTGCGTTTTCGCGCTCCGCCTCCTTGCGCCAATGCTCGAACGTCGCGCCGTTGTGGATGTTCGCAGGGATGCGGCTGTCGTAAAAAGCGTAGATCAGCTCATCGTCCACCAAGACGTCGGGGCGACGCGCCTTGTGCTCCAGCGCCTCGATGTCGTGGATCAGCTTCTGGTTGTGCGCGAAGAAGGGCGCACGCGTATCGAACTCGCCCTCCACCAGCGCCTGGCGGATGAACACCTCACGCGACTCGGCGGGATGCATCGGCCCGTAATGCACACGCTTCTTGGGGTTCAGCAACAGGCCGTGCAAGGTGCTGCGCTCATAGGCGACCACCTGTCCGGCCTTTTTCTCCCAGTGGGGATCGTAGTAATGGCGCTTGATCAGGTGCGCACCGACCTCTTCCAGCCACTCCGGCTCGATGCGCGCGAGGCAGCGCGCATACAGGCGGTGGGTCTCGGTCAACTCGGCGGCCATCACCCACTTCGCGCCTTTCTTCGCCAGCACCGAATTCGGCGCGATGACGAACTTGATGCCGCGCGCGCCAAGGTACTCGTTGCCTTCCACGCCCTTCATGCCGATGTTGCCGAGCAGGCCGCTGAGCAGCGCCTTGTGTATCTCCTCATAGCGCGCGGGCTGTTCGTTCGGGTGCCCGGGCACAAGTTTCTCGCCGGCCTTCATCCCCATCTCGGCGACCTGCGCGTGCAGTTGCTGGTGCAACTCGTGCCATTCGCGCAGGCGCAGCTGAGACAGGAAGTTCTTGCGGCACTCATCCGCCAGCAAGCGGTTGGATTTCTTGTGCGCCACCGCCTCCTGGAACCACGCCCATACCTTGAGGTAGGCGAGAAAATCGGAACGCTCGTCGGCGAAACGTTTGTGCGCGGCATCCGCCGCCTCCTGCCGGTCCAGCGGGCGTTCGCGCGGGTCCTGCACCGACAGCGCACTGGCGATGACGAGGATCTCGTCGAGGCAATGGTATTGCCGTCCCGCCAGCAGCAGGCGCGCGATCTTGGGATCCAGCGGCAGCTTGGCGAGTTCGTGGCCGATCCTGGTCAACTCCCGCGAGTCGTCGATCGCCCCCAATTCGGCGAGCAATTGGTAGCCGTCCGCGATCATGCGCGGGCTCGGCGGCTCGATGAACGGGAACTCGGCGATGTCGCCGAGGTTGAGCGCGCTCATACGCAGGATCACGGTGGCCAGCGACACGCGGAAGATCTCCGGGTCGGTGAACTCGCTGCGCTGCAGAAAATCCGCCTCTTCGTATAGCCGGATGCACACGCCGCTCATCACCCGTCCGCAACGGCCTGCGCGCTGGTTCGCCGCTGCACGCGAAACCTTTTCGATGTGCAGTTGCTCGACCTTCTGGCGGATGCTGTAACGGTTCACGCGCGCGAGGCCGCTGTCGATGACGTAGCCGATGTTGGGCACGGTCAGCGAGGTCTCCGCGACGTTGGTCGCGAGCACCACGCGGCGCATGCCGGAGGTGGGCTTGAACACCTTGTCCTGCTCCGCCGCGGACAGCCGCGCGAACAACGGCAGCACCTCGATACCTTTGGGATGATGCTTGCGCAGCGTCTCAGCCGTGTCGCGTATCTCGCGCTCCCCCGGAAGGAACACCAACACATCGCCGCGCAACCCGCCCGCGGCCAGCTCGTCCAGCGCCGAACTCACCGCCTGCGGAACATCCTGCGTCTCACCTTCATCGCTGACCTGCAACGGACGGTAGCGCGTCTCGACCGGGTAGCTACGGCCCGAAACCTCGATCACCTGTGCGCCGAAATGCCTCGCGAAGCGGTCCGCATCCAGCGTCGCGGAAGTGATGATGAGCTTGAGGTCGGGTCGGCGCGGCAGCAGACGCTTGAGGTAGCCGAGCAGGAAGTCAATGTTGAGCGAGCGTTCGTGCGCCTCGTCGACGATGATGGTGTCGTAGCCGCGCAGCAGCGGGTCGCTGTGGATCTCCGCCAGGAGGATGCCGTCGGTCATCAGCTTGATGCTGGTATCCGCCGACACCTTGTCGTTGAAGCGCACCTTGTAGCCAACCGCACCGCCGAGTTCGGTCTTGAGTTCGTGCGCGATCCGCAAGGCCACCGAGCGCGCCGCCACGCGACGCGGCTGGGTGTGGCCGATACACCCGAGCACACCGCGCCCCAGCGTCAGGCATATCTTCGGCAGCTGCGTGGTCTTGCCCGACCCCGTCTCGCCGCACACGATGACCACCTGATTGTCGCGGATCGCGCGCGCCAGATCCTCGCGCTTGCCCACCACCGGCAGGTCGGCGGGAAACTCGATAGCGGCGAGGGATTCGAGACGTGCCTTGCGGCGCTGTGCACTTGCGGACAACACGGTATTCACAACCATCCCATAAAAGAAAAAGGGATCAGCACTTGGCTAATCCCTCGTTTGGTGGGCCGTCACGGACTTGAACCGTGGACCAAAGGATTATGAGTCCTCTGCTCTAACCAACTGAGCTAACGGCCCGAAACGGTTCAGCTGCCTTCGCTATCCAGGAAGCTCTTCAGTTTCTCGGAACGCGAAGGATGGCGCAGCTTGCGCAGGGCCTTGGCCTCGATCTGGCGGATACGTTCGCGGGTGACGTCGAACTGCTTGCCGACTTCTTCCAGCGTGTGATCGGTGTTCATCTCGATACCGAAGCGCATGCGCAGCACCTTGGCTTCGCGTTGCGTCAGGCTGTCGAGGATGTCCTTGGTCGCGCCGCGCAAGCTCTCGTACACCGCCGCGTCGATCGGCACGGTGGTGTTCTGGTCTTCGATGAAGTCACCCAGATGAGAATCATCGTCGTCACCCACCGGGGTTTCCATCGAGATCGGCTCCTTGGCGATCTTGAGGATCTTGTGGATCTTGTCCTCGGGCATCTCCATCTTAATCGCCAGCGTCGCGGCATCCGGCTCCACACCCGTCTCCTGGAGGATCTGACGGCTGATGCGATTCATCTTGTTGATGGTCTCAATCATGTGCACCGGGATACGGATGGTGCGCGCCTGGTCCGCGATGGAGCGGGTGATGGCCTGGCGGATCCACCATGTCGCATAGGTCGAGAACTTGTAACCGCGGCGGTATTCGAACTTGTCCACCGCCTTCATCAGGCCGATGTTGCCTTCCTGGATCAGGTCGAGGAATTGTAGGCCGCGGTTGGTGTATTTCTTGGCGATGGAGATCACCAGACGCAGGTTGGCCTCGATCATGTCGCGCTTGGCGCGGCGTGCCTTGGCTTCCCCGTTGGTCATCTGCTTGTTGATTTCCTTCAGGTCCTTGATGGGGATGCCCACGCGCTGTTGCAGGTCGAGCAGTTTCTGCTGCTGTTCGACGATGGCGTGCTGATGGCGCTCCAACGTTTCGCTGTAGGGCTTCTTGGCCTTCAGCTCTTGCACCACCCATTCCAGGTTGTCTTCATTGCCCGGGAAGGACTTGATGAAGTGCGGACGCGGCATCTTGCCCTTGGTCACGCACAGATCCTGGATGCTGCGCTCGCTGCGGCGCACCTCTTCCACCAGACCGCGCATGGTGTCGCAAAGCGCGTCCACCTGCTTCGCCGAGAAGCGGAAGTTCATCAGTTCGTCGGAGATGCCGGACTGCAATTTGTCGTATTGCTTGCTGCGGTAGCCGTGCTTCTCGTAGGCCTTGCCCATCTTGGTGAACAAGTCGGCGATCACCGCAAAGCGCGCCAGCGCGTCGGCCTTCAGTTGCGCCAGGTTGGCCGCAGCCGCAGCCGCAGAGGCGTCTTCATCCTCTTCCTCGTCGCCCTCTTCCTCGGCCTCTTCCTCGGACTCTTCGTCGCCCTCTTCGCCGATCACGGCCTCGTCTTCGCTATCCACGAAACCATCGATCAGTTCGTCGATGCGCAACTGGTCGTTTTCCACCTTGGCGGCCAGCGCCAGGATCTCGGCGATAGTCGCCGGACAGGCGGAGATCGCCTGGATCATGTGCTTCAGGCCTTCTTCGATGCGCTTGGCGATCTCGATTTCTTTTTCGCGGGTGAGCAGCTCGACCGTACCCATTTCGCGCATATACATGCGCACCGGGTCGGTGGTGCGGCCGAATTCGGAGTCCACTGTGGACAGGGCGGCTTCCGCCTCCTCGGCGGCGTCCTCGTCGGCCACGGGGGGAGCGGCCTCGGTCATGATCAGCGTTTCGGCATCGGGTGCGACATCGCACACGGTGATGCCCATGTCATTGATCATGCTCACCACACCTTCGATCTGCTCGACCTCGAGCATATCCGGCAGGTGGTCGTTGATCTCGGCGTAAGTCAGGTAGCCGCGCTCCTTGCCCAGCACGATCAGGGCTTTCAGGCGCGTACGGCGCGCCTCGATGTCCTGCTGCTGGTCAACGACCGGCTGTTCGATCACGTCAGCCGATTTCTTGTCCTGCTTCCTCTTGTCCTTAGGTGTTGCCATATTCTCCGATTCCCCGTTGCATGTTGGCGTGGAAAACGGCGGATTATACCCGATTCCACCGACTCTTTCTCTACCCGATTAATGGGTTAGCCCCATCAACCGACTTACCGCTGTAACAACTTCAAATACTGCTCGCGCTCCGAATCGCTGAGGCTGGCCAGCCCGCCCTGCGCTTTCGCCTGCAAGGCATGGAACTGCCGGCGGCGCTGCTCCTCGGTAAGCTTGCCCATCAGCCCGGCAAACTCGGCCTCGACATCGAACGACTCGCCCCAGCTCAGCATGTCCGCTTCGGCCGCCGCCATCACCTTCTCGTGCACCGTCCCCTGGAACATCTGCGTCAATGCCGGGCCGCTCAGGCCGAAATCCGCCTCGCGCAGCACCGCCAACAACGCAGAGACGGCCTCGGCCTCACTGCCTTCGTCTTGCCAGTCGCCGCTCACCTGCGCCCCCAGCGCGGGCTGGGCAATCAAACATTGCAGCAACAACCGGAGCGCGGACGGCGGCACGCGCCGGGTCTTCTTGGGAGACGGCCGCATCACCTCACGAACGACGGGTTTGATGTCATACAACGCTTCCAGTTCCGCCTGACTCACACCGGCCAATGCAGCCACCTCCTTGCGCAACAGCAGCGCGGCGGCAGGTGCCGTGATGGCGGCCAGCAAGGGCTTGGCACGCTGCAGCAACTGGTTGCGTCCCTCTGGCGCGCGCAAGTCCAGCTCGGCGCTGATCTCGCGCAGCAGGTAAGTCGACAGCGGCATGGCTTCCTGCACACGCCCCTCGAACGCCTCCCTGCCGAACTCGCGGATGAAGCTGTCCGGATCGTGCTCCACCGGCAGGAACAGGAAACTGATGCGCTTGCCATCCTGCAGGTGGGGCAGCGCGTTCTCCAGCGCACGCCATGCCGCCTTCTGCCCGGCCTTGTCGCCATCGAAACTGAACACGATATGGTCGACCATGCGCAGCAGCTTCTGCACGTTGTAAGGCGTGGTGGCCGTACCCAGAGTCGCCACGGCGTACTCCACACCGTGTTGCGCGAGTGCCACCACATCCATGTAACCTTCGACCACCAGCACCCGCTGAGCGGCGCGGATCGCCTTCTGCGCCTGAAACAGGCCGTACAACTCGCGCCCCTTCTCGAACAACGGCGTCTCCGGCGAATTGAGGTACTTGGGCTCTCCCTTGTCCAGTACGCGCCCGCCGAAACCGATGACTTGTCCACGCACATTAATGATCGGGAACATGATGCGGTCGCGAAAGCGGTCGTAGCGCTTGCCCTCGTCGCCGACGATGACCAGCCCGGTCTCGCTCAAGCTTCCGCTCTGATAATCCGGAAACGCCGCAGCCAGACTCTGCCAGCCCTCCGGCGCATAGCCGATGCCGAACTTCGCCGCGATCTCGCCGGAAAGCCCGCGCCGCTTGAGGTAATCGATGGCACGGGGAGACTGCTTGAGCTGCTCGCGGTAGTAGCGTGTCGCCGTCTGCATCACCTCGTACAGATCAGGGGCGACCTTCTGGTGCTGCTCGGCCGCCGCGGACCGCTCATGCGGCACCTCCAGACCGGCGCCGCGCGCCAGCTCTTCCACCGCATCGACAAAACCCAGCCCGGCATGTTCCATGACAAAGCCGATGGCCGTGCCGTGAGCGCCGCAGCCGAAGCAATGGTAGAACTGCTTGGCCTGACTAACAGTAAAGGAAGGGGATTTTTCGTTATGGAAAGGGCAGCAGGCGACGTAGTTAGCGCCGGCCTTCTTGAGCGGCACATAGCGCTCGACCACATCCACGATGTCGAGACGATTGAGCAAGTCCTGAATGAAACTTTTTGGAATCAAGTCAGCACCCTTTTACTCGACTGCCCCGAACACCTCGCCCGGCCACAGACCGGAAGAACATTCAACGGGTTGGAATTACTTGGCGAGTTGCGCCTTGATCAGCGCGGAAACCTTGCCCATATCGGCACGACCGGCCAGCTTGGGCTTGAGCGCGCCCATCACCTTGCCCATATCCTGCGGACCGGCGGCGCCGGTCGCGGCGACAACTTCCGCGATAGCCGTGTTGATTTCGGCATCGCTGAGCTGTTGCGGCATATAGGTTTGCAGTACACCCACTTCGAACTTCTCGACGTCGGCCAGCTCCTGCCGACCCGCCGCCTCGTACTGACTGATGGAATCGCGCCGCTGCTTCAACATCTTTTCGATGATGGCGACCACATCCGCATCCGACAGCTCGATGCGCTCATCCACCTCGCGCTGCTTCATTGCGGCAAGCAGCAGACGAATAGCCCCGAGGCGCGCCGCATCCTTGGCACGCATCGCGGCTTTCATATCATCGCTGATTTGCTGCTTGAGACTCATAACAGAGCCAACCACACCCGCGCGGGCGCGGCTTAGTACAGCTTGGGAGGAAGAGTTTGGCTACGCAGACGCTTGTAGTGACGCTTCACGGCAGCAGCCAGCTTGCGCTTGCGCTCGGCAGTGGGCTTCTCGTAAAACTCGCGGGCACGCAGATCGGTCAGCAGACCGGTCTTTTCCACGGAACGCTTGAAGCGGCGCATCGCCACTTCGAACGGCTCATTCTCTTTAACACGTACGGTTGTCATGAACAAACTACCTTCTACCAAAAAATTGAGGGCGCGATTCTAGCAAAACAGACCGCCCCCCACAACCACAATTTGCTTTCTCCCTGAATACCCTACCCAGCCCGCCCGGACGCGGCGCCCAAATTGACTTCACCCTAGCCGGGTGCTACTTTCGCGACGCGACGCGGATGGTGTCCTGCACCCCTCCTGCGGCTCCGCCGACCATATAACGAAGCAAAGCCAATGCCGACACTTGCCAGCCTCCCCCACCATATATATGTCTTCGCCGCGATCCTCGGCATCCTGCTCTTCGCGTTCCTGTTCTTCTTTTTCCTGCCGTCCCTGCTCCTGTCGAGACGGCTATCCACCACCGCCAAGAAGCTGGAGGTCCTGAAGGGGAAGCCGGGCGCCGACATGGGGCGGATTTTCGAAAAGACCGGCGTTCTTGAGCATCTCTGGCAGGAATACACGGATACCCTGCACAAGCAAACCGAGGCCGACGCCCTCACAGGCCAGCCCGTCACGCGCATGCGCTCGACGATGCCGGCGGGGGCGATCTTCCGCCCGGAGATCGTCGTCGACATCCCGCTGCGCACCGATTTCTTCAAGCACCTGCCGGGCTTGTTTACCGGCGTGGGTATCATCGGAACGTTTTACGGGCTCCTGATCGGTCTGCAGGCGTTCGAGGTGTCGGAGAACGCCATCGTCGTGCGCAACAGCCTGAACAAACTGCTGCACGGCGTGTGGGAAGCGTTCCTGGTGTCGGCAGCGGCCATCACGCTCGCCATGATCGTCACCTTCATCGAGAAGCTGCTCGTTGCGCGCCTGAATGCGAAGGTCGAAAAGATCGTTCAGCTTCTCGATGCGCTCTTCGAAGGCGGTGCCGGCGAGGAATACCTGGCGCGGCTGGTAAAGGCTTCGGAGTCGTCTTCGAACCAGACTGCCTCCCTGCTCAAGGGCGAACTGAAGCAGATGCTCGCCGAACTTTCCGCGCAGCAGATCGCCGCAACCAATGCCGCCTCGGCCGCCCTCGGGGACCGCATCGCCGGCAGCATTGAATCCGGGCTGAAGGAGCCGCTCAGCAAGATCGCCGAGTCGTTCAAGGGAGTACGCAACGACCAAGACGCGGCGGTCCAGACGCTACTGACCAACGTCCTGCAGGCATTCAGCCAGCAGATGAAAGACCTGTTCGGCGGCCAGATCGCGGGCATCAACGGCCTGCAGCAGGAGACCATACAGGCGCTGCAGGCGGCGGTCGTCACCCTCGAGCAGATGGCCGCGAACATGGAGGCCACGGGCCAGCGCAACAACTCGGCAATGGCCGATCAGCTGGCGCAGGCGATGGCTTCAGCTGAAGCGCGGCAGCGCACCATGAACGACAAGATGACCGAATTCATCGACCAGTTGCGGCAGATCGTTTCCGGTTCGCAAGGCGAGACGCAGGCAAAGCTGCAGAGTACGCTGGACGACCTGTCGGAGCGCATGGGCCAGGTCATCGACAACTTGAGCGCACAGGTCCGCTCCGCGACGGATGCCAGCATGAAGTACCACGACGAATTGGCCATCAAGAGCCAGAATGTCGTCGGGCAATTCGGCGGCCATGTCGAAGCAGTCGTGGAGGGAGTGAATCGCGCCGCCGTCGAGATGCGCGCCGCCGTCGAGGCGATGCGGCGCACAACCGGCGAATCGTTGTCCAAGATGAATAACGGTGCGGATACCCTGTACCTCGCCGCCAAGGACTTTGCCGCCGCAGGCCAGGGCGTCACCGCCACGCTGGACAAGTCGACCCAAGTGACCAATCAGCTGTCGCAGGCCGCCGGTTCCGTCGCCGCGGCATCCAAGGGATTGAGCGGCATGCTGGCGGATCACCAGTCGGTGCGCGATTCGATCGCCGGCATGGTGACCTCGATGCAGGCCATCGTCGAACAGGCGCGCCGCGAAGCCGCCATGTCGAGCGATGTGGTCACACGCATCGAGGAGGCCACGGCCAAACTGGTAGGGGCGCAGAAGGAGGCCGACAGTTACCTGGCGAGAGTCTCCGAGGTGCTGGGTGAGGCGCACCAGTCTTTCAGCGACGGCATGACCAAGGCGGTCGGCGAGGCCAACCGCGACTTCCACCAAACGTTATCCGACTCGGTAAAACTGCTGCGCGAAGGCATCCAGGAACTGGAAGACACCCTCGGCACCGCAGCCGGCCACGCCTAGGTAATCGCCCACCATGCTCGGCAAACTGATCTTACTCGGCAACCGCAACAAGGAAGAAGGCGAGAAGCCGTTCTGGATCTCGTATGCGGACCTCATGTCCGCACTGATGGTCATGTTCCTGCTGGTCATGAGCGTGGCGCTGCTCGCGATCACCAACGACGTCTCCGAAACGGAGCGCAGGGAAGTCGAACGCACGCATGAGATCGACCAGATCCTGGCGAAGATCGAGAAGGCGACCCAGCAATATCCCGGCATCTCCATCGACAAGAACCGCAGCGTGATCGACTTCGGCGACCGCGCGCGCTTCGAGACCGGCAGTTCCAAGCTGTCGAACGAGCAGGCCCAGTACCTCAGCACCTTCGTCTCGGAAGTGTTGTCCATCGCCCGCGAAGAGCTCGGCAAGAAGTGGGTCAAGCGCATCGTCGTGGAGGGATTCGCCGATCAGCGCGGAGACTACCTGCTGAACCTCAACCTGAGCCTGCAGCGCAGCCAGCGCGTGCTCTGCGTGCTGCTCGCCCCGCCGCCCGCGCAGGAACATGTATTGGATCCCGCAGAACTGGAACAGGTCCGCGAGCTCTTCCTGGTCGGGGGCTATTCGTTCAACTCGGCCAAGGCATCTCTCGAAGAAAGCCGCCGCATCGAACTGCGCCTGGAGTTCTTCGGCCTCGATGAAGTCCGCCCGGCAAATCTCGAAATCCCGCGCGGCGACTTCGGGACCTGCCGGATATGAGCGCGCTCGACCAGTTAGCGCGTACCCTGCACAACGTCAGCCAGGTCGCGCTCGCCAGGATGCGCCTCGGCGACTCGCTGCAGATTGCGCACGAACGCTCGAAGCTGATCGACTGGCTGGGGGGCACGTCAGAGCTGGACGAGTCGACCGGCGACCGTATCGCAGACGCGCTGCGCGCATTCGAACAAAACCAGTACGTTGCCGGGTTGCGCCAGGCGCGGCTGATTTGCTATGGCTGCACGCAACCGTTCGGCACGCCACCCCAGCGACTGATCGAGAACAACAAGCTCTTTGCCATCCTGCTGGAATATGTCGACCGGCATTACTACCGCACCCGAGCCTTCCGCAAATGCTACCGGGGCTTGCTGAACTGCTACTTCTCCTATGATCCCGCCGACACGGACAGTCTTGCCGAAGGACGAGGCAACTGGGAGTTGCTGCGTCAGTTCCTGGTCCGGCGCAAGGATAGCCTCGACACGCCCGACCATAATCCTGCGTGGATCGCCGCGCTGTCCGCCCATCACAACCTGCTCGACAATGATCCCTGCAAGCCCTATCAACTGAAGGATATCGAGGAAAACCTCGCGGTATTCGATGACCTGCGCGAACGCCTCGAGATCAGCAACGACAGCTGGATCATCCGCAAGATCGTGTTCTCCCAGATCAAGGATGCCATCGCGCTGGATGACGCCTCGTTTGGCGCAAACATCGACGGCCTGCTGTTGTTGCTGATCGCCCATCCGCTGCATGCCGGAGCGGCGCTGATCTTGTTGTTGAACCGCCATGTGCGGTGCGAAAAGCAGGAGATCGGCGCCACGCTTCGGGACTTTTCGGTCAAGCAGTGGGGCAACCCCTGGCTCGCGGGCAATGCCCACCTATGGCAATGCAGCGCGGAGGCGCGAGAAATGGTCGCGCGCTCGCTAAAGCGGCATTTGCTCGACAGATTTTTATCGATACTGTCAGACGACGGCGCGGACGATCCGCGCCGCCTGAACTTCTGGGAGCTGTATTGCGGTGACATGCTGGGCATGTACTTCGCGCTGGGCGGCAATGCCTTCATCCGCGGCAACCTCGACTTGCACAAGTTCAGGCAGGACGCCAAGGGTCTGGTAGTCAGACTGACCGAAGGCAAGAGCGACACGCATGCGCTCATCCTGCAATTCGGCGAACACCACGTTGTGGAGTTCAGCAACCCCCACAATCCGGCTTATTTCTACGACACCCGCCACGGATTGCCCCCCTTCTACCTGAGCAAGGGCTGGGTGGAGATCGGGGCGCTGAGCGCAAGCAAGATAACCCAGGGGGTCGGCACCTCGGCGCGATCGAAGGCACTGCGCCACCATGACGGGAATCAGCTCGCCTGGGAGGGAAAATTCGCCGAACTGCTGGGCGCCACCGAAAACGCCATCAAAGCCTTCTGCGGGAAGTACCAATGTATCTACGAAGACCTGCGCTCCCAGGGCGGGCAGGAATGGATACGTCCGACCGAGCAAACGCGCTGCGGAACGGAAGGATGGGCAGTGCTGCTAGGGTGGGGCTTCAAACCGTCGCGGGATGAAGCCGGATTCTGCCGCGTGTAGAATCCGCAAAGGCATCCCTCTTTTATGCTCAACGGTCTATTGCAATGGCAGAACTAACCAGGCTCGGCAAATACGAAATTTGGCGGGAACTCGGCCGCGGGGCGATGGGCGTCGTCTACGAGGCTTTCGACCCGCTCATCCAGCGCACGGTCGCCATCAAGACCATCCTGAAGTCGTCTTTCGACAAGTCGGAGGCGGAAGAGGCCTTCGGAAGATTCCGCCGCGAGGCGCAGGCTGCAGGGCGGCTCACCCACCCGAAAATCGTCTCCATATACGAGTATGGCGAAGATGAGGAAATGGCGTACATCGTCATGGAGCTCATCCACGGCAAGGAACTGAAGGACTATTTCGACCGCGACGAGCGCTTCGAAATCCGGGACGGCATCCGTATCGTGCTGCAGCTGCTCGATGCGCTGGACTATTCGCACAGCCGCGGTGTGGTGCACCGCGACGTCAAACCAGCCAACATCCTGATCACCGATGACGGTCAGGTTAAGGTGGCGGACTTCGGCATCGCCAAGATCGAGTCGACGCACCTCACCCAGATCGGTGTCGTGCTCGGCACGCCGTCCTACATGTCGCCGGAACAGTTCATGGGGAAATCGGTGGATCGCCGCACCGACATCTATTCTGCCGGTGTCGTCCTGTACCAGTTCCTCACGGGCACCCGGCCGTTCACGGGCAGCGTGATCTCCATCATGCACAAGGCGGTGAACCAGGAGGCGGTGCCGCCTTCGCAGCTTAACCCCGCCCTATCTAAAGCCATCGATGAAGTGGTCAGGAAAGCCATGGCCAAGCGCCCCGACGACCGTTACCAGACTGCCGCGGAATTCATGGAAGCGCTCAAGCGGGCCGCCGACACACTCCCCTCCGGAGCCGCGGACAGGCCACTGATCGCCGCGGACGCGATGTTCGATGCCGCGGAGGCGACCCTCGTGCTGACCGACGGCGCCGCTTTCAAGGCGACGCCGCGCATGGGCGATATCGAATCCTGGCGGAGCATTACGGACAGCCAGAACAAGGCCGACTTCCTGCATTACCTCGAAGAATATCCCGCCGGCCAATTCGCCGAACTGGCCAGATTGCGCATTGCGGCACTGGAGAAAGCTGCGGCCCAGGCGCGTGAGGAGACAGAGCGCCGCCGGATGGCGACCGAAGAACTGGCGCGCCGCAAAAAGGAAGCCGAAGAAACCAAGGCAAGAGCAGACGCCCAACGCCTGAAGGAAGATGAAGAAAAGGCGCGTCTCGCCCGAAAGATAGATGAGATCAAGAGCGAGGCCGCCGAGACACGTGCCAAGGCGGAAGCACAGCGCAAGAAGGATGCAGGGGAGCAGGCCCGTCGAGCACGGGAGCTGGCGGGGGCCATGGCGGAAAAAGAAAAGAAACTGGCCGGCGTGATGGCCGAACGCGAGGCCGAGCGCGAAATTCAACGCAAACTGGAGGCCGAGGCCAAACAGAAACTGGAAGCCGGGATCAAACGCAGGAAGGAAGCCGAAGAAGAACAGGCGCGCCGCGAAAAGGAACTCGCCGAAGCCAAGGTACAGGCCGAGATGGAGGCAAAGCGCAAACTAGCGGAAGAAGAGCGGTTACGCCGCGAGCGCGAGGAGACCGAGGCCAGAACACGAGCCGAAGCGCGCCGCCAGCAGGAAGAGGTGGAGCAGGCACGCCGCGCACTCGCCAAGATCAGGGCAATCGCTGTCGGTGTGGCAATCGCCGTCACCGGAGTTGTTATCTGGTATGTCCTGCACGCATCCTAGATGCTTGCGGTGTCGCCGCGCCAGACTCCCTGATCAGTACAGGCAGAAAAATTCCACGACCTCGCTGGGATCCCTGGCATAGGAGTGGCCCAGGCTGATGCTCCCGCTTCCGTGCAGCACGAACTCTTCGCGCCGCAACTGGATTTCGTTTTCACCCCTGATGGTGACATAGCTGCCGTTCGAGCTCTGGTCGATCAATACGAACTTGTCGCGTCGGCGTTCGATCTTGGCGTGGATGCGTGAAGCCCTGCGATCCTCGACCACGATGTCCGCCTGCTCGTCCCTGCCGATGACAACCGCAGGCCGTCCGGCATTGATAAAAAGCTCACTGCCCTGATGAACCAGGCGCACGGCGGACTCGCGTACCGGCAATGCATGGGTGGCCCCTACCAGCATCGTCGTTTCCTCGCTCTCATGCCAGACGATCTCGAACACCCGGATGTCCTCGGCCTTGCCTTTTACGGTCAGCGCGTCGAGCAAGCGCGCGCTGGCCTTAATGACGGGATGGAGCTTGGCAACGGTTGCATCGGACGTGATGATTTGCCCGCTCTTGGCGATGTTCGCCATGCGCGACGCGATGTTGACGGTATCGCCGAACACATCGGCATCCGTTTCAATCACCGATCCAAAATGCAGACCGATGCGAATCTCAATGCGGGTATTTTCCACTGAAGGCCGCGCACTCACCTCAGCCTGCATCTCGCAAGCCGCCTGCACCGCCGCATCCGCATGCGGCAACACGGCCATGATCTCATCGCCTATCGTCTTCACGACGTGACCGCCGTGAGCGATGGTCACGCGCCGCAACAAGTCTAAACAACCGTTGATGGCGGCAAACGCTTTCGTGTCGCCGAGCAGCTCGTACAGCCGCGTGCTGCCGCTGACATCAGCGAACAGCACCGCCATTTCGCGCTCGACACTTGATGAAGCTGTTTTTGTCATGCACTCAAACCTGGCAGAGAATGGCAGATTGTAGCGTCATTTGCGGGAGCCGCGGCGGCAGGTCACTGAACCGTGATTCTGGCGAATTTGCGCTTGCCGACCTGGGCCACCACAACCGCCCCCGTCGAAAGCTGCAACGCCCTGTCGCTGACTTTTTCGCCGTCGAGCTTGACGCCGCCCTGATCAATCATGCGCAGCGCCTCGGAAGTGCTCGCGACCAGACCGGCCTGCTTGAGCAGGTTGGCGACAGCGATGCTGCCATCGGCAGCGGAAACATTGACCTCCGGCATGTCGTCGGGCAGGACACCCTGCCGGAAACGCGCTTCGAATTCAGCGAGGGCGTCCACGGCCGCCTTATGCGAATGGAAACGGGCGACGATCTCCTGCGCCAGCAACACCTTGATGTCGCGGGGATTGCGCCCTTGCTTCACCTCTTCGCGCCAGCCCGCGATCTCGGCCAGGCTACGGAAGGACAGCAATTCGAAATAACGCCACATCAATTCATCGGAGACCGACATCAGCTTGCCGAACATGTCCTGCGGCGTGTCGGTGATGCCGACATAGTTGCCCAGCGACTTGGACATCTTGTTCACCCCATCCAGGCCTTCCAGCAACGGCATGGTAAGTATGCACTGCGCCGATTGACCGTAGTGGCGCTGCAACTCGCGCCCCATCAACAAGTTGAACTTCTGGTCGGTGCCACCCAGCTCGATGTCGGCCTTAAGCGCGACGGAGTCATAGCCTTGCACCAACGGGTAGACGAATTCATGAATAGCGATCGGCTGGCTACTCCTGTAGCGCTTGCCGAAATCGTCGCGCTCCAGCATCTGGGCTACCGTGTGGGTGGCCGCCAGCTTGATCAGGTCGACCGCACTGAATTTGTCCATCCAGGCCGAGTTGAACACGATCTCGGTCTTGTCAGGATCGAGCACCTTGAACACCTGATCGCGGTAACTCTGTGCATTGGCGAGCACTTGCTCACGCGACAGCGGCGGACGGGTGGCGTTCTTGCCGGTGGGATCGCCGATCATGCCGGTGAAATCACCGATCAGGAACAACGCGTGATGTCCCAAATCCTGCAACTGGCGCATCTTGTTGAGCAACACCGTGTGGCCAAGGTGCAAATCGGGGGCGGTGGGATCAAAACCCGCCTTGACGCGCAACGGGCGACCCAGCGCAAGCTTTTGTTTCAATTCATTTTCAATCAGGATCTCATCGGCTCCGCGCTTGATCTGCGCGAGCGCATCCTCTGGGGTCATTTCAGCCATCATTTCGTACCAATTTTAAGGCAATTACCACTCATTCCGACATTTCAACCGCTCGTCGGCCGTTTTTTGCCGCCCAGTTTTTTCAGCCCCCATCCATCAGTTTGATTTTGAGGGAATAAGCCTTTCTGTTAAAGTGCGCACCAACTGAAAAAACAAAGCGTTGTAAATGCCGTGTAGCAACTCAAGGAGGCGCGAATGTTAACCCAAAACCTGCTCAGCCAAGAACGCAAATTGAAATTGCGTTGGTTTGTCACTCTCTCCACCATGCCCCTGCTGGGCGTCGTGACTGCTTTCGGCTTGGTGCCGGAAAGCAAGCTGGGCTTGGACTCGACGAAGCTCGCGGTCGAAGAGATCGCCCTGCCCAAGGTTGCCCCAGCTCCTGCGACCATCGCCAGCTTCTGGCGCAACGAGCGCGTTCAGCGCGGCGACACGGTAAGCGAGTTGTTGCGCCGCCTGAACGTGGAGGACGCAGCCGCCAGCAATTTTCTGCGCACCGACGCCGCGGCCGAATCCTTCCGCAAGCTGGCTGTCGGGAAAGAAGTTCAGGCCGAAACCACCCCTGCGGGCGGCCTGGTTGCGCTGCGCTACCTAGGCGACAACGGCGCGCAAATAGCGATTGAAAAACAAGGCGATGCATTCAAGACTCGAGTGTTGCCGGCCCAATTGGAAAAGCGCCTGTTTGTGCGCACCGGCGAAATCAAGACCAGCCTGTATGCCGCGACCGATGCCGCCGGCGTGCCGGAAGGCGCAGCCAATCAATTGACCGAGATCTTCAGCGGCGATATCGACTTCCACCACGACCTGAAGCGTGGCGACAAATTCACCGTGGTCTATGAAATGACCTACAGCAACGGCGCTCTGGTAAGCGCCGGACGCATCCAGGCTGCGGAATTCATCAATCAGGGCGAAGCCTACCGCGCCGTGTACTTCCAGCGCGACGCCGAACACGGCGATTACTACACGCCGGAAGGAAAGAGCGTACGCAAAGCCTTCCTGCGCTCCCCCATCGCCTTCTCGCGCGTCAGCTCGGGATTCTCCAACTCGCGCTTCCACCCCGTGCTGAACAAGTGGCGCGCCCACAAGGGTGTGGACTTCGCCGCCCCCATCGGCACCCCGGTAAAGGTCACCTCGGACGGCGTAGTATCCTACGTCGGCAATCAAAACGGCTACGGCAACGTTGTCATGATTAATCATCAGGGTGGCCGTTACACCACGGTCTACGGCCACCTGTCGCGTTATGCCAAGGGGCTGTACCGCGGTCAGCGCGTAGGGCAAGGCGACGTGATCGCCTATGTCGGGATGACCGGCATGACCAGCGGCCCTCACCTGCATTATGAATTCAAACTCGATGGCCAGCAGCGCGATCCGTTGCGCGTCGCGCTGCCCAACGCCATGCCGGTGGATGCTGCCAACATGCCCGCCTTCCGCTCGCTGGCAGACAACTTCGTCGCCCGCCTGAACCAGTTGCGCAACACCAACCTCGCCAAGCTCGACTAAGTCGTTCGTGGGACAACCTACCGAGCTTTATGCCGGACTCATGTCGGGAACCAGCCTGGACGGCATCGATGCCGTCCTCGCTGACTTGAACGATTCCCAGCCCAGGTTGCTCTCCCGATACTATCTGCCTTTTGACGACGCACTGAGGAACGAGCTGCTGGCGCTGCACCAGCCCAGCCACAACGAACTGCACCGCACACTCCTGGCCGGCAACCGCTTGGCAGAGCTGTATGCGATAGCCATCGAACGATTGCTCGATCTCTCCGGCACGGCACCAGCTCAGGTTCGGGCCATCGGCTGCCACGGCCAGACCATCCGCCACCGTCCCGAACACGGCTATACCTTGCAGATCGGCAATGCCGCGCTGCTCGCGGAATTGACCGGCATCGCCGTGGTCAGCGACTTCCGCAGCCGCGATATCGCCGCCGGAGGACAGGGTGCGCCTCTGGTGCCCGCCTTCCACGACCGCTTGTTGCGCCATGCGGACAGGCACCGGGTCATCGTCAACATCGGGGGAATCTCCAACCTCACGAACCTCCCGCCGGATGCCGCCGCCTCGGGCTTCGATTGCGGGCCCGGCAACCTGCTGATGGATGCGTGGTGCATGCGACACACCGGCAAGACCTACGATGAAAACGGCGCGTGGGCCGCATCCGGAAACGTGCTACCGCAATTGCTGGAGCGTATGCTGGATGAGCCATTCTTCGCGCTGCCGCCCCCCAAAAGCAGCGGCCGAGATTTGTTCAATATGCCATGGCTGCAAGGCAAGCTGGGAGGAAGCGAAGCTGCGGCAGACGTACAAGCCACATTGCTGGAGCTGACCTGCCGGACGATCGCACAGGCCATCGAACTGCACTGCCTTGGCGCGAGGGAAGTCTACCTGTGCGGAGGCGGCGCCCACAACCAAGCGTTGCGCAGCCGCCTTGCCGCCCTACTACCCAACTGCTCCGTCGGCACAACCGACGACCTTGGGGTGAGCGGTGACTATCTGGAAGCCATCGCCTTTGCGTGGCTGGCTCAACAGACATTACACAACAAGCCTGCCAACCTGCCCGCCGTCACCGGCGCGCGCCATTGCTGCGTGCTGGGCTCAATCAATCCGGCATAAAGCAAACGGGGCGCCTGAGCGCCCCGTTCTTCAGCAACCGCCGTATCGTTTATACCGAGAACGATGAGCCGCAACCACAGGTCGTGGTCGCGTTCGGGTTCTTGATGACGAACTGCGAACCTTCCAGACCTTCCGTATAGTCGATCTCCGCGCCGACCAGGTACTGGAAGCTCATCGGATCGATCAGCAATTGGACGCCGTTCTTGCTCATCACGGTGTCGTCTTCGTTCGTCACCTCGTCGAAGGTAAAGCCGTACTGGAAGCCGGAACAGCCGCCACCGCTGACGAATACGCGCAGCTTCAGGTCGGCGTTGCCTTCCTCTTCGATCAGTTGCTTTACCTTGTTCGCCGCGCTATCTGTGAAAATCAGCGGATCTTGGGTTTCGGTCACTGCATTCATGTTTCTCTCCTAAAAAATGGTTATTCGCCGCTGCTCAACTTGAACGCGACCACCTTGTCCTGCGCGGCATCGTTGCCGTGGATCAGGCGCCCTTCAACGATTGCGCCCAGCTGGATTTCCAGCGTCTTGTAATGCACATCCCCAGAGACCTTCGCTTTGCCCTGTAGTTCCAGATATTCGCTGGCAGTCACCGGCCCGCTGATCGTACCATTGACGACCAGGTGGGTGACGCTCACCTCCCCATTCACCCGTGCGTGCTCGCTCAACACCAGCGTACTCGGCTTGCCTGGCGCGGCGATGACGTTGCCGTTGACCTCGCCGTCAATGCGCATCCCGCCACTGAAATTCAGGTTGCCGTCGATGGAGGTTCCCGCTCCGATCAGTGTATCGATGCGGTTTTGCGGCTTGCTGTGCTTCTTGCTGAACATCATCTGCTCCTTGCTATGAAAGGTTCACGCTCTGCCGCACTTTCGGCTCGCGCGTGCCCTGTTCGAATATGCGCACCTGAACAGCTTCCAACTGCGCATCCGGGGACAACTGTATGCTTTGCTCGACGCGCTGATAATACTTGAAACCAAGCTGGAATTGGGCATTCCCGGACGCCTCCTGGGGGTATAGGCGCGTGGTACGCTGCCCGTTCTCCAAGATAGTGGCCACCAATTGGTAGCTGCCGACGAATTCCTTGGCACGCTGCCCGCCCCGCACCAGCAGCATGCGCAGTCGGTACTCGCCGGGCATCTGTTCCCGCTCTAGCCGTAGGCGGTGCACCCCAAGCTCGCCCTCCTTGCCACCCGTTGCCGTCAGGTTCTGGAAAAAGGCCAGATCCTCCTGCAGGCTGACATTCTCGTCCGCCTGAACCTTGAGCTGGCGCGCAACCTCCTGATTGCTGGCCTGTTCGATCTGGATCTGGCGCTCGTACTGCGCGACCTGGTCGTGTAACGTCGTATTCTCCGCACTCAGGTTGGCGACCTGATCTCGAAGTTGGGTCAATTCCTGCTGCGTTTTGCTGCGGTAAAAACCGGCCAGCTCAAGGCCGCTGCCGTAGGCCCACCAAGCCAGTCCCAGCGACGCGACCAGAAACGGCACGGTCATGCTCCAACGCAGGTACCACGGAATATGTGGCCGCACGGACAGCTGCGGCGCGGAAATGCCGAACCTGCGCTTGACGCGCCGCCATATCCTCATGGGAGCAGGGGGACGTTGTCCAGCGCGGTCGATTCCGGGAGGCCGAACATGATGTTCATGTTTTGCACCGCCTGCCCCGCCGCACCCTTGACCAGGTTATCGATCACCGACAGCACCACGACGGTGTCGCCGCCCTGTGGCCGGTGCACCGCGATGCGACAGCGGTTGGCGCCGCGCACCGACCGCGTTTCGGGATGACTGCCGGCCGGCATCACGTCCACGAAAAGCTCGTTCGCATAGCGCTGCTCGAACAGCGCCTGCAGATCCACGTCGCGCGTCAGCCTGCCGTACAGCGTGGCATGAATGCCGCGGATCATCGGCGTCAGGTGCGGGACGAAAGTCAGCCCGACCGGACTGTTCTTCACGCGCGCCAGCCCCTGTTTGATCTCAGGCAGGTGGCGATGCCCCGCCACACCGTAGGCCTTGAAGTTGTCGGAAGCCTCGGAGAACAGCGTCGGAATCTCCGCCTTCCGCCCCGCACCGGATACGCCGGATTTGGCGTCGGCGATCAGACTACCCGGCTCGATCACGCCGGCTTCCAGCAAGGGGATGAAACCCAGCTGCACCGCAGTCGGGTAGCAGCCGGGATTGGCGACCAACCGGGCTCGTTTGACCTGGGCGCGATTCACCTCCGGCAGGCCGTACACCGCCTCGGCGACCAGATCCGGACAGGCATGGGCCATGCCGTACCACTTTTCCCATTCGGCCACATCCTTGATGCGGAAGTCGGCAGCGAGGTCGATCACCTTCACGCCAGCGTCGAGCAAGGCGCGCACTTGTTGCATGGCGATGCCGTTCGGCGTGGCGAAAAACACCAGATCGCACTGCTCCAGTTTCGCCTCGTCGGGATGGGTGAACGGCAGATCTACGTAACCGCGCAAGCTGGGGAACATCTGGCTGACCAATGTGCCGGCATCGGCACGGGAAGTGATCACCTGCAACGCAACCTGCGGATGCGCCGCCAACAGGCGCAGCAGCTCCACGCCGGTGTAGCCTGTGCCGCCAACTATGCCAACTTTAATCATTTCGAATCTTCCTCAAAAACGTCCTGCATCATACAACAAACCCCAATGCAAAAGCCGCCCGAAGGCGGCTTTTGCAGGATACGACAGCAGCGATTAACGCTTGGAGAACTGCTTACGACGGCGGGCCTTGCGCAGACCGACCTTCTTACGTTCAACTTCACGTGCATCGCGGGTCACCAGACCTGCTTGCTTCAACACCGGCTTGAACTCGGCGTTGTAATCGATCAGCGCGCGGGTGATGCCGTGGCGCACCGCACCTGCCTGGCCGGCTTCGCCGCCACCGGTGACGTTCACCATGATGTCGAACTTGCCCAGAGTCTCGGTCAGCGTCAGCGGCTGGCGCACGATCATGCGGCCGGTTTCGCGGGAGAAGAACACATCGACCGGCTTGTCGTTCACGACGATGTCGCCCTTGCCCGGCTTGATAAACACGCGAGCCACCGCACTCTTGCGACGACCGGTTCCGTAGTTGTAATTCACGCTCATGATTAAGCCTTCAGCAGGTTAACGGGTTTCGGCTGTTGCGCGGCATGCGGATGATCCGCACCGGCATACACCTTCATCTTGCGCAGCATCGCGTAGCCCAGCGGGCCCTTGGGCAGCATGCCCTTGACGGCCTTTTCCAGCACGCGTTGCGGATGACGCTGTTGCAACTTGGTGAAGTTGGTGGTGTACAGGCCGCCCGGATAAGTGGTGTGGCGATGATACAACTTGGCTTCCGCCTTGTTGCCGGTCACGCGCAGCTTGTCCGCATTGACCACCACGACGAAGTCGCCGGTGTCCACGTGCGGTGTGTAGATTGCCTTGTGCTTGCCACGCAAACGCGCAGCGATTTGGGCAGCCAAACGGCCCAGCACTTGGTCTGCTGCGTCAACCAGAAGCCAGTCGTGCTGGACTTCCTGGGGCTTAGCGGAAAATGTTTTCATAGCCACTATTCCTAAAAATTCAATAAGTAAACCTCGAAGGGCGCGCATTCTATTTCAGCCACCCCGACACTGTCAAACGCTATTTTGACCGGGAAGCCAATCGACCGAATCCCGGGGCCGGGCAGACCGAGATCACAAGCGATGTTAAGATGCGCGCCATTGCCGCACCGCACCGCACATATGTCCTGGCTCGTCACCAATATTATCGCCGCTTTCCTGCTACCCCCATTGAGTCTGCTGCTCATCCTCGCCCTGGGCATCTTCCTGCTTTACCGACGCCGACCATCCGCCAAGGCGGTGATCCTTGTTGCCCTTGCCCTGCTCTGGCTCGCCTCCACGCCATATATTGCCGAGAACGGCCTGCACCTCCTGGAAGCACGCACCGCACCGCTGGACATCCTGCCCCAGCAGGCCGATGCGATCGTGATCCTCGGTGGCGGGACTTATTTCCGTGCGCCGGAATATGCCGGACAGGATACCGTCAGCGAAACCACACTGCTCCGCCTGCGCTACGGCGCAAGGCTGCAGCGCGCAACCGGCAAACCGATTCTGGTGAGCGGCGGCAAGCCGCTCGGCAACCAACTATCCGAGGCACAACAGATGAAGGCAGCGCTGGAGCAGGATTTTCGCGTGCCTGTGCGCTGGGCGGAAGACACGTCCGACAACACCTTCGAGAACGCTCATCATTCCTTCCGCATGCTGCAGCAGCAAGGCATCCGCAAAATCTATCTGGTGACGCACGGCTGGCACATGGCGCGCGCCGCCGAAGTGTTCCGCCGGGCTGGCTTCGAGGTGGTCGAAGCGCCTACCGCCTTCTCCACACGCTATCGAACCGATCTGCTCACCTTCCTGCCGCGCGCCGAAAGCCTGCGCGACAGCAAGATTTTCGTCCATGAAGCCATCGGGCTGCTTTGGTATCGAGTAAGATCAACCGTATCAGATTAAGGAGAACAATATGAAAGCTCGCGTCAAATGGATTGAAGGGATCGCATTCGTAGGAGAATCCGAAAGTGGCCACGCCGTGGTGATGGACGGCGCGCCCGCCGCCGGCGGGCGCAACCTCGGCCCGCGCCCAATGGAAATGCTGCTGCTCGGCGCGGGTGGCTGCTCCAGCATCGATGTGATCATGATCCTGAAGAAGAGCCGCCAGGCCGTGTCGGACTGCTACGTGGAACTCGAGGCCGAGCGCGCAGAGACCGATCCCAAGGTGTTCACCAAGATACACATGCACTTCGTGGTAAAGGGCAAGGACATCAAACCGGAAGCCGTCGAAAAGGCCGTCAAGCTATCGGCGGAAAAGTACTGCTCGGCCTCCATCATGCTCGGCGCGACCGCCGCGGTGACGCATGATTTCGAAGTCATTCAGGAATAAGGCTCTCTTGAACCTCGAAGAACCGTAGCGAGCGTTTGGAGTGCAAGGCGCACGGAGCGCAGGAACCGGAATGTACTTTATGTACATGAGGATTCCGAGCACCGCGCAACGCGGCAATCCGAACGCGCAGTAGGTTATTCGAGGTTCAAATCCGGTAAGCGGTGTGGGTAAGAATCTTCGACGTCGCTTTCATCGCAAACTTCACCGGCGCGGGCAGATCGGCACCGCCCATCTCCTTCGCCATCTCCGAGTGCTTGGTTTCGTCCACATACATCTGCTGGACCACCGCGCGACTCTTCGCGTCCTGCTGCGGCAGCTTCTCCAGATGGCTCTGCAGGTGTCCGCCGACCTGATGCTCAGTCTCGGAGAGGAAACCCAGGTTCCACTTGTCGCCCAGCAATCCCGCGAATGCACCCAATGTCAGCGAGCCGGTGTACCACAGCGGGTTGAGTACGCTCAGGTGCCCGCCCAGTTCGTGAACGCGCTTGGAGGTCCACGCCAGATGCTCGGTCTCTTCCTGCGCCGCCT
>DASTGP010000195.1:0-6983 GCA_035605585.1 Gallionella sp. | reverse complement strand
GTACTGGCCGCCCAGCGCAATCTGGTAGCGGTCCTGGTCCGGGATACGGACCGTGCGGTAGGCATCGGAGACCGGCGTCTGGTCATAGCCGACACCGACCCGCGCAAGCCACTGGCTACTATAACGATAGCTGGCCCCGGCAGAGATGCGCCAGGTATCTTTCCAGTTTTCCGGCGTTGGGGCGCTCAACGAAGTCCCGTTCATCTTCAGTACGTTGAGCTGCTGAAAGACGCTCCAGCCGGTCCAGGTCGCATCCCCCATGAATTCCCACCTGTCGTCGAGCTGATGAACCGCACTGACCGAAAAGGTGTCTGGCGTCGTGACCGCCAGGGTGACCGACTGGTCAGGAAGCGCGGCGGCAAGGGCGGCTGGCCGGTTCGCAAAGGTCACCGTCCCGCCGAGGTTGTATTTGATCCGCGAGCGATATGCGACGCCCACACGTGTCGCAGGACTGACGTTGATCAGCGCGCCCAGGTTGTAGCCCCATGCGGTGTCGCTGCCGATGAGGGTAGTGAGCCCCTCGCTGTTCGCGCCGACCAGACCCAACACCCCTGCCTGGAAGGCCGCCGCGCTGTAGTTTGTCATGCTGGTCAGCTGGCCTTTGATGCGCTGGTAGTTCACACCGGCGCCAAGGGTCAAGGCGTCATTGACCTGGTAGGAAACGGAAGGATTCAGGTTGATGGTTTCGAGCCTGGACTTGATTCCCTGAAAGCGCCCCATCCAGGCAGGATCATATTCGGTCTGCAGACCGAACGGCGCATTGATGCCCAACCCGACTCGCGTGCGCGGACTCACCTCCATGGCGAAGTAAGCGTTCGGCACCAGCTCCCAGCTTCCCGCATCTCCCCCTGAACCCGTGCCCGCAACCTGCAACGGGGCAAGGCCCGTGACCGTTCCGGCGAATTTGGCCGTAGGCTTGATCGCAGTCGCCCCCACCACGATCTGCTTGCCGGAGAGGCGAGACATCCCTGCCGGATTGTAGAAGATGGTGGTGGCATCCTCGCCCGCCGCCGCCCCGCCGGCATAGGCGTTGCCCAAACTGCTCGCACTCTGCTCCAGCAACCCGTACCCGGAAGCCGCCGCATTGCCAGCCATCGCGAGCAATGCGGCCGCCACCGAGCTTCCGATCATCTTTTTCTTGAATGCCATAAATGTCTCTCCCTGATTTTTAGTTTTGAAGTCCGCTGCGATGATGCGTCTAACTTTCCGGCGGGACAGCGCGCGGCCTGCGGTCCTCGCCCACCGCGACATAGGTCAGCGTCGCCTCAGTCACTTTCAGGCAGGTCGGGTTCTCGGGATCGCGCTGCACATAGACCTCGACATCCACGGTGATCGAGGTCGTGCCGATCTTCACCACCGTGGCGTAAAAACTCACCACATCGCCGACGAAGATCGGCTGCTTGAACACGAACGAATTCACCGCCACGGTCGCCACCCTGCCCCGGGCGCGATGAACGGCGGGGATGCTGCCGGCGATGTCCACCTGCCCCATCAGCCAGCCGCCGAAAATGTCGCCGTTGTAGTTGGCATCCGACGGCATCGCCGCCACGCGCAGGGTCGGCTCGCGGTGCGGGAGTGTCGTGGTCATCGGCTGGTCCATGTCAGTGGCCATCGTAAAGTTCCTTGATCTCCGTCGCAAAGCGTTGCGCGACTTCAGCGCGCTTGACCTTCAGGGTCGGCGTCAGCAGTCCGTTCTCGATGCTCCACGGCTCGCGCAACAACAACACGCGATTCACCTTGGCATATCCCGGGAAGTCGCGCAGGTTGCGCGCGATGCGCTTCAGCACCTTGGCCTCGACTCGGCTGTCGGTGAGCGCCTCGGGCATGTCGGCGCGAATGCCGACTTCCTGTGCAAAGTGCTGCCAGCCCTGCGGATTGACCACCGCCAGCGCGACCAGGTAGGGATGCGCCTCGCCGAAGATCATCACCTGGTCGAACAGCGGATCATGCAGGATGGCCATCTCCATATCGGTCGGCGGGATCTTTTCCCCATTCGACATGACGATGATCTCCTTGGTGCGCCCGGTGATATAGATGTGTCCGGTATCGGCGATATGCGCCACATCACCGGTGTTCAGCCAGCCGTCGGCATCGATCATCGCGCGCGTCGCCTCCGGATTGTTCCAGTAGCCCAGCATCACGTTCGGCCCCTTCACCAGCAACTCGCCCTGCTCGCCGAGGCGCACCTGCACGCCGCGGATCGGCTGGCCGACACTGTCCGGAATATTGCTTTCCAGCTTGTTTCCGGAGATCACCGGGCTGGTCTCCGTCAGGCCGTAGCCCTGCACGATAGGAAGGCCCAGGCCGATGAACACGCGCGAAATCTCCGGCGCGAGCGCGGCGCCGCCGCTGATGGCGCTGCGCAGCCGCCCGCCCAGCCGGTCGAGGACCTTTTGCGCCACCAGTTTCTGCAGCAGCGGCCAGAGCAGGAACGACGCCTTCCACGGCCCGCGCCCCTGCGCATGCTCGAAGCGCGCCCAACCGGTCTCGACCGCAAAATGGAACAGCTTGCGCCGCAGCGACGAGCCGTCTTCCAGCCTGGCGCGGATCGCGCCGTAAACACGTTCGTAGATGCGCGGAACGGATATGATCAACGTCGGGCGAATGGTCTTCAGGTCTTCCGACAACAGGGGAATGGAGCGCGCAAAGGCGACGGTGGTGCCGGTCATCACGGCCAGGTAATAGCCCAGCGTGCGCTCGAAGGTATGCGACAGCGGCAGGAAAGACAGGAACAGGTCGTCGCCGTGCACGGCGAACGTATCCAGGCAGGCATGGGCGTTGGAGAGCATGTTCGCGTGGCTCAGCATCACGCCCTTGGGCTTGCCGGTGGTGCCCGAGGTGTAGATGATGCTGGCCAGTTCGTCCGTCCCGCAGGGCTGCGCGCGCTGCAACTGCCCGGCGGGTGGCAGGAACTCTTCCATGGACTGCAGGCTGTGATCGTTGCTGTTCCGGATGCTGTCGATGCTGATGAAACGCAACACGCTGCCGAACTTGTCGCGCACGGTGCGCAGCGCCTGCCATTGTTCGGCGGACTCGAATAGCAGCACTTTCACGCCGGCATCGTTGACGATATAGGCGATGTTGTCCGGGCGGTCCACGGTGTACAGCGGCACCACCACCAGCCCGAGCGACATCGCCGCCTGGTCGAACATCATCCAGTACGGACAGTTGCGCAACATGATGGCGACGCGGTCGCCGCGCTGCAGCCCCAGCCCCGCCAGTGCCGCCTGCCAGCGCGCCACCTGGCTGCGCATCTCGCGCCAGGTGAGGTCGCGCCAGGCGTTATGCTGGAAATGCCGGTAGGCGATCTTGTCCGGCGTGCGGCGCACGCGCTCCAGAAACAGCCCGTGCAAGGTTACCGCCTGCTGCGGCGTGATCACATCGTCTTGTTGTGCCTGCATCTCTCCCTCAACACTTCCTTCAGCTAATCCAGAAACAAATCGGCGTATGGCGCCACGTCCGGCGAGACCGCATATTGCCCGAAATCGGTCACTCCCGCTTCGCGCAACACCACTTCGTCGATGAAAAAGTTGCCGCTGCAATCGCGGCTGCCGCGCATCAGTATCTGACGGGCGGCGTCGGCCACGATAGCTGGCTTGCGCGAGGCGCGCAGCATCGCTTCGGGGAAATTGAATTCGATGGCGGCGGTCGCGATGGTGGTACGCGGCCACAGGCAGTTCACCGCTATGCCGTCGCCGGCGAACTCGCGCGCCATGCCCAGCGCGCACATGCTCATGCCGTACTTCGACAGCGTATAGGCCAGGTGGGGCGCAAACCATTTCGCATCCATGTTGAGCGGCGGCGACAGGTTGAGGATGTGCGGGTTGGCCGCCCGCTTCAGATGCGGAACGCAGGCCTGTGACATCAGGAAGGTCGCGCGCATGTTCACGTCCCACATCAGGTCCAGCTTTTTTGCGGACATATCCAGTGTGCCGCCGAGGCTGATCGCGCTGGCATTGTTCACCAGCACATCGATGCCGCCGAAGCGCTCCACCGCCTGTGCCACCGCGGATTGGATTGCCTGCTCGTCGCGCACATCCAGCCGGACCGCCAGTGCCTGCCCGCCCGCGGCCTCCACCTCTCCGGCAACGCTGTGGATGGTGCCGGGCAGCTTGGAATGCGGCTCAGCCGTCTTGCCGGTGATGACTACCTTCGCGCCGTCGCGCCCGCAGCGAAGCGCGATCTCGCGCCCGATGCCGCGACTGGAACCGGTGATGAGAACCACCTTGCCGCGCAACCCGGCCATCAGCCGTTCGACCTCAATTCTTCCGGTGAGAAGTCGTCCACCATGATGACCTTGCGTCTCAGCGCATAATCCCGCTCCAGCAACAGCGCCTGTTTCGCATCGATAACGCCCTGGTCGCGCGCCTCGGAGATGCGCGGCAATTCTTCCCGCTCCTTCAGCTTGCCCGCCTTGCGCGCCTCGTCCAGCTTCGCCTGCAACGGTTCGCATACCAGCGTGCTGGCCAGCGCGGCCTCGAGTGCCCCAACGGCATCGTTTTCGTCCTTCGCGATGAACATGCCCGACGTCAACCGATCGCGCGCCGCACCCGGCTGCATCAGCAGCTCGGCGATCTGGTGGCCGAGTTCGTCCGAAGGCGGCGACAGGCGCAAGCCCAGCGGGAAGATCAGCCCGCTCAACACCCAGCGCACCGGCAAGCCGGGGAAGTTCTGAATCACGCCCAGGAAGGTTTGTTGAATGCGGTACAGCGCATCCTGCATCGCCCAGTGCAGCAGCGGCAGGTCCTCGGCGGGACGCCCGTCATCGTCGAAACGTTTCAGGGTCGCCGAGCACAGATACAGCAGGCTCAGCACATCGCCGAGCCGGGCCGAGATCTTCTCGCGCCGCTTCAGTGAACCGCCCATCACTGCCATCGCCACGTCCGCACTCAAGGCGAATGCGGCGGAGAAGCGCGTCATCTGCTGGTAGTAGCGATATGTTTCGGAGCCTTGTGGTACCGGGATGCCGTAGCCGTTGGACAGGCCGAACACAAAGCTGCGTGCCGCGTTGCTGATGGCGAAACTGATGTGGCCGAACAGCGCCTCGTCGAATTGGTGCTGCGCGCGCTCGCGGTTCTGCTCATGCGATGCGGCGATCTCCTTCAGCACGTAGGGATGGGAGCGGATCGCGCCCTGCCCGAAGATGATCATGGTGCGCGTCAGGATGTTCGCCCCCTCCACGGTGATGCCTATGGGCGCCTGCTGGTAATGGCGCCCGAGGTAGTTGTCCGGACCGAGGCAGATGCCCTTGCCGCCGTGCACGTCCATCGCATCGTTGATGACGACGCGGCTGCGCTCGGTGGCGTGATACTTGATTGCGGCGGAGAGCACCGACGGCTTCTCGCCCAAGTCCACCGCCAGCGCGGTGAAACGACGCGCAGCATCGGTCATGTAGGTATGCGCACCGATGCGTGCCAGCGGTTCCTCGATGCCTTCGAACCTGCCGATGGGCAGCTTGAATTGTTTGCGCACGCGGGCATAGGCGCCGGTGGCGCGAGCTGCCATCTTCATGCCGCCGACGCTGCTGGCGGGCAGCGAGATCGAGCGGCCCGCCGCGAGACACTCCATCAGCATGCGCCAGCCCTGCCCCACGCGCGACGTGCCGCCGATGATGTAGTCCATCGGAATGAACACGTCTTTGCCCTGGGTCGGGCCGTTCAGGAACGCGGAATTCATCGGGAAGTGCCTGCGTCCGAGTTGCACGCCCGGCGTGTCGGCGGGAATCAGCGCCAGCGTGATGCCGCGGTCCACGTCGCCGCCCAGCAACCGCTCGGGGTCGTACAGCTTGAATGCCAAGCCGACCAGCGTGGCAACCGGCGCCAGCGTGATATAGCGTTTTTCCCAAGTCAGGCGAATGCCCAGCACGCCCTTCTGCCCATCGAATTCGCCGCGGCATACCACGCCACAGTCAGGGATCGCGCCCGCGTCGGAGCCCGCGAACGGCCCGGTCAACGCAAAGCACGGCACTTCCAGTCCCTTTGCCAAACGGTGCAGATATTTGTCCTTCTGTTCGGTGGTGCCGTAGTGCAGCAGCAGCTCGGCCGGGCCGAGAGAGTTGGGCACCATTACCGTCACCGCCGCCGTGCCGCTGCGCGAGGCCACCTTGGCGACCACCGCAGAGTGCGCCTGCGCGGAGAACTCCAGCCCGCCGTAGCTCTTGGGCACGATCATGCCGAAGAAGCCCTTGTCCTTCATGAACTGCCACACTTCCGGCGGCAGGTCGGCACGCCTGTGGGTGATATCCCAGTCGTCCAACATCGCGCACAACTGCTCAACCTCGTTGTCGAGGAAAGCCTGTTCCTCCGGCTTCAGTTCGCACTTGGGAAACGCGCGTAGCTTGTTCCAGTCCGGCTGGCCGCTGAACAGGTCACCGTCCCACCACACCGTGCCGGCATCGATGGCCTCCTGCTCGGTGGCGGAGATTTGCGGCAGTATCTTGCGGAAGATCTTAAGGACGGTGCCGCTTACAACATGGCGGCGCATATAGGGAATGCCGAACAGTACGATGAACAGGAACAGTCCGATGTAGACCACTTGCAGTGCGATATCCGAAACTCGCGCCTGGACCGCCAGCACCGGCACGGCCACCATGATCGCCAGCACCCAACTGGTAACCGATGCACGGAAGAATGCAAGCAGTACGAATACCGCCAACACCAGCAGAAGGGTCAATACCATGCGTAAGCTCCCGATTCGTTATTGTTATTGCTTCAGCCGCACTTTAACGCGAGACGGCGGGCCACACAACTCGGCGGAAGGAAAAATCAGCGCATGCGCTCGACTGCCTGCTCGACACGCTCTACCGCGATGATCTCCATGCCGGGGATCTTCTGCTTGGGAGCGTTGGCTTTGGGAATGATGGCCTGAGTGAAGCCCAGCTTGGCAGCCTCCTTTAAGCGCTCCTGGCCGCGCTGCACCGGGCGCACTTCGCCGGCCAGGCCGACTTCGCCGAACACCACCAGTTTTTCCGGCAGGGGCTTGTT
>DASTGP010000194.1:0-31208 GCA_035605585.1 Gallionella sp. | reverse complement strand
GACCGGCGTCATCGCGGTGCTGGTTGAGCCACTTCTCGGCCTGTTCGATCTGCTTCAACACCTCACCGCTTTCGCCATCGGCAGGGCGGCAATCGCCGTACAGCGCCACCAGTTCGCTATCCCACTGCGCGTTCAGGCTATCGGAGAGCAGTTGCTGGGCAAGCGCACTGCCCCCATGCTGGATCAGAGCACGAGCCGCAGTGGCCGCCACCTTGCTGCGCCGCTTGAGATCGGCCGGAACCGTCTTCAGGCAACCCGTCAGTCCATCCAGATCCTCCTGCTGCCGTATCTTCTCCAGCCAGGCCTGTTGCCTTATCTGAGCAGCCACTGTGACGTCGATAGCTGCGCGCCTTTCCAGTTGATCGAGGACGTTCAGCACCTCGTCCCAGTCTCCGGCCAGCTGGCGGGCTTTCAGCTCCAGCGACATCGCGCCCGTGTGCCCCTTGACGCCGCTGTTGCGCAATTCTTTCAGGGCATGCAGTGCGGCCTGCGGGTCGCGCTGGTCGAGCATGAACTTGGTGGCCGTCATCAGGCGCATGGTGGCATCACCCACCGACTTATCTTCGACGGCGGCAAGATAGGCGTCGCGCTTGTCGAATTCATGCAATTCATGCGCGGAACGCGCCGCGATGATCGGATGCAATGCCGAAGTGTCGCCCAGTTCCATCGCCTGTGCGGAAGCCTTTTCCGCGGCGGCATAGCGCCCTTCGAAAAAGGCGGAAAGCGATTCGTCCAACAGCTTGCGCGCCTTGGCCTGAGAGCGCTCGATGCGGAACCTGCGCACGTATTCCGGCAGGCGCACCGCGGCAAGCAACAGGCGAACCAAACCATAACCAAAGACGAACGCGAGCAGCAACAAGACCACGAACAGGGTCAGCGACAGCTCGATGCGGTAAGGCGGGTAAACCAGCAGCACATAGGCCGGATTGTGAGCCGCGGTGACCAGCACGACCGCGGCGGCGAACAGCAGCAGTGTCCAGATCAGGTACTTCATCGCGCGGCCTTGTCGTGCGTCAGGCGGTAGTTGCGCACGGCCTGCAGGCTGGCACTGACGTCAGGCAACTCGATGTTGATGCTCGATGCCGACAGTTTTTTCAGGCCGGAAAGCATCCGGGCCCCCTCGTTCGACTTGGCATCGAAATAGCGCGCGGTCCATGCCTGTGCGGTGTTCAACTCCTGCCGGAAACTCCCTTCGTCGCGCGTCAGCAACGCCAGGCGCGCCGACAGCAGGCGCAGCTTGAGGTTCTCGCGCAGGAAGAACTCCTGCTCGGGCGGCAGCAGCGGAATCTCGGCTTTGCCGGTATTCTCGATGCGCACCAACTGTTTCGCCTCCTGCCAGATCTCGCGCAGCAGCTTCTGCCAGCCCGTTTCGCCCTGAGGGGCCGCAGCCTGCGCGACCGCAGCCTGCGCGGCGCGCTGCTGATAGACCAGCGGCAGCTCGTCCACCGCGCCCATCAGGTTGTCGATCTGGAAGTTGATGCTGGTGATGTCCACGTCGGGCAACGCGCGCAGCTTGTCCATGTCCTGGCTGATCGCCTTGCGCAGCCCGTTGAATGCCGGGCGATTCATGCGCTGCAGGCGCGCATCGGCGCTCTGCATGGCGATCAGCGCGGCCTTCACGTTGGCCGACAGCTGCAGTTGCTGGCCGGCGATCAGCAGCATCTGCTCGACTTCCGCGAGTGCGGTCTCGTCACGGCTGACCGAAAGGTCGTTGTACAACGCCTCGAGAGCGGCGCGCTGGTTCTGCGCCTCGGCATAATGCGCCTCAAGTGCCGCCACCTTGTCCGACAGTTCGCGCACCTGTCCCTGACTCTGTGCCAGCAGCATCTGGTTGGCCTTGCTGGTGCCGTCCATCTCGGCGATCTTCTCGGCCAGCTGCTGGCGCATCTCGCTGATGGCGAGATGCCCGTCGAACCACTGCCACAGGAAGACCACCACCAGCACGGCGAGCGTCATTTGCGTGATGCTGATGCGCTCGAACAGGTCGGCGACGGAAATCTTGTTGGGCTTGGGCACGGGAGTTTCCGCAGGGGCGTTTTCTTGTGGTGGGATCTGCTCGCTCATCTTGAACCTTTCTTTTCCGCCCATGCTACCAAACCGGCCAGCAAGCCGTCATCCCCGGCGGCGGTCGACAACACCTGCTGCCAGCCTTGTTGATGCGCCAACTCCGCGATGCGGGCATGCGGCACAAACAACGGCGTGCCGCGCAAGGCCACGCGCGCCTGTTCGTCCAGCATCTGCCATAGGTAACCCAGCGCCTCGCTGCTGGTGACGGTGATCGCATCCGGCGCGGCCGCCACCAGCGAAGCGCCGTCCTGCAGCGGCTTGCTGCGCCGGTAACACTCGATGTATTCCACGCTCGCGCCTCGCGCCGCGAGCGTGTCGCCCAACAGCTCGCGACCGCCGTTGCCGCGAAAGACCATCACGCGCCATCCGTCAACGTCTTGCAGTTCCGGCAGGGCCAGCAGGCCCTCGCTGTCGAAGCGCTCGGTTGGCGCGATGACGTTAACAAGGCCCCGCTCGCGCAGCGCCTTTGCGCTGCCCTGTCCGACGGCGGCGATCTTCAATTCTTGGGAAACTGTGGCACCTACGGCATGCACCGCGGCCATGCCGTACTGCACCGCATTCGGGCTGATGAAGATGGCAAGGTCGGCTTGCGCGACAAGGAAGAGTTGTTCGCGCAGCGCCGGGGTGACTTCCGCGGCCTCGATCTCCAGCAGGGGGAACAACAGCGGCTCGCCGCCGGCCTGAGCGATGCGCCGCGCCAGCTGCGCGGCCTGGTCGCGCGGCCGGGTGACGGCGATCTTCAGTCCGGCAAGCGCCCGATCAGCCATTCAGCGCGGCGAGGATCTCGCCGGCGCCCTGCGCAAGCAGCGCATCGGCGATCTTGTTGCCCAGGGCTTCCGGATCGGAAACATCGCCGATGAATTCGGCACGCAGCATGCGCTTGCCGTCCGGTGTCGCGACGAAGCCGCGCATACGCAGCTTGTCGCCCTGGACTTCGGCGAAGCCGCCCAGCGGCACCTGGCAACTGCCGGCGAGCCGGCGGCTCATTGCGCGTTCCGCCAGCACGCAGGCCGCGGTCGGCGCATGGTGCAGCGGCTGCAGCGCGGCGATGACATCGGCGCGGTCGGCGCGGCATTCGATGCCCAACGCGCCCTGGCCCACGGCGGGCAGGCTGTCTTCGGTGGAGATGATGCCGCGGATGCGCTCGCCCAGGCCGAGGCGCTTCAGGCCCGCGGCGGCGAGGATGATGGCGGCGTACTGGCCCTCGTCCAGCTTGCGCAATCGGGTCTGCACGTTGCCGCGCAGCGGTTCGATCTTCAGGTGCGGGAAGCGTGCGCGCAGCTGGCTTTCGCGGCGCAGGCTGGAAGTGCCCACCACGCTGCCCGGCGGCAATTCGGACAAGCTCGCGTACTGGTTCGAGACGAAGGCGTCATGCGGGTCTTCACGCTCGCCGATGGCGGCGAGGACGAATCCTTCCGGCAGCACCATCGGTACGTCCTTCAGCGAATGCACGGCGAGGTCGGCGCGGCCGTCTTCCAGCGCGGTCTCGAGCTCCTTCACGAAAAGGCCCTTGCCGCCGATCTTGGAGAGCGTGACATTGAGGATCTGGTCGCCTTGGGTGGTCATACCCAATATGCTGACCTCGGTTTGGGGGTATAATGCGCGCAGTCTGTCCCGGATGTGTTCCGCTTGCCACATGGCCAACGCGCTTTCGCGCGAAGCGATCACTAAACGAGAAGGGGAAGTTGGTGACGCCTGACTCATCGGATTTCCTAATATTTTGAAGTTAATGCGCGGCGCATTCTAGCATAGGGTGCGCCGCGCTTTTGTGCCGACGTTGTTGAGATGAATGTGATGAACCTGATTTCCGCACCCGCCGATATTTCCAGTAAAGACCTGCCGCTGCGCGAGGACGTGCGCCTGCTCGGCCGTATCCTCGGCGACACGCTGCGCGAACAGGAGGGCGAGGAGACGTTCCAGTTGGTCGAGAGCGTTCGCCGTGCCGCGGTACGCTTCCGCAAGACCCAGGACGACCGCGACGGCGAAGCGCTGGAGCAGATGCTCGACGCGCTGTCGCCCAGCGAGACTCTGTCCGTGGTGCGCGCATTCAGCTACTTCTCGCAACTGTCCAACATCGCCGAAGACCTGCATCACAACCGGCGCCACCGTGCCCACCTCAAGGCGGGCAGCGCGCCCAAGGATGGCAGCCTGCTGCTGGCGCTGGACCGCATCGAGGGCAAGAAGGTCGACAAAAAGACATTGCAGTCCTTCCTGAACAGCGCGCTGGTCTCGCCGGTGCTGACCGCACACCCCACCGAAGTGCAGCGCAAGAGCATCCTCGACAACCAGCTCATCATCTCCAGCCTGCTGTCCAACCGCGACCGAGTGGACATGACGCCGGACGACCTGGCCGACAACGAAGAGGCGCTGCGCCGCTTCGTGCTGATCCTGTGGCAGACCCGCATGCTGCGCACCGCCAAGCTGACCGTGCGCGACGAGATCAAGAACGGCTTGGAGTACTACCGCTACACGTTCCTGAGCGAGATCCCCAAGCTCTATGCGAACCTGGAGAAGCAGCTGGAGGCGCGCTTCGACAAGGACATCGAGGTTCCGCCGCTGTTGCGCGTCGGCAGCTGGATCGGCGGCGACCGCGACGGCAACCCCTTCGTCACCCACGACGTGATGATGGATGCGGTGCAGCAGCATTCCGCGCTGGCCCTCGAATATTATCTGAAAGAGACCCACATCCTCGGCACGCGCCTCAGCCTGACCGACCGCCTCGTGGAAGTCACCCCCGAGTTGCGCAAGCTGTCCGATGCATCGCCGGACAAGGCCACCGCACGCTCCGATGAACCCTACCGCCGCGCGCTGATCCTGGTCTACTCGCGCCTGTCGGCCACCGCCAGACTGCTGGGCCACGAGATCTCGCACCTGCCGCCGGTGGACAAGCATGCGCATCCTTACGCGAACCCGCAGGAGTTCATGGCGGACCTCGATGTGCTGATCGACTCGCTGTTCAAGCACGGTGCGGTGTATCTGGCACGTGGCCGCCTGGCCAACCTGCGCCGCGCGGTCGAGGTGTTCGGTTTCTATCTGGCACCGCTGGACATGCGCCAGCACAGCGCGATCATCGAGCAGACCGTGGGCGAGCTGTTCTCGCACAGCTCCGGCAAGGCAGGCTATGCCGACCTCGACGAGGCGACGAAACGCAGCGTGCTGCTCGAAGCATTGCAGGCCGGCAAGCTCCTGCTCGCCGACATCAAGAAGTATTCCGACGTTCCGCAGAGCGAACTGCGCATCATGCAGGCCGCCGCGGAGATCCATAAGCGCTTCGGTCACGGCGCGCTGCCCAACCACATCATCTCCAAGACCGATGCGGTGAGCGACATGCTGGAAGTCGCGCTGATGCTGCAGCAGGTCGGCCTGCTGGAAGGCAACGACAAGCTGCACGTCAACATCATCCCGCTGTTCGAGACCATCGAAGACCTACGCGGCGGCGGCAAGATCATGGACGAACTGTTCTCCATCCCCTGGTACCGCAAGCTGCTGGAAAGCCGCGGCAACACCCAGGAAGTGATGCTGGGCTACTCCGACAGCAACAAGGATGGCGGCTATCTCACCGCGAACTGGGAGCTGTACAAGGCCGAACTGGAACTGGTGCAGGTGTTCGAGAAGCACGGCATCGAGATGCGCCTGTTCCATGGCCGCGGCGGCACCGTGGGCCGCGGCGGCGGACCGAGCTACGACGCCATCCTCGCGCAGCCGCCGGGCAGCGTGAACGGCCAGATCCGCATCACCGAGCAGGGAGAGGTGATCTCCAGCAAGTATTCCAATCCGGAGATCGGCCGCCGCAACCTGGAGACGCTGATCGCCGCGACCATGGAAGCCACGCTGCTGCACCACCACGGCGCGGACAGCACCATGCCCGAATACCACCGCATCATGGAAGCGCTGAGCCTCGACGCCTTCGCAGCGTACCGCAAGCTGGTGTACGAGACACCCGGCTTCACCGAGTATTTTTTCACCGCGACGCCGATCCGCGAGATTGCCGAGTTGAACATCGGCAGCCGCCCGTCGTCACGCAAGGCGTCCGACAAGATCGAAGACCTGCGCGCGATTCCCTGGGTGTTCAGCTGGGGCCTGAACCGCGTGATGCTGCCGGGCTGGCTCGGCTTCGGCAGCGCGGTGAAGCAGTTCATCGAACGCGAAGGCGAGGCCGGCCTCAAGCAACTGCAGGCCATGTACAAGAACTGGGCGTTCTTCCGCGGCCTGATGTCCAACATGGACATGGTGCTGTCGAAGACCGACATGGGCATCGCCTCGCGCTATGCCGAACTGGTCGAGGACGTCGAGCTGCGCGACCGCATCTTCGGCGCGATCAACAGCGAATGGGAGACCACGGTCGAGATGCTGTTCAAGGTGACTGGCAATAACACCCTGCTGCAGGATAACCCCGCGTTCGCGCGCAGCCTGCTGACCCGCTCGCCGTACATCGACCCGCTCAACCACCTCCAGGTCGCCCTTCTGCAGCGCCATCGCGCCGGCGACAACAACGAGCTGGTGAAGCGCGCGATCCACCTGACCATCAACGGCATCGCGACGGGGCTGCGCAACAGCGGCTAGGAACTTCCGCGCGCAGAGAGGGTCTTTGTGTCCTTTCGCATCCTTCGGCAAACTGCCCCGAGCAACGCCGGATGGATCGGAGTGAACGGTTTCGGTTTTCAGCATTGACTACGATGGCCATACGCAATCTTGCCCTCTCTGTAATCGCGATCCTGCTGCTCACCTCGTGCAGCAGCAAGTCCACTCGCGGCATCGTTTCGGTCGCCACCAGCGGTACCGCACTCACCGTCGCACAGATCGCGGCCAGCGGCAGCCCGGAAGCCGCCGCGCGCGCGATCATCCAGCGCAAGAAGATCACCTACATGCGCAACCCGTTGCAGCTCGCCAGCGACCTGAGGGGCGTCCAGCGCGACTTCCAGAAACTGATGGACGTGCTGAGCGGCAACGCGGGCAAGAAGTGGGGCAAGAAGGACGCGCGCGTGCCCGACCGCACCCACTACGTCAAATACACCCAAGGCTATCTGTCGCGCGCCATCGTCGACTTCGATCGCGGCGAGATCACCGTCGAGACGCTGGACGACAAGAATCCCGAGGCCAGCTTGGCCAACGCCATCGTCGCCACCCTGCTCACCCCCGACGACCCGCGCGCAGTGGACCTGTTCTCGGACAAGGCCATCCGCCTCTCCAGCGAGCGCGATCCCTATCTGCTGGGATTGGTGCTGGACGACGGCGGCCGTGCCATTTCCACGCCGCAACAGGCCGAACATTTCGCCAGCGGCCTAGTGGGCACCGCCCAGACCCGCAACGTCGCCACTGACGCCGGACGCAAGCAGGCGCGTTACGTGAAGTTCAACATGGTCAGCAACTTCTCCAACAAGCAGGCCGAAAAATACCGTCCGTTGGTGGAGCGCTACGCCCAGACCTACGGCATCAGCCCCAGCCTGGTGTTCGCCATCATGCGCACCGAAAGCAACTTCAATCCCTTCGCGGTCAGCTCCGCCCCCGCCTACGGCCTGATGCAGCTCGTGCCGACCAGCGGCGGACGCGACGCCTACAAGCGCGCCAAGGGCGCGAACCAGGTGCCGAGCAAGCAATACCTGTTCGATCCCGAGAACAACATCGAACTGGGCGCGGCCTACCTCAACGTGCTCGCCTTCGACGAACTGGACGACGTCGCCGACCTGGTCTCGCGCGAATACTGCGTCATCTCCGCCTACAACACCGGCCCCGGCAACGTCCTGCGCACCTTCGGCGGCTCGTCGAAGAACCGCGACCTCGCACTCGACCAGATCAACAGCATGAGCGCCCCCGCCGTCTACGACAAACTGCGCTCCAGCCTCCCCTACGCCGAAACGCGCCAGTACCTGCAAAAGGTCGTCGGCTTCCGCAAGCAGTTCATCGCGCTGAACTGAGCGGAGCCACAGTCCACTGTCTCTCAAAAACCAAAACCGCCGGGGGTTGCCCGGCAGCAAGTTTCTTTCTTTTGCGTCGCCAAAAGAAAGAAACCAAAGAAAAGGCGACCCCGGTTTGCCGCCGCTTCGCGGTTCCCTGCGTTGCTCGACTGATCAGGCGGCTGCGGAACTCGCGCTTCGCGCTCAGACAGTCCTCGCCGACTACCCCTGACCAGCCTCCGCTACTCAGCGGCGCACAGGGGATAAAAAGCAAAATGCAAAACCGCAAAGGGGCAGCAAGCTGCCCCTTTGGAGAAAATATCTAGGCCGTTCGGCATATTGATTGCTGGCAGGAATGCTGGAACACTGCGCAACAATCGAGAACTGGTCCTTCGATGCGCCTCTCATCGAAGGTGACTGAGCATTCGAACAGCAGGTGTGTTTTCAGCACACCACAACAACCACTAACTGATTATCATCAAGCAAACAATTAATTAGGACCTAGCATGCGCCAAGTTATGCACCCCGTCCCAGCATATACACCTTTGCCGGTGTCTACATTACGTTGGGCATCATGCAGGGGGGCGTTTTGGAAATAACAGAGAAATATCGGCAACTGGTTACAGAGGCCCACCAGTACATGACGAACTGCCAAGAAAAACTAAGGGCTGAATATCAGCTCAACGTTTGGCCAAGGTATGACTGGGATCAAGATGCTGCAAGTCTAATTTTCTCGGATTCCTCCGGCTCTCGTGTGCGCGCTTCAATTCAGTTCGTTGGGTCAGTTTCATCTCGATCAGGAACTTGGTTGTGGTCATGGGCAAATGACTCGTTTCTACATGAGGTCACATGCAAGATGTCGTATGTCAAAGAGTACGGCATTGACAATGACATCGAACAACTCGCTACAGATACTTGGCAAGCGGATGAGGTCGATGGTTGGGAAATGACCTCTATCGCTGGTTATCTTATAGGTGCAAAAGGTTCGTATAGGACACCTAGCGACTATGGCTTCACTTACATGGTCATCACAGAAATTGGCTGGGTTGCATAAAATGCTGTCGCCCAACCCTTCGGTCAAGCGGGACCGTCTTCCGGCGTACCGCCTCCAGACGCTCCCTTACCTCCAACGTTATGCTTGAAGAAAATCGAGAAGCAGCAATCAAGGAGTACGGAGGCGTATTGCCGATGTATTACGCCTTCTATGTCGAAGCCATAAGGCCTCACTGCTCATCCGCAATGCAGTCGATTGAATATCTCGCCGACTACATTCAGATGACGAATGACACTCAAGGCAACTTCGATCAGACAGCAGAATTAAGCCGTGCAGTACTAGACCATCTAGAAAACTTGGTTACAAATGCAGCTGCAATTCGTCGTTATTTCTGGCCGGTGCGGGACGGAAAACACAACCTTCACACCGAAAGAGGAAAGACGCTACGGGCGAGGTTCTGCATCGGAGATAACAGTCCACTGGAAGACAAGAGGCTCAGGGACTTCTTAGAGCATTTTGACGAGAAGCTGGATACCTACTTGTGGGATAAACCGGTCACCGGTCATGTGATTCCATTTTACGTAGGCGGCTCTCCTAACACTGGCGGAGTTCCGCTCCATGTATTCCGCGCTTACTACATAGACGTTGGAGTCTTTGAGAGTCTCGGAACTAGGTATGAGATTCAACCAATTGCGGACGAAATCATAAAAATCGCCCAAGTGTTAGAAAAATGCTGAAGTGCATAACACGACTAGTGAGGTGCTCTGCATAGCCATTCGACTAAGCTGGCAAAAAACGCCAGCTTAGTCGAATGGCTATGTTTGAGCGCGTAGCGCGAGTTCCGCAGCCGCCTGACCAGTCGACAACACGCCGCCTAGCGGCTTGTTGCGGCGGAGACTAACCTTCAGGTTATGTCGTAGCCAACAACGCAGGGAACCGCGCAGCGGCGGCAAACCGGGGGCGACTTCTTTGGGTTACCTTTCTTGGCAAGACCGGAATTATGTAGCAGCCGCACAAAACTCCCCGCTGGAGCACACCTACAATCTCACCTGTTTCAATTTGCAACAGGTGCATCATGGCTACCTCTCCCGTCATATCTGGTCTTGTGACCAAGCGCAGTGAACTTGGACGACTACTTGCCGAGCGCCAGGAGGAAGTTCAGCAACTGCAAGCAGCCGTCGATAGCCTCGACAATGCAATCAAGCTGTTCGATCCTGACTTCGATCTTCGCCGTATCAAAGCCAAGGCAAGGTACACGGTCAATCCGTGGTTTGAGCATGGAGAAATTGGACGGCTGGTACTGGAAACGCTAAGAAAATCGGGCGAACCACTCTCCACCCGTCAGCTCGGCGAGTTGATCGTCGCGGAAAGAAAGCTGCGTATTGATGGCCCCAAGGAATGGGACTGGATGTTAAAAATGGTGCATGGTGCAGCCCAGCGGCTTGAGCGGAAGAAGCTCATCAAAATGCTCGGGCGGGTCAAGTGTGTCGGCAACGGCCCGATGATTTGGCAGATTGCCTAGGTCGCCAGTCGCTCCGACTGCCGCTTGTTGCCCTGCCAGTAGCCGCACCAATCACGATTGGTCAGCGTGCGGGCGCACTTCTTCATGATGTCCGTGAATATCCTGCCATTCGCCCAGCGGCGCGTATCCTCGCGGTAGGCCGCCTCATTGGCATAGTTGGCGAGATACAGATTCCCGAACTTGTGGACTTGGCCGTACTGCATGCGGCGGAAGCGGGCGAAATAGGATTCGGCCAGATTGTTCGTGGTGCCGTCATCGGCCTTGTATTCGACACTGTGATTCACGCGGCGGGTATTGAACTTGGCATGCAGCGGGTCGTAGGCATTCGACTCGTCGGCGCAGATCGTGGCACTGGGCTGGATATGCGCTGCGGCGAGCTTGCCCACGTCCTCCTGATTTTCGCCCTTCAACACAAAGGTCAGTGTCTTGCTAGCACCTGCATCCAGCTCCTGACGCTTCTGGCGCATGACGAACACGCACCGCTTGCTGGGTTTCTGGTGTTTCGCCAGGCGGCGGTCGATGCGATCCTTCTTCTTGTTCTTGGGTCGAATATGGCCGTTGACATAGGCTCCATCCATGTGGACTTCGCCCTCCAACATTCCCATCTCGCGTTGCTCCATCAGCGATTCACGAATCTTGTGGGCCAGCACGAAAGCTGTCTTGTACTGAACGCCAAGGTCTCGGCTTAACTGCAAAGCGGAAATGCCCTTTACTGCATTGGTGAAGATAGCGATGGCCGCGAGGTACACCTTCAGCGGCAGCTTGTGGAAGGCGAAGATCGTTCCGCTAGTTACAGAAAAGGTGTGCTTGCAGTCGCGGCAGCACCATTGCTTACGAGTGGCTTTAAAGTAGTGCTTTTCAATCACCCCGCACGCCGGACATGCCACTTCTTCGCCTTTGCCCCAACGCACCTCCCGAAACAAGGCAAATGCCTCATCATCAGTCAAGGCAAACACCTGACGAGCTGAAAGCGTCCTGGCTTGGGCTGATAAGAGAAAGTGCTGTGGCATCCTGAATTCGTTTCGTTAAGAAACAAATTCTGCCTATCTCGACTTTTTTCCAAAGCGTTATTTTTCTTAAAAGCGATAAATCGACGCTCTCTGTCTTTGCGTTCCGTAGTAAATGCTTTTATTAGGATTCGATAGCAGATACAGACTTATGGGGTGGGGGCGATCTCCGACCGACTTCCTAAGAGCCTGTCCTCAGCTGACTTCTGAAGAAAGCATCAATTTCAGCACGTCTTGATTCAGGCAATGCTGCCCGCAGACGGCGATACTGCCAAGGCTGTAAAGCCTTTACTTGCTGAACAATAGATTGTTTCCTCGTATTGATCCTAAAATCGGAGGCACTGAACGGTAGCGAATGTTCCTTGCAAGTAACGGAGAGCATCAACATTTGCCTTGCGCTGTAGCCCAACTTCCACTTCGCTTCCCAGCTGGATTGCGCAAACCGGGTGGGGTCTACTGCGGCCAGTGTACGAAGCAATGAAAATGCACGCTCTTCCCTAGAGCTTGCCGCATACTCGGCCTGTCGCCTCCGAAGCAAATTAGCTTTCGCTTCTTCCCCGATGACTTCACGCCCCCCCTCATATAGGGGCACGAATTTTGTAATGCATGTCGAGCCAACCCATAGCGCATGTCCCGTTTGGGAATTCTCGATTTCGTACTGATAACGCAGGCCTTCGTGCTCGCAAAGCTCGCAGACTTCATCAATGCTATGGCTATCTTCATAACCGCCTGTGGTTGACCACTCACGCATTGCCGCCGCCAGCGTTTTCGCTCTGGATAAATGCAGCATATTGGCGGCCGCTCTTTCTGCCCAATTTCCCATGCTTTCAACTCCTGTAGTGCGTCAAATATGCGTGTTTCGAGTTAGATACTGAATCAATGTTGCTTTATCAGTTTCCTCCAAACCAGCGCTTCAACAAATCACCGAATCGTGACCATACACTCGTAATGCGAGTGGTATACCTTTCGGTATCCATCCGGTCGGCTCTACGCACGTTGGCAATCTGTCTTTCAGACATTTCTTCAGCCCATCTGATACGGCTGTGATCTATCCAATAGTGCGATCTGCATGGAAAGCTCCAGTTTCCAATAGATGGAAACAAAGATACGGTATGTCCATGATCGGTCAGCTTCCACTTTGCAGGATTCAACGGTGTAACCACCTTTAGTCCGCATCCACAGCAGCAAAGGTGCGATGCGGTTCTGTATTTTTTTGAAATGTAGAGGATGCCTGGCTCAAGTTTTGCGGGGACAAACTCAACATAGGCATGCCGCAGGTTGCTTTGAGCTGTCATGCTTCATCCTCATTTACCATTTCATTGGCCGCTATCGAATAACCGTAGGAATATGCGCGTGACGAATCACGATAGAAGCCATATAGCTTTTTCCACCGAATGACGGCCAATGCGGCATTCATAGCATTGAGCTCGGCAATCTGTATATTCGTTGAATAATCGTCTTCAGCTCGATTCCCATCCGAAAAATTCATCTTTTTTACAACCTGTTCTTGGACCTCATTTGTACAGGCAGTTACCCGCATCAAGCCCGCTAGGCTATCCTCGCCCCGTACGATGCCCATACCCACCTCAATGAAAGGTATCCCACCTGCCATCAATGCCATGACGATGGCCTTCTTGGCAGCGCCACTGTCGAGGCACAAGAACACAAAATCTAGTCCGCGTAAGGCTTCTACTGTTGAGGCGTCGAGAAAATTATCATGCACGTGTATCCCGCGCCGCATCTTTCCGTAATTGGCGGCAAGGTAAGCTACTTTCTTTGGCTTCGCCCTTAGCTCATCGATCGATGGCGCTCCCGGAGTACGAAAGGCATTGTGCTGGGAAAATACGTCTCCGTCGAACAGATGTATTTCCCTAACACACGTCTTGGCCACTAAATCAAACAAATATGAGCCAGTTCCTCCCAATCCCACAATGCCGACACGCTGATTCGCAAAGCGTTCGTTGAACGCTCCTATACCGACACGGGTAGTCGCCGTATCGAGGTATTTGAAGACCGACTCCTCCTCTTCTGTAGCTATGACAGGAAAGGTCTGTGCTGAAACGGCGGGATTAATCGCCTGGGCTTCCCCAGTAATACGGCCAATATAGGTTGTCATCTTGTGGTGGTAATCACGATATGCAGCCTTGGCTGAAAACGTAAAATCCGCCTGTATGCCGTTGCCGAGGCTCTGTGCCGGGCTTGAGTTGGCAATGGCGTTAATTATCAAACCATTGTTATGGCAAGGGTGCTCTCCTGTCCAATAAGCAACGTGGGTATCTGGGCAATCCGTTACATCCCCAGTGACTTTGAGGGATGAAATCAGCGTACCGTACTTGATTTCACGATTTGCCGTCGCATACGGTACATCTTTAATCAGCAGATAACCGGCTCGAACTTCGAGATCGAACCCTTCGTTCTGCAGTCTTTGCAAATCGGCACTACGAGCGATTAGTAGGCGTGACATCGAATTCCATCCCTTCTTTAGCTTGTACAGATTGACCTTCAATCAAGGTGCCCTTTGGTTTGTCCGAGTGGCCACGAGAATACTGCACGGTGAACTGCACCCCATCGCCTGTTGGTGGATTTTCGAACCCGAGTGCGATAATTTCCTCGAACGTTAGGCGCTCTTTCTGGACTACCACTTCGGTGCCGTTGATGACGATGGTTATTTCTTTGTGCTCATCGTGTTTGCCGTGGCTATCTTCATTCTTGGTGCTCATTTTTTGGTTTCTCCATAATTGATTGCAGAATGCACTTCTTTATTAGTCGCTTGAGTTTATGGATTTTTTACTTCAGTATTCCACTGAGCTATGAGGCTTGGTGGAATAGCATCGCCGATAAACTTTGCCGCTTATGAAGTAAGACTGGCGACGCTTATTCTGCGGACATTAAAAAAATATTTTTTTCACGTCCGCAATGCCAAACAACGCAGTCTTAATGAACAGGATTCGAAGGGGCCGCAGTTGATATGAATCTAAGTCGTATAGAAGTCGAGACCGAACTAACCAATCTGTCCGCTGCGGATATTCGGCGGATTAAGATCATGGCGCGTACTTATGCACTTGGCCTGGTATATCTTTCTGCAGAGGATTTAATGCAGGAAACTTTTACCAAACTGCTGATGGGTAACCGCGTTTTTCCCAGGAATGTCCGGCCGGTTACGGTCGTGATAAGCGCAATGCACAGTGAGGCCTCAAACTGCAGGGAGCGCGAGCAAACAGGTGCCATTGACCATCATGTGGATGTTTCGGCCATGTCCCAATCTATGGATGATGACGAAGCCACCGCTGTTGTGATTCCAACGAATGAAGTGACCCCAGAGCGTATCTTGCTGGCAAGAAGGAGCTTTGCGGCCATAGAGGCGCTTGTTGCGGACGATGCAGACCTTCAGGATGTTGCGACTGCTTGGTCATTGGAGCTGAGGGGTAAAGATGCGGCCAAATACTTGGGGTGGGATATGAATCGATACGAAGCGGCACGCAAGAGGTTGATGCGGCGGCTAGAGTCCATGACGGAGGACTACAAGTGAGCACTACTGTGAAGTCTGATGAACTTGCCATGTTCCTCCAGATGCAACTCGATGAGTTGCTTGAAATGTCCGATGAGGACATTCTTGAGGGGGAAAGTCCTGATACATTGAGATCCGAGAATTTGGCAATGATAGCGAATGCCAAAGCTGAAGCAGGTCGCCGACGTATGGCCGCAGCAAAGGCCGGTATATCAGAGAGGAAAGCATCGGTAGCTCAAGTCACTCCGCTAGTTAGTGTAAGTGAGGCACGAGCTTTTATTGAGGCGGCGATGAATGACCCTCAATTTACATTAGCAGCAAGGTCACTTGGTGAAATGTCGAACGAAGACATACTCAGGCTTTACAGCCAACTTCATCAAATCAAATCAAGAAATCTGACCTCTGATAATGGCAATTAGTAATGTTGCTCAAAGAGCCGAAAACCTAATTGATGAGTTAGGAATTTCCTCTGCATCTGATATTGATGTCGAGGCTATTGCCTTTGATAGTGGTATCGACGTTCTATATGAAGTGCTCGATGGTTGTGAGGCAACTCTAGTTGGAGTTGGAAGCAACGCCATCGCAACAGTCAGACCATCATCCAGTCGCGGCCGAGAGAGGTTCTCAGTAGCTCACGAGATTGGTCATTGGTTGATGCATAGGGGCAAGTCCTTTCGATGTCGAGCTGATGATTTCGTGCAAAACTACAATGCGGATATTCGGTTTGAGAAGGAAGCCGATGAGTTCGCATCCCATTTGTTGATGCCGACCTCCATATTTCGTCCAGCAATTAGGGCGCTAAACAAACCAGGGCTGCATCATCTTCAAGAGATAGCCAAGCAATTTGAGGTTAGCCTTCAGGCAGTCTCTATAAGGTTAGCAACCCTGGATACTCTTCCTGTGATCGTAGCTTGCTATACAAAGGCAGGGCTTAGGTGGCAAATCAGGGCTCCCCATGTGCCCCGCAGATGGTGGTTAAGGAGCCAGCTTGACGATGACAGCTTTGCCTATGATGTTTTACATGAAGGAAAACTTTGCAATAACCTCGGTAAGCAGCCTGGAGAAACTTGGTTTGAAAATGAAGATGCGGATAAATATGAAGTGCTTGAACACTCTATGCCATCCACCAATGGACATGTGCTTGTGCTGCTTTATCTAAACGATCCAGAAATGTTCGAGGTTAAGTTTGACCCAAATATGAAGCTCAAACGCTTCAGCAACACTCACTTTAGGTAAGGTCGTAAGTTTCATGCTGCTGCACCCGTCACGGACGCAGCGTGCTCATATTCAACCAAGTTTTTAAATAATTGCGAAAACGCATCTTATTTAAAGACGCACTAGCTTGCACAGAACATATACTGACCACACGAAGCGCTTACATTGCGTCTGTATTGCCATTAACTTAGGAAGGTTGCGTAATGCCCAACTTTGGCGGGATTTTCCATAATCAATTAGGCAGAGAATAATATGTCAGGCAACAATACCCGGGCAGCCATTCTTGATTATTGGCGCGCCATTGAGCTTTTTTCGCCGCAAAATATTCCCCGCCCTGCACCCAATGATCGTAGTGAGCCAGTTTATTCGATGGCTGAGAACCGCCCGATGCCATGGAGCGAATCACATCCCCTAAAGCGAAAGTATCCACCAAAGGCCAGATCTAGAAGGTTTCAAATCTACTGCGGCATTTTCAAGCTTGAGAAAGTTAAAACCATTCTTGAGGATAAGCTCGGCAAAGACCCGGAATCTTTTGATGAACGAACGGATGGAGAAAACTGCTTATTTTCTTTTTCAGTTACTGATGACGGCAGGCCGTTATTTGATTCGTTTGTGCTTTCTACATGTGTATGGGCAACAGCCAGGACGCTAAATCCAGGCCCCGGTAGTAAGTCATGGCTTGAAGGCTTTGAAAGTTGCCAGTCAGGTGTCCTCAATAAATTTTCGGAGCGCTGTGCAATCTCGCATGATGATGAACGGGGACAGGAGCTAAAGGGAAAGGGATTTAACCTTGGTCGCTCTATCGAATATAACGACATAATCACAGAGACGCAGTTAATTGTGAATGAGTTGGGAGTCTCGAATCTCTTTGACTCCGACCATCTCGAAATACGGATTAGAGTAGGGCTAGTCGCATCCAGAAAAAAATATTCAACTGACGATCAGGATTTTCTCAACAGTTTTTTTGTAAAAGATATCGGCAAGGTTGCAGCCGAGATCAGGAAGGGGAATATTGGCAAAGGGCTTAGCACGTTCCTTACTGCTGATGATCAAGTTAATCCCGATAATCGAATTGATGTAAGGAAATCGATTGATACATTGTTCCAACATCTTTCGCCATCGCTGTTTCCCTCTGGAAGGTGGCCTAGCAAAGGACATCACCCCCTAGTTTTCAGCCAACAATTTGCCGTCAACTCAGCTGTTCAGCAGTTAATGAATGGCGCTGGCATATTTTCTGTAAACGGGCCTCCTGGCACAGGAAAAACAACGCTATTGCGAGATTTGGTTGCATCCATCGTGGTGGAGCGGGCAAGGCGATTATCTGAGTTAAGGTCACCTGGCCAAGCATTTACCGGTAGTGAGAAACATTGGAAAACTGGTGGCTACAACAGGGTTATTTCTCTCTGGAAGGATGAGTTCAAAGGTTTCGAAATTGTTGTCGCCTCCTACAATAACGGTGCCGTTGAAAACATCACATTGGAAATCCCCGGAATTGATGCCATCGATCCTTCGTGGTTAGATGAGATTGAATATTTTCCCGATATTGCTTACCGGCTTATTGGTCAACCTGCTTGGGCTATGGTGGCAGCTCGGCTTGGAAACAAAACTAACCGTGGCAAGTTCGTATCCCAGTTCTGGTATGGCAAAAAAGATGAAGCGGACGACAGCAGCGATGATACATCCAACTCTGAGTCGCTCAATCCAGAGAGTGGATTGCTCACTCGCTTAAAAGAGCTTGAAAGCCAACATGTTGATTGGGAGCAAGCGGCCAATACCTTTAAGGACGCATTGGCCGCTGAGGAGAAAATACGGGAAGAACGCGCAGCTATCTACAAAGCCTACTTAGATTACTTTTCCCTTCTACAAGAAATTCCATCACTGGAAAGCAAACTTTCTGAATTGGTAGCAAAGCAGAAGGATGCTAGCAGGCGGCTGAAGGATGCAATTGATCGTGCAAATGAACTAGATGCGATCTTAGTTCAAGCAAAGCAGGATCGGCTTGATAACCATCGCCTGCGTCCAGGATTCATAGAAATTATATTTTCGCTTGGGAAGAGGTTTCGTGAATGGAGCAAGGCAGATGATCGATTAAAAAGCGGAGTCGAAATTGCGGAGCGCAAACGTCAAGCTGGATTTAAAACAAAACAAGAAAGCCAGCAGGAAGTTGCGTCGCTCGACAATGAAATTGGGCGTTCTGCTGCAGTGATTAAGCAAAAGCGCGAATCGCAGGAAGCCGCGCGATCAGCTCTCAAGATTGCACAGGAAAATCTTGGAGCGGCTTTCCCAACCCATTGGAACTGGCAAGAAAATGAAGATGGAAGGGAGCGATCATCTCCTTGGTCTGACCCAGAATGGGATAAGGCGCGCGCCAAGGTATTTCTTTCGGCGATGGCTCTCCACAAGCTGTTTCTTATCGCCAATGCCGACACTATGCGAAAAAATCTGCAAGGTGCGATGGATGTGCTATCTGGTGCCGTCCCTGAAGCGGCATCGCCTGAAGGTATCGAATCGGCGTGGGCAACCCTCTTCTTTGTTATCCCCGTTATCTCCACAACATTCGCTTCTTTTGATCGTCTCTTTACACACCTAGGGCGAGATGCTCTTGGTTGGCTTCTGATTGATGAAGCAGGACAGGCCGCTCCACAAGCCGCTGTTGGAGCAATCTGGCGTTCAAAGCGCTCGGTTGTGGTCGGTGATCCGCTTCAACTTGAGCCGGTCGTTACAATTCCATTTACAGTCCAACAGGCTTTGAGAAAACATTATGGCGTTGAAGAGACTTGGTTGCCGGGAAAGACATCAGTCCAACAGTTAGCTGATCGAATAAATCGACTTGGAACATATGTGAATGGGGAAGATGGGCCCCTATGGGTGGGCTCGCCATTGCGTGTACACCGGCGTTGCGACAGGCAAATGTTCGACATATCCAACAAAATCGCCTATGACGGACTGATGGTGTTCGGTACATCTGCAAGGGAACCAATTGACTTACCAGAAAGCACCTGGATCGATGTAGTCAGTCAGGAGTCAGAAGGGCACTGGATTCCCGCTGAAGGACAAGAAGTTGAAGAACTAATTCGTGAGTTGATCGAACTTGGGATTCCAACAAATGAGATATTCCTGATTTCTCCTTTCAGAGTTGTTGTAAGGCGCCTTCTACAAATTGCCGACCGATTCGGTGAAGTTAAAGTAGGAACAATACACACAGTTCAAGGGAAGGAGTCGGAGGTCGTCATACTTGTTCTTGGCGGGAATCCATCAAAGCCTGGTGCCAAGCAGTGGGCCTCTAAAAAGCCAAATCTACTAAACGTGGCCGCAAGCCGTGCAAAACGGCGACTTTATGTAGTTGGAAATCGAGAGGCATGGAAGCAGTACAAGTATTTTTCTGTGTGCGCCGCAATCATTGGAAACAAAAAGGGCACCGACCATAACGGTACGGTGCCCCATCTGCTTTAAAAATCGCGCAAAGCCTTACTGTAAAGGACTTTGCGCAATCACTTTGGGGTTACCCCCAATTAGTTATAGTCGCGTTCGGCAAATGGATTGAAAGAAAAACCTCGGTTGAACTGTTCATCAAGATCTTGATGCGAACTTAACAACAGAGGTGTCCCGAGTGGATTTTCAGTCAAATTCAAGTTTCGAACATAGCTGCGGTAATGCTGCCCCGCACGAAATGCAGCCATCCTCATTCCTGCTATGGCTTCACTGCGTTTGCTTGGAATGTCCGTCATGGCGAGAAACATTCGCGCATTCAGAACTTCGTCGTCCACTATGGCTTTGAATCGAAGCGCCTCATGAACGTTGATGGCGTCACCATTGATGGTGAGGTAGTTCCCCCCTTCTTCAGCTACCCTTGCTACAAAATATGGCAGCATAGAAGGCGGGATAGGTGAAGTTGCTTTCCAAATTAATGGATTGTTATTGCGAGTAATCATGGTGTTCTCCTTGAAATAGAGACACCATGCCCCTAACGGGGCTTGGTGCCCCGTTAGGGTTAAAGTTAGTCAATGAATACGCACGTAACTATTTGATTCTAGTCAATGTGCATTTGCTACATAATTCCGGGCAAGACAAGAAAGGTAACTTGCTGCCGGGCAACCCCGGCGGTTTTGACTTTGTTGTTCACCCTTTGACAGGCTCAGGGCGAACGGCCATGTTTAAGGCTCAGCCGAATTCCTTCACGATATGCTGCTGCCTCCGGCTGATCGCCAGCAACTCATCCAGCCCCTTCAGCTTCACCATCCACCCGCTGCCTTCTCCCTCCTCCCCGCCGCCCTTCTCGAACCCCTCGATGGCATCCTTCGCCACCAGACAGTTGCGATGGATGCGCACGAAGCGCGCGGCGAATTCCTTTTCCATCGCGGTGAGCGATTCCTCGAGCAGGTATTCCCGCTCGGCGGTGCGCACCGTGACATATTTCAGCTCGGCGCGCAGGAACAGCACCTGCTCGATGGGCACGAGGTGGATCTTGCCGCGCTCATGAATGGAAAGGTGTTTGCGCGGCTCAGGCAGCAGGTCGCGCAGCACCTCGGTCTGCACCGGCACGGCTTGGCGCGCGCGGGTGAGCGCCTCGAACAATCGGCCCAAGCGGATGGGCTTGAGCAGATAATCGATGGCGCGCAGTTCGAACGCCTTGATCGCGTAGGAATCGTAGGCGGTGGTGAAGATGACCACGGGCGGCTTTGGCAGCTTCTGCAGATGCTGGGCGAGTTCGATGCCGTCCATCTGAGGCATTCGGATGTCCAGCAGCACCACGTCGGCGGGGGTTTCCATCAGCTTGTCGAGCGCCTCCTGCCCGTTGCCTGCCTCGCCGACGACCTCCAGCGGCAGCTGTTCGCTGCAATCGTGCAGCAGGTCCCGGAGGCGGTTGCGCGCGGGCGGCTCGTCGTCCACGATGAAGACGCGCAGGGCCAGTTCGACAGTGCTCATGCAGTTCCCTCCTTCACATAAGGCAGCGATATCTCGACACGATAGAAGTCCTTGCCCTGCTCGACGTGGTAGCGCGCCTCGACGTCGAACAGCAACTCCAGCCGCTCGCGGATGTTCTGCAGCGCCATCCGGTTGCCGGTGTGCAGCACGGCCTCGCGCACGGTGCAGGGATTCTCCACCTTGATCGACAGGTCATCGCCGCGGCGATGCAGTTCGACACGGATGCTGCCGCCCTCCGGCAGCGACTCGATGCCGTGATACACGGCGTTCTCCAGCAGCGGCTGCAACAGCAGCGGCGGGATCAGCGCGTCGTCCGGCGCGTCGACCTGCCATTCCACCTGCAAGCGCTCGCCCATGCGCAATTGTTCCAGCGCCAGGTACTGCCTGCCGAGCTGAACTTCCTGCCGCAACGGCACCAGGTCCTGCGGCTCGGCCATCGCCATGCGGAACAGGTCGGACATATCCTCCAGCGCCGTCTCTGCCTGTTTAGGCTGGGCGCGCACGATGCTGAGCACGGCGTTGATGGTGTTGAACAGAAAATGCGGGCGGATGCGAGCGCGCAGCACATGCAGACGCGCGTCGTGCACAGAATACGACAGCACCTGGCTGCGCCAGCGGAAATAGATCAGCAGGACGTTGCACACCAGAGCGCTGAGCAACACATAACGCACCGCCTCAAAAAAAGAACTGTCATGTCCATAGGGGCGGTACAGGTCTCCGCCGAAGTAGTAAGTGGCGAGCGTCAGCGCCGCAGCGAGCGCATTCACGGCCACCACGCCCTGCAGATAGGGCAACCGCACCAGCCACGGCTGCGCCGCCCACAGCAGCAGCAGGGTGGTCAGCAGGACGGGGGAAAGGAGCGCGTCGATCTGCATCAAATGCAGTGGCACCTCGCCCCAGGCATTCGCCAGCAGTACCGCCTCCAGCAACGCCAGACCGTTGCAGATCAGCAGGATGCGCAGGGTCACGCCGAGGTTGCGGAAGTTGGGCAACGCGTCGGACCGTGCGTTTTGTTTTATACTGCGCGCCTTATTCATGGCATGGAACTATCTGGTTTTATGCCGCAATTCTGGACGAGAGATGGCTAGCATACAAGATAAAGATACCTGGTCGGGACGTTTCAACGAGCCCGTGGCGGAACTGGTGAAGCGCTACACCGCGTCGGTGGATTTCGACCGCAAGCTGGCGCTGTTCGATATCCGCGGCTCGCTGGCGCATGCGCAGATGCTGGCTACCAGCGGCATCATCGCCGCACAGGACCTGAGCGACATCCAGCGCGGCCTCGCGCAGATCGAGAACGAGATCATCAGCGGCGAGTTCGAATGGTCGCTGGACCTCGAGGACGTGCACCTCAACATCGAAAAGCGCCTCACCACGCTGGTGGGCGATGCGGGCAAGCGCCTGCACACCGGCCGTTCGCGCAACGACCAGGTGGCGACCGACGTGCGCCTGTACCTGCGCAGCGCCATCGACGACCTGCTCGAGCTCATCAAGTCGCTGCAAGGCGCGCTGCTCGACCTCGCGCAGCACCACACGCACACCATCATGCCCGGCTTTACCCACCTGCAAGTGGCACAGCCGATCAGCTTCGCGCATCACCTGATGGCGTATTTCGAGATGCTCAAGCGCGACGCGGAGCGCCTGCATGACGCCCGCCGCCGCGTGAACCGCCTGCCCTTGGGCGCGGCGGCGCTGGCCGGCACCAGCTACCCGATCAGGCGCGAGATGGTGGCCGAGCTGCTGGACTTCGAGGGCGTGTGCGAGAACTCGCTGGACGCGGTGTCCGACCGCGACTTCGCGATCGAATTCACCGCCTGCGCGTCGCTGATCATGACCCACCTGTCGCGCTTCTCCGAAGAATTGATCCTGTGGATGAGCCCGCGCGTAGGCTTCATCGACATCGCCGACCGCTTCTGCACCGGCTCTTCCATCATGCCGCAGAAGAAGAACCCGGACGTGCCCGAGCTGGTGCGCGGCAAGACCGGACGCGTGAACGGCCATCTTGTCGCGCTCCTGACGCTGATGAAGGGCCAGCCGCTGGCCTACAACAAGGACAACCAGGAAGACAAGGAGCCGCTGTTCGACACGGTGGAGACGCTGACCCAGACCCTGCGCATCTACGCCGACATGGTGGGCGGCATCAGGGTCAAGCCTGACGCGATGCGCAGCGCCGCGTTGCAGGGTTACGCCACGGCGACCGATCTGGCCGACTATCTGGTGAAGAAAGGTGTGCCATTCCGCGATGCGCACGAAGCAGTGGCCCTGGCGGTGCGTTTTGCCGAACAGAAGGGCTGCGACCTCGCCGATATCGAACTGAAGGAACTTCAACAGTTCTCCGACCGCATCGCCGACGACGTGTATCAGGTGCTGTCGCTGGAAGGTTCTCTTGCCAGCCGCAACCACATCGGCGGCACCGCGCCGAACCAGGTGGAAGCCGCCATCGCACGGGCGCGCGCCTATCTCACAAAATAAGTCCCGCAGGGGCGGATTCACGCTTTTCGGCTTGGTCGATTGGCAATGCAACGCTAAATCCGCGCCCACCCTCTTCCCGAAAAACGGGCAAAAAAATGGGCGATCTTGCGATCGCCCTAATAGGAGGAGAGTATGAAAAGTCGAGTTGTTGCCAACTACGAACCCTAACACTCGGAGCGGACTATATCGCTCGTCTCCTAAAATGCCTATATGCCAAAATACCTATATATTTCGGCCTAATTACCTAGCAGTTGCTTAAGCTCCCCGCTCTGATACATCTCGGTCATGATGTCCGAGCCGCCGATAAATTCGCCCTTGATATACAGCTGAGGAATGGTCGGCCAGTTGGCGTAATCCTTGATGCCCTGGCGGATTTCCGGGTCTCGCAGCACATCCACACTGAAAAAATCCTTCACGCCCAGCGCATGCAGGATGCGCACCGCATTGGCGGAAAAGCCGCATTGCGGAAACGTCGGATTGCCCTTCATGTACAGCACCACGGAATGGCTGGTCACTTGCTCGTGGATGACTTTCTGGATATCGTTGCTCATAGCGTTATTACCCCAATTAAACAGTCGGAAATTCTAGGAGCGCGGGTGCGAGCCCGTCAAGCGCCCTTTCGGCTCATTCTCCGCCGATTGCCGCATGGGTGGAATTCCTTCAGCTAGGGAGGCAGACATGCAGGATCGTTTCGGCCGCTCCATCGATTACCTGCGCATCTCGGTCACTGATCGGTGCGATCTGCGCTGCAGTTATTGCATGCCCGAAGGCTTTCGCGACTATGAGGAGCCGGATAGCTGGCTGACCTTCGACGAGATCGAACGCGTCGTGGCCGCTTTCACGCGCATGGGCACTTCGAAATTCCGCATCACCGGCGGGGAACCATTGCTGCGCCGCAATCTCACCGGACTGGCTTCCCGCCTCAACCGTCTGGACGGCGTGCAGGACCTCTCGCTGAGCACCAATGCCACGCAGCTGGCCCGCCACGCTGGCGCGCTCAAGGCGGCAGGGATCTCCCGCCTCAACGTCAGCCTCGATTCGCTCTGCGCAGAGCGCGTGCTCGACATCACGCGGCGCGATGCTTTGGACGTCATCCTCAACGGCCTGCTCCTCGCCAAGACGCATGGATTTGCACCCATCAAGATCAACATGGTCGTGATGCGGGGAGTGAACGAGGACGAGGTGGACGGCATGGTGGGATTTTGCCTGCGGCACGGCTTCGTGTTGCGCCTGATCGAGACGATGCCGATGGGCGACACCGGTAGAAACGCTGGTTTCGTCGATCTGCACCCCATCCGCCAGCGGCTGCAAGAAAGTTACGGACTGGTGGAGGGCGTCGTCCAGGGCGGCGGCCCCGCGCGCTATCTGGTGTCGCCGAACGGGAGATTCAGCGTCGGCTTCATCACGCCGATATCGCAGCATTTCTGTGAGGCCTGCAACCGCGTGCGGCTGTCGGTGGACGGCGCGCTGTACCTGTGTCTCGGTCACGAGCACAAGTTCGAACTGCGTCCCCTGCTGCGCGATGGCATCAGCGATGCGGAATTGGAGGCTGCCATCCGCACGGCGATCGGACTCAAGCCGGAGCGCCACGAGTTCTGCGAGAAGCCCGGCAAGATGATCCGCATCATGTCCGCCACGGGCGGATAAAAAGACCGCCGTACGTTTCCGCGCGGCGGTTTCCGTTTCCATTCCTCGGGGTTACTTCAACTTCTCGATACCCAGCATCTTCATGATGCTGCTCTCATAGAACGGCTCGGAAGTGCCCTTCTTCATCTTGCGAATGAAATACTTCTCGAACGCGACCTTGGCAAGGTGCACCCACTTGCCCTCGGAGAACCAGTTCACGTTGCGCGGCGGGATCTGCGGGATCGCCACGAACGCCACACCGGTCTCGCCGAAGTCGGCCAGACACACCGCGTTCCAGGTGGCTTCCTTGTCCGCGGGCTCGCCGGTCAGGTCGGCATGGATGTTGTGCACTGTGGCGGTCACCATGGATTCGATCATGTAACCGGTCTTGGGTGTGCCGACCGGGATCGGGGTGGGTTCCACCGGCGGGATGGCGACGCACACGCCGACCGCGAAGATGTTCTTGTACTTCTGATTGCGCTGGTGCTTGTCCACCGTGATGAAGCCGCGCGGATTGGTCAGCCCTTCGATGCCGGACACTGCATCCACCCCCTTGAAGGCGGGCAGCATCATGCTGTAGCTGAAAGGCAGCTCGTGCTTCTTCTTTGCCTCGCCCATGTCATCGTGTTCGGTGACGTACATCTTGCCGTCCTCGATCTTGGTGACCTTGGCGTTGCAGATCCACTTGATGTGCTTGTCGCGCATGGCGGATTCCAGGATGCCCTTGGAGTCGCCCACGCCGCCTAGGCCAAGGTGGCCGATGTAGGGCTCGGACGTAACGAAGGTCATCGGTACCTTGTTGCGGATCTTGCGCTTGCGCAGATCGGTTTCCACGATGAAGGCGTACTCGTAGGCCGGACCGAAACAAGACGCGCCCTGTACCGCTCCCACCACGATGGGGCCGGGATTCTTGCAGAAGTCCTCCCATTCGTCGTGCGACTTCATCGCGTGATCCACATGGCAGACGGAGTAGGTATGGTGATGCGGCCCCAGCCCATCGACTTCCTCGAAGGCCAGCTTGGGGCCGGTGGCGATCACCAGGTAATCGTATTGCACGATCTGTCCGTCGTTGAGTTCCAGCTGATTCTGGTCGGGATGTACGCGCTTCACACCGGTCGAGACGAACTCGATGCCCTTGCGCTCCAGGTAGCTCCGCACCGGGAATTCGATATGCTTGCGGTCGCGCCATTTCACGCCTACCCAGGGATTGGACGGCACGAAATGGAAGTTCTCGCCGTTGTTGACGACGGTGACGCAGTGCTTCTTGTCCAGCTTGTCGCGCATCTCGTATGCAGCTGGCATGCCGCCGATCCCCGCGCCCATGATTACGATGTGTGCCATGAATTCTCCTCCGAACTGGTATTGTTGAGAAACGCGGGTGCAAATTAACCTGCAACGCCCGTTTGAAAGGGTACCTGAGCAGGCTTTTGGAATCAAAGGCATTTTCTTGGGCAGATCGGTCCGGTGAGCGCCGAGTTTCAACCCGTTTCCGGAAGTGATGGTAGTCACCCCATCTCCCGCGCTTGCTTGCCTGTTCTCCGCCAATGAGCGGCTCGTATCGGCCCATAGCTCGCTCCCGTCGCACGCCACTTTTTTACAGCCTAAATCTGGTATCGTTCGCCATCGGTTAAGCGTGTATTCATCTCTGCATTGCTCAAAATGCTTCACCTTGAATTCGCCCCCAGTAACCAGGACGGTGGACATAATGAATTTCGACAAAGAACTTGATGCCAGCGGCATGGCCTGTCCCTTGCCTATCGTGAAGACCAAGAAAGCTTTCGCGGATATGCAGTCCGGGCAAGTTCTCAAGATCATCTCTTCCGATGCCGGCTCGATGAAGGACATGCAGGCTTTTGCCGATCAGACCGGGAACACGCTGCTGTCCACTACGGAGGAAGACGGCAAGTACGTCTTCATGATGAAGAAGAAATGACAGCGGGAGCAAGATCATGACCACCAGAAAAATGGCGATCATCGCCAGCAAGGGCACGCTGGACATGGCGTATCCCCCGTTCATTCTGGCGGCCACCGCCGCCGCGATGGGCTACGAGGTGCAGATCTTCTTCACGTTCTACGGCCTGCAACTGCTGCGCAAGGACCTGTCCGACGTGAAGATCAGTCCGCTCGGCAATCCCGCCATGCCGATGCCCATCCCGATGCCGGTGATGATGCAGATGCTGCCGGGCATGGAGACCGTGGCGACCACGATGATGAAGACCAAGCTCAAGGAGAAAGGCGTCGCCTCGCTCGAAGAACTTCGTGACCTGTGTCTGGAGGCCGACGTGAAATTCATCGCCTGCCAGATGACCGTCGACCTGTTCGAGTTCCAGAGCAGCGATTTCATCGACAACGTCGAATACGGTGGTGCCGCCGCGCTCCTGGGTTTCACGGGCGAGAACGGCATCTGCCTGTTCGTGTGATCCGAAGGCGACCTCGATCAAAGAAGAAAGACTATGAATCAGAATCTGTACCAAGCCACCATCGCCGCCTTCGACAAGGCCAACTCAGAAGACCCGAACAAGGAAATCTTCGACGGCAAGGAATACCCCAAGGAACTGCTTTACGCGCAGCGCATGACCGAGATGCAGGAGCGCTTCGCGCCCGACGCCTCCGAGGCGGTGAAGCTGGCCTGCCGCGCGCAGCATATCCAGCGCTGGAAGATCCCGCGCAGCGACTACGCCATGGACAAGCCGGGCTACATGCTGTGGCGCACCACGTTATACAAGTTCCATGCCGAAACCGCGGGCAAGCTGATGAAGGAAGTGGGCTACGGCGACGAGATGATCGCGCGCGTCAAAACCATCGTCGGCAAAAAGGAACTCAAGACCAATCCCGAGACCCAGATGATGGAAGACGTGGTCGACCTGGTGTTCATCGAGCACTACATGCTTGCCTTCGCGGGACAACATCCGGATTACGACGAGGAAAAGTGGATCCAGATCATCAGGAAGACCTGGAACAAGATGTCGCCGCGTGCCCATGAGTTCGCCCTGGCGGGCAAGATCAGGCTGCCGGAGCCGCTGGTGCCGCTGATCCTGAAGGCGATCCGGTAAATGGACTTCCTGCCGATCTTCGCCGATGTCCGCAACAAGCTCTGCCTCGTGGCGGGCGGCGGCCAGGTCGCGACCCGCAAGGCGGGCGTGTTGCTGGACGCAGGAGCGAAGGTGCGGGTAGTCGCACCGGAGATCGAGAATGCATTGACCGAACGGCACGGCGTCGAAGCTATCCTCGCCCACTTCGAACCGCGGCATCTCGACGGCGCGATGCTGGTCATCGCGGCAACCAACGATCGCAACGTCAACAGGCAAGTCTCCGAACTGGCGCAGGCGCGCAACATCCCGGTGAACGTGGTGGACGATCCCGAGCTGTGCAGCTTCATCATGCCCGCCATTCTCGACCGTTCGCCGCTGATGGTGGCATTCTCCAGCGGCGGTGCCTCCCCGGTGCTGACGCGCATGATGCGCGGCAAGCTGGAGACCGTGCTCCCCCAGAACTACAGCCGCCTCGCCGCCTTCGCGGAGCGCTTCCGCGAGCAGGTGAAGCAGCGCGTGACCAATCCCGCCAAGCGCCGCATCTTCTGGGAGAACGTGTTCGAGGGCGTGGTCGCCGAGAAGGTGCTGACCGGCGACGAGGACAGCGCAGGGGCGATGCTGCAGCAGATGCTGGCAAGCGAGGACAACATCCGGCGCGGCGAGGTGTACCTCGTCGGCGCCGGACCCGGCGATCCCGACCTGCTCACCTTCCGCGCGCTGCGCCTGATGCAGAAGGCCGACGTGGTGGTGTACGACAACCTGGTGTCCAAGCCCATCGTCGAGATGACGAGGCGTGACGCCGAGCGCATCTTCGTGGGCAAGAAGCGCGCCGACCACACGCTGCGTCAGGAGGAAATCAACGAACTGCTGGTGCGCCTGGCCAAGGAAGGCAAGCGCGTGCTGCGCCTCAAGGGCGGCGACCCGTTCATCTTCGGCCGCGGCGGCGAGGAGATCGAGACGCTCGCGGCCGAAGGCATCCCCTTCCAGGTGGTGCCCGGCATCACCGCGGCCTCTGGCGTCGCATCCTACGCAGGCATCCCGCTCACACACCGCGACCACGCGCAATCCTGCATATTCGTCACCGGCCACCTCAAGGACGGCACGATGAACCTCGACTGGGAACAGCTCGCACGCCCGAAGCAGACCGTGGTGGTGTACATGGGCCTGCACGGGCTCAATACCCTGTGTGCGAAGTTGATCGAACACGGCATGCCCGACACTACCCCCATCGCCATCGTGCAACAGGGAACCACTCCGAACCAGCGCGTCATCACCGGCACGCTGGCGACGCTGCCCGGTATCGTCGAGCGCGAGCAGCCGCAGCCGCCCACGCTCATCATCGTCGGCGGCGTGGTCACGCTACATGACAAGCTCGCGTGGTTCCATCCGCGGCAGGACTGACCGCGCCCCGATAGAACTGGACCGAGGCCCCCCTGTGCCCCTTGGATAGGGTAATTCACCTTACATAACTGCCGGTCGGTTTGGTTTAGAATCCCGCCAGTTTCCAATCCATCGCAGGAGCAAGTAATGAGTTTTACTGAAGCCGACGTGCAGAACGCGTTGAAGAGCCTGATCGACCCCAATACCAAGAAGGACTTCGCCAGCGGCAAGTCCGTAAAGAACGTCAAGGTTAGCGGGAACGACGTGTCGCTCGACATCCTGCTCGGCTATCCGGCGAAGAGCGTGTGGGACGAGATCCGCGCAATGATCGAGGCGCACCTGAAGAACACGTTGCCGGGTGTCGGCAAGATCGGCGTCAACGTCAGCAGCAAGGTCGTGCCGCACGCGGTGCAGCGCGGCGTGAAACTGGTCGAGGGCGTGAAGAACATCATCGCGGTGGCATCCGGCAAGGGCGGCGTGGGCAAGAGCACCACGGCGGTAAACCTCGCGCTGGCGCTGGCTGCTGAGGGCGCGCGCGTCGGCGTGCTGGATGCCGACATCTACGGCCCGTCGCAGCCCACCATGCTGGGCATCTCCGGTCAGCCTGAATCCTCCGACGGCAAGACCATGCAGCCGATGATGAGCCACGGCCTGCAGGCGATGTCCATCGGCTTCCTCATCGATGCCAACGACACGCCGATGATCTGGCGCGGTCCGATGGTGACGCAGGCGCTGGACCAGCTGCTGCACCAGACCAAGTGGGATAACCTCGACTACCTCGTGGTGGACCTGCCGCCCGGCACTGGCGATGTTCAGCTCACGCTGGCGCAGAAGGTTCCCGTGACCGGCGCCGTGATCGTCACCACACCGCAGGACATCGCGCTGATGGACGCGCGCAAGGGACTCAAGATGTTCGAGAAGGTGGGCATCAAGATCGTCGGCATCGTCGAGAACATGAGCACCCACATCTGCTCCCAGTGCGGCCACGAAGAACACATCTTCGGCGCAGGCGGCGGCGAGAAGATGTGCGCCGACTACAACGTGGAATTCCTCGGCGGCCTGCCGCTCGACATCCGCATCCGCGAACAGGCCGACTCCGGCGAGCCGACCGTGGTGGCCGACCCGGACGGCAGCATCGCGCGCGTGTACAAGCAGATCGCTCGCCGCATCGCGGTGAAGGTCGCAGAGATGGCACAGGACCACAGCGCGGCGTTCCCGAAAATAGTCGTCCAGAACACCTGACAGGACGCCGATAAACTGCTGCGCTTGGCATAACTGCGTTGATCAAGGACTCGAAATGCTCATTTACTCACTTGTAAACCGCATCTGCGACACGTTACTGGCGAAGCCAGCAGATTGCGGGAGCAGATGCGAGCCACCCTTCCCGCACCAGGAAGCTTCGCTACACCATGTCAGAGCGGCTACTTTCTCATCCTTTCGCGCCTTGTTCTGCCTGCGCTCGCGACGTTTCTCGACGTCCTGTCCAGGGGCTATGCAATGAGTGACCAACTTACGCATTTTTCCGAATCCGGGCGTGCCCGCATGGTGGACGTGTCGGAAAAGTC
>DASTGP010000142.1:0-2357 GCA_035605585.1 Gallionella sp. | reverse complement strand
ATTCCACCAGACGGTCGACGCGCTTCAGTTCGCCCTGGGCGTTGATATAGGGCATCTCATTGCTGGCTGCTTGGTGTTGCCGCACATCGAAGAAGCGTGCGAGCTGCGGCGAGGTAAGCAGGTGCCGTGCCTGTTGCCAGAGGGACTCCACCTCGGCCGCAGGAATGCCTAGGCGCTGCGGAAGTTCTTCCTCGTCCGCCACACCCTCGGTCAGGTGCTGCAGCAATGCGTGAAGCCAGATGCCGCGCTGTTGCTGCACGGTGTTGCGTGCCGCGCGCTTGCCCGTGGGAACGATGGCCGGCAGCACCACTGTCTCTTCACCCTGCTGCGTCTTCGTTTCCGAGAGAGGCGCTGCCTTGTGCAACGAATTCGGCTGTTCTTCCACAACGGCCGCAATGCGGTCATACCAGGTCATCGATTTATTTTCCCTACCTCCCCTGTTGCCGCTGACGATGAGCACCTGCTGCGCGCGGGTCATGGCGACGTAGAGCAGGTTCATCTCCTCGCGCGCCTGCTGTGCGGCATCCTGCTCGAACAGCGGCACGCGTTTCCTGCCGCGCGAAGCCTGGTCGGCGTATAGGGAAAAGTGCAGCGGCTTCGGTTCGTGCGTCGGCCAGTCGAGCAGCACGTCGTTGCCTTCCCTGTTGTTCTTTTCCGCATTCGCATCCAGCAGCCAGACGATGGGCGCTTCCAGGCCTTTCGATTCGTGCACGGTGTAGATGCGCACCGCATCGCCCGCCGTACCGAGCCTGCCCTCGTCCGGCGCGTCATCGGTGCTCTCGCGCAATTCGCGCAGCTCCTGCAAAAAGCGTGGCAGGCTGGGGTAACGACCGGCATCCACGGAGAGCGCGATCTCCATGAAGGCGTGCAGGTTGGCGACAACCTTGGCGCGCATCTCCATCGGCAGCACCGCGCTGTAACGCGCCAGCACATCGCCCTCGAAATAGATGCGGTCGAGCAGGTCGTGCACCGGGAGCCTGTCGGCAAGGCCGAGCCAGCGCTGCAAGAGTTCGGCGGCGCGCCTCAAGACTGGCGACGGGTCGGCCAGGTGTTGCAGCCGCCGCCACCAGCTCACCTCATCTCCGCTTGCCAGGCGCATCAGGTCCGCATCGCCGCACGCGAAGATCGGCGTGCGCAGCACCTGCGCCAGCGCGAGGTCGGCGAAGGGAGTGATGAGGAACATCAGCAGCGCCTGCACATCTTCCGCCTCCAGCGTGTCGAGCAGGCCGCCGCGGCGCGAGCTGATGAAGGGTATGTGCTTCGCGCGCAAGGCTTCTTCGTAGATTGCAAGATGGGTGCGGCTGCGCACCAGCACCATGATGTCGCCGTAGGTGGCGCGGCGCTCTTCTCCTCCCTCTCTAACCGACCAGTCGCTGACGATGGATTTCAACAGGTCTGCAAATTGCCCGGCCTCCCTGTGGCGCGCCCCTTCCTCGATCTCATCTCTCGGTGTCGTCAGCGGGTCGCGCAGAGTAAGCGGCGCATCCTCCGCGACTTCTCCTTTGACCTGGTCGTCAACCGCCAGCGGCAACACCGCCACGTGGCCCGGCAGGTCCCGCTGATACGTCTGGTGTTCGACGAACTCGAAGCCGTCCGGCTGCGAACGGAACACGGCATTCACCGCATCGACGACAGGCTGCGAGTTCCGGCGTGTAATGCTGTTGCCCAGCGTCTCCGCCGCAAAATGTTCCCTGAGGTAGTCGCGTGCCACCCCGAACAACCGAGCATCGGCGCGGCGAAAACGGTAGATGGATTGTTTGGGATCGCCCACGACAAACACCGTAGGCTGCGAATCCACCGCCACCGCCGCGTCGAACCATGCGCGCAGGATCTGCCATTGCAACGGGTTGGTGTCCTGGAACTCGTCCAGCAGCACATGGCGGTAGCGGCTGTCGAGCTTGTACTGCATGGTCTCGGCGTGTTCGCTCTGCTGCAGCAAGCGGCACAGCTGCCATTCCAGGTCGGAGAAGTCCATCTGCTGCTTTTGCGTCTTGAGCGCCTGATAACGCTCAAGGAAGGCAACGCCGCAATGCAGCACCGCCTCGTTCAGGCGGTACGCCTGCTGTTCGGCGAGCGTGTCGCGCACCTTTTGCAGACTATTGAATAATTCATCGCGCGTGACAAGGAATGCTTCCTCATCCTGCTTCTTGGTCGGCTTGAAACTGCGCAGCTCGCCTGCCTGGGTGAACAGCAATGGCTGCATTCTTCCAAAACGCTCTTCAGGCTTCGAGTCTGTCCACGCCCGTTCCAGTTCGCTTGCCTTGTTCTTCTGGGTATCCGTGCCGTTGCCGGCCAGTTGGCGCGCAAACGCGAACAGCACCTCTTCGCTGTTGCCGCACATCCCCCAGTCAGCGACC
>DASTGP010000206.1:0-9493 GCA_035605585.1 Gallionella sp. | reverse complement strand
CCCGGTAAGTCGTGGCGAAGGCGACAAAATTTCCGCCATGGTGGTAGTACAGCGTGCGCCTGCCCATCTGGTCGCGAGCAAGCAACAACTTGCGATTTTCCTTGTCCCAAAGCGCCAGCGCGAAATCGCCGATCAGTCTGGGCAATGCCTGCTCACCCCAGCGTTCCAGCGCCGCGAGCAGCAAGTGCCCGTCGGGTACGGTTTCGCCATTAAGACGAACGCCCAGCGCTGCCGCGATCTCCTCCCGGTTATCCAGGCGTCCGTCGTAAACCAGCACCCGCTTGCCGCCTCCGCCCCCCAAAGGCTGGCGCTCCGCCAAGTCTTCACGGGTCACGATGCGCTGGCGAATAAGCAGTGCCGCTCCCCCTTCGGCCCAGTACGCAGGCTCCCCCAAACCGGGTGAGTTCAGGCGGCCCGCGGCGAGCGCAAGCTCTTCAACATGGGCGGGCATGCCATCGAATCGAATCAGTCCAGCGATGACGCTCATATTTTCCTGCCCGTTTCTTTCTTGCGGAATATCACGTCGTTGTAAACGCCATCTGCCAGCCTGCGGTTGTCCGGGCCATAGAGTGGCGTGTCGCCGCGCGGGGTATCGCCCCCCATGCGATATACGGCCTCGAAATCCGTCGCAGCAACAGTATCGGCGAAACGGAAGTTGCTGCCGACGATAGTCAGGTAACCGCCCGGCTTCAGGCAGCGGCACAGCGCCTGCACGATCTCCTCGAAATCGGAAAAACGGATCAGGTGGCCACTGCTAGCAGGCTGGCGAGCGCCGAGTTCGCCATGGCGCAGCACCGACAGGCAGAACACCGCGTCATACGCAGCCGCAGGCTCACCGTGCGGCGTGGCGGCATGAATGAAGCGCAGACGCGCATCGCCGCTGCGCGTCTGCTTCCTGCGGCAGGCCGCGATGCTGCGCGGGTTGATGTCAATGCCGGCAATCTCGGCCATGGGGAAATATTTTCTCAGGGTGAAAACTTCTTCGCCGGTCGAGCAGCCGTAGGACAGGATGCGCAGCGTGCCATCGTCCGCCAGCGCGTCGCGCACGAACGAAAAAATGGCGGGATGGCGGTCAAACGAAGTCCGCCTGTACGGCTGGAAAAGGTAGGAAGGCTTTGCATTCGCAAGCTGCCACTCGCTTCGGAAACCAGGGTGAAATACGATTCGGAACATACGCGCGAACGGCACCGCACCAGGCACTTTCCGCAACTTTGCTTTCAGGCGTTTTATGACATTAGGGGACCGAGGCACGGCAAACACCGGATATATGGGATGATTGGTGCAGCAGTATAGGTCGGCGCAGTCAGCAACGGCAGATGATGGCTGGCATGCATCCGCGGTACGACACCATTTCCGCCTGAGGGGCGATCACCATGCATCTACCCGAAACTGTTCTGCACCTTCGCCGCGAAACTCCGCAAGACCGGGAGTTTCTGGCGCGGCTTTACCGCTCGACGCGGGACGACTTGCCACTGCTTCCAGCTGCCATATTGGAGAACTTGCTCGCGATGCAATTCCATGCGCAGCAGGCCGGCCATCGCCAACAATATCCCGATGCGGAGTTCTGCATCATAGAAACGAATAGAGAACCTTCCGGCTGCATCGCGGTGCATCGCGGCGCGGAGGAGATCAGGCTGGTCAACCTCGCGCTGCTGCCCGAGGTGCGCAATCGCGGCCATGGGCGTAGCCTGGTCCGCTCCCTACAGGCGGAAGCCGATGCCGCAGGCAAGCGGCTGACGTTGTCGGTGTCCTCGCAGAATGCCGGGGCGCAACGGCTTTATGCCGCGCTGGGCTTTGACATCGTCAACGATAGCGTGACTTACCGGGAGATGGTCTGGCTGCCTCAACATCCATCATAAAGGCCTGCCTACCCCGTCGCACAGCGCCCCGCCCGGTGCCTGAGCACCGTGAACACGGCATTTTCAGACAAGCTTTCGTCGGCCTTCTGGTAACCCTTCCGATAATGGCTGTAGAAACAGTCCAGCACCTCGAAGTGCCTTTGCAAGACCGCAAGCTTGTCTTCGCTTTTCCTGTCCGTCTTGAGCAGCATATATCCTTCCGTCGCCAGCAGCCGGGCCGTGTTCCTCGCGTAGTCCTCAAGGAAGTCCCGTGGCAGGACGGTGTAACAGCCGCGGTCGGCAATCACGTCGAACACTCCCTCCAGCCGGGAGAACAGGATGTTGTCGTTCACAAAGGAGACCCGGACTCCAAGGCGGGAGGCCAGCGCCGATGCCTGTACTATCGCCGTACCGGAAACCTCGGTCGCGGTCACCTCGAACCCCATACGCGCATAATGCACGGCTTGGTCGCCCAGCCCGGCCCCGATTTCCAGCAGCCTACCGTGCCTTAGGCCACGCTTGGACAATGCCTCGGCAAAATCCGCATCCAAGCCGTCTATCTTTTTCAAAAAAGAATTCCCGGTACCCTGGCCGGCAGCGCGTTTGCAGTAACGCGCTTCCCACTCCAGCGCATGTAGGGTCACCTGTAATTTATTTTCGTCCATTGCGTCCGCAATCCATCGTTTTCAGGGCAAAGAGCGACAGGCAAAAGACGACGGAACGGTCCAACATCATTCTTCTCTTTTCTCGTAACGTAACTCAGGACTATTACCAAGCTGGTAGTGGAACTGCAATTCGTCCCCGCTGCCGATCTCGCCCCGCAGAGGCCTGGGCATGGTCAGGCTGCAGTCGTAGTCCTTCAGCTCGGTCTGTCCATACACCACGATGTGGGTCATCAAATGCAGAACTCTCTTCTTCAACACATCGGGAATTCGCACCTGACCGGCAGGAAGCCGGTCGCCTTCGATCCACTGCCAGTGCCGGATGCTTTCGGCGTCAAGCGAAAATATTCTGCCGAGGAACATCCTGTCCCTTTGCGGTTCGGGAATTGCACCGACATGATCCGATGGCACGAAGATATGCTCCTTCGTTACGTCCAGCGCGCAAACGTCCACGCTGATCTGCTGCGGCACCATAATCGCGTCCGGCGCCTGGGCACACAGATTGCGTGCTATCGAAACCTGAGGCTCATTATGCAGGGCGACCGCCATGGTTTCGGTGACGATGATGTCCGGCATCGCATCGGCGGGTATCCTCCAAGTAGTGGCGTCGGCGCACTGCGCGCTTTCCACATGGCTCGACAGGCCGAACAAATCGATTAGCTTCATGGCGTCGTCCAGGCATTGCCCATGGATGTCCAACAGCGTGAATACCACCTGCTCACTGGAAAACGCAGTCATCAGCGGCAGCGCCAGCGCGGCATATGAGCCGCATCCGGCATACAGCACGCGGACGGGACGATCAGGCTGGAGCGCATCCTTGATCGCATGGCCGAGGCCGCGGATAAATGCGGGCGTTCTGAACAGTTCGCGTATGCACATGGCGGCCAATGGAGGAGAAATGGCTAGGCCGCTTTCCAGTCGGGTTCCGCCTGCGTCGATCCCGGCCTGCTGGTCAATTGCGAACCCCGTCCGCTGCTCGAAGAGGTTGCGCAACGCCTCGGCAGCGGGAATGAGGTCTTGCAGCCTCTTTTCCGGATGTAGGATTGCCTGTGCGATTTCCCTGAGTTGATCCATGATCGATAAGTCAATATTTCGTTTACAGACAGGACTATCGCATGGCGAATTGCACCGCTCAATAAGAGAAGAGCTTGCGAGCCACGTAAAGATCGCCGAACGATCAAGGATGGCCCATTCCTGAAGGCACTTTGCTGGTAACTTGGTGCGCCAACGCAGCTATACCTCCTCGCGAATAATGTTTTCCATATTCATCCACAAGGCTCGCAGCTTCGCGCGCCGCCCACTGTTCGAGCAAGCGTGGTTCATTCCAGTATGGCTACTACTGGGCGCGAGCCGCTTGCTCATACATATCGTACCGTTCCGTTCGCTCGCGCCGCACCTCGGAAAACATGTGGGCTCGGCGCCCTGGGTGCCGCTGCTCGACGCGCGGCATACCATCACGGCCCGCTCTATAAGGCGCGTAGTGGAAATGGCTGCCAAATACACATTCTGGAAATCCAATTGCTTCCCGCAAGCCGTGGCCGCAAGAGTATTGCTCGGTCTTTACGGAATTCCCTACGCCATATTTTTTGGCATCAGCCGCGAGACGGATGAGACTGCGATGCAAGCGCACGCATGGGTAGTGTCAGGCCGGATACACGTCTGCGGTGGCAAGGGTTTCGAACGGTTCACCGTAGTTGGCTGTTTTGTTGCACCCTGGCTAGGACGGCAGATGAAGCGTTCCTAGTGAAACGCTTCTTGCGGTACGCAACATTGCCGAACGCTCCGTATCACCGGGATTTCCTATCTCCATTTAGGATGAGTTCCGTAATCGTGCGGAAACATGGAAATGTACTGCACCACGCGCGGATAACTCGCGAAGTTGCGACCGCTGCCATGCGGCAAAGCATGGTGCCATAGGACGAAGTCTCCCGCGCTGCCGGTAACCGGTACCGGCCCTAGGCTTTCCAGATCCTGTGCGCGGGGATCCTGCCCCGGTTCGAGGCTCTCGATCCATTGCGGCATGCGGCGATGGAAGCCAGGCACGCAGCGGAACGCGCCCTGTTCCGCGCTCACATCGTTCAGGTACAGAACGCCTTGCACGCCAAAGGGTATCGGTAAGGCAACGCTGACGTCCCAGTGCAAACGGCTGGGGCCGGATATGTCCATGTCACCGCGCTGCGGCCGGTTCAAGCTGGAACGATCCACGGTTACCCACAAATCGCTGGTTCCCCACACCTGCTCGAAAGCCTTGTGGATACGCGGTGCGGCCCGATTCCTGACCAGCGCGGGATGCTGAAACAGCGAGACCCAGAAAGTATGGTCGCCGCCGTACCAGCTATCGGGATCGTCCGAGTCCATACCGAGATACTCAAAGATTGCCGCTTCGGCTGCACGACAATCTTCGACGCTCACCGCATTTCGCACCACAACGTACCCGTTCTCATGCCAGAACGCCAAGTCGTCTTCCGAGAGAACGGGGGCCTCTGTCTTTCCCTGCACCACGGGATATTCGCGCTTCGGTTTCTCCAGATAATGCTCAACCATGTGATTGATGCGCGCCACCAATTCAGGCCCCGGAGCACCGCCGAGCTTCGCCATGACCCATTGCTCAAACTCATGAAAGGCTGGGCGCTGCTGAAACAAGTATTCCAACGGTTCGACGATGCCCAGCCCCAGCCCCTGCATCAGCGTGAAATCCAAGCCGTCTTCGCCACGCACGGCCTCCCGATCAAGCTTGCGCTCGACCTCCAGCATGCGTTTGGCGCAATAGCGTTTCAGGTGGCGTACGCCCAGTTCGCCTGTTTCCCTTGACGAAATTCCGAGTGTGGATTCTTCGCTCACCGACATCTCCTCCCCATTCAAAGTTTGTCCAAAGACCAGCGTCGGACTTTACCCAATCACGTCACGATATCCCCATCCGCATAATGTTTCGCGCAACGTCGGGCACCGTGCGCTGTCTATACCGCCACTATGTCGACCCACAACACCGAAATCGCCACAGCTTTCTCCGAGATCGTCGACATGCTGGAGATCGAGAGCGCCAATCCGTTCCGCATCCGCGCTTACCGCAACGCCGTACGGTTATCAAGGACGCTGGACAACACTCCAAGAACGGTGAGAAGTTTGCAGGCGACCCGCCATCCTCTTCATGCGCAGGAGATATGGTCAACGCTGCCCTTCTTGCCAGTTACAACAAGCTGGAGCAGCAGCGACTCGATCAAGGCCAAAACCGTTCCGCACGCTGAGATGACATCTGAAAGTCAAGCCAAACACGACTACGACAAATACATGAGCCGACGCAGCTTTGCCTCCTCGCGAATGATGTTTGCCATATTCATCCACAAGACTCGCAGCTTCACGCGCCGCCCACGGTTCGAGCAAGTGTGGTTCATTCCGGCGTGGCTGCTACTGGGCGTAAGCCGCTTGCTCATACTTGTTGTCTCCTTCCGTTCGCTTGCGCCACACCTGGGGAGACATGCGGGCTCTGCACCCTGGTTGCCGCTGCTCGACGCACGGCGTGCCATCACGGCCCGCTCCAGACTTCGCCGTCTTCGAGGTACGGATATATTGTCCGTGGATCATACCGAGACGATCAATCGTGGAACACACATGCCGGAAAGGCGCAGGCCGCGACTAAGGTAGTACAGCAGCAATTCCGCAGATACAGGACACGCTTCGCCGGATCACTCATTTAGGAAGCCTTCCCCTCCCCCGCCCTTCGGAAATCCTTCGAATGCAGGCCATGCTTCTTGAGCAGCATTTGCAGATGGGATCGGTTCATGTCGCAGCGCCTCGCCAGTTCCGCCACGGTGCCGCCCACTTCGCGCAAGCCTTGTTCGAGAAAGGCTCGCTCCGCTGCGTCGCTAGCGATGCGTTTTGCCTCGCTAAGGGAGGCATGCTCGCCGTCGCCGGCCTTTGCCGTTGCATCTGCTCCGCCGGGGCGGATATCTTCGGGCAGATGCTCCATATCCGCCGTATCGCCGGCCAGGCAGGAGATGCGGTAGATCAGGTTGCGTAGTTCCCGGATATTGCCGGGATAGGCGTAGTCGAGCAGGAAGGCGCGCAGGCGCGGCGTCAGGTTGATGGGACGCCGCTTCAAGCTGTCCGCCGCTTCGTCGGCGAAAAAAGCCATCAGCAGAGGAATCTCGTCCTTGCGCTCGCGCAGGGGCGGCAGGGTCAGGTGGATCATGGAGAGCCGATAGAACAGGTCTTCGCGGAACTTGCCCTCGGCGCTCATGCGCCGCAGGTTGCGGTTGGTGGCAGCCACCACGCGGGCGTCCACCGCAATCGGTTCGTCGGAGCCGACGCGCTGAATCTCGTGGGCTTCCAGCACGCGTAGCAATTTGACCTGGCCAGTGAGCGGCAACTCGCCGATTTCGTCGAGGAAGATGGTGCCCAGATGGGCGCTCTCGAATTTGCCTCGGCGGTCGTTGGCAGCGCCGGTGAAGGCGCCCTTGCGATGGCCGAACAATTCCGACTCCAGCAGATTCTCGGGAATGGCGCCGCAGTTGACCGAGATGAAGGGCATGTCGGCGCGGGCACCGTTGGCGTGGATCACCTTCGCCATCAGCTCCTTGCCCGTGCCGCTTTCGCCATCGATGAGCACAGGCAGATCGGTAGGCGCGGCCTTTTCTGCGATCTCCAATGCCTGGAGCAGCTTGGGGTTGTCGCCGAAGGTGCCTTCGAAAACGAAGCGTCGATTCAGCAAAGCCTGGCGCCGCTCCCGCCGCGACAAATCCACCACCGGCGCCGCTTCGCCCGCTGCTGCCTTGACGAAGCGCTCCTGGTGCGAGAGCTGCATGGCTTCATCGCGTAGGGCATTGGCCTGGCGCAGCAGCTTGTCGATGTCGTTCCGTTCCAGGCGCGATGACCAACGCAGGGTCGAGCGCAGAATTTCTATCTTTTCCAGCAGCCCGCCGAAGGACACGGCGGCGCTGGCGTCCGCTTCCTGGTCGAGTATTTTCATCCCGCGCTCAGTCCTTCACCGATTCCCGAACTTAACTGCTTCTGCACCAGCTGGTAGTACATGCCCTGGCGCGCCACCAGTTCCTCATGCCGCCCCTGCTCGACGATGGCTCCTTCGTAGAGCACCAGAATCTTGTCGGCGCGCATGATGGTGCTGAGCCGGTGGGCGATGATGACCGCCGTGCGCCCTTTGAGAATCTGCTGCATGTTGCCGATGATGTTGCTCTCAGATTGGGTGTCGAGGGCTGAGGTGGCCTCGTCGAAAACCAGCAGGCGCGGATCGTGATAAAGCGCCCGGGCAATGCACAGACGCTGAATCTGCCCGCCCGAAAGGCCCATGCCGCGTTCGCCCACCACCTGCTCGTAGCGCAGGGGCAGCTTGCTGATGAAGGCGTGGGCGTCGGCCATCTTGGCCACTTCCTCGATGCGGCGCCGGTCGGGGCTTTCGTCGCCGCTGGCGATGTTCTCCGCCACCGTACCCGAGAACAGTAGATTGCTCTGCATCACGTAGCCCACCTGTGCGCGGTAGGACGCCTTGTCCACCAGGCCCATGTCGTAGCCGTCCACCAATATCCGCCCCTCGCTCGGCGGATAGAAGCCCACCAGCAACTTGGCCAAGGTCGTCTTGCCCGAACCGCTACGGCCGACGATGGCCACCAGCTCGCCGGGCTTGATCTCCAGGCCGATGTTTTCCAGCACGTAGGGGCTGTCGCCTTCGCCGTAGCGGAAATACACGCCGTCGAGGCGGATGTCGCCCTGCAATTCCGGCAGCACTACCCGCGACTCCAGATCACCCGGCTTTTGCTCCGGCTCCAGGTCCAGCACGTCGCCCAGGCGCTCCATGGCCACGCCCGCGTCGTTGAGCAGATTCCATAGGCCGACCAGGCCCATCAGCGGTGCCAGCACGCTGCCCATCAGGGCGTTGAAGGCCATCAGCTGGCCGATGGTCAGTTCGTGGGCCAGCACCTGATTGGCGCCAACCCAGAGAATGGCGATGGTGGTGGCGGCATTGAGCAACTGGCTACCCAGGCCCACCAGGATGTGGAAGCTCTGGGCGCGATACTGCACCTCCAGGGCCTTGGCGTATTTGCGTTCCCACTTGAGCCGCACCGGGCGCTCGATGCCCATACCCTTGATCGTCTCCACACCGGCCAGGGCTTCCATCAGATAAGACTTGGCGTCCGTGGCGACGGTGAACACTTCCCGCGCGTAGTGCTTGATGCGCGGCGTTGCCAGCACGGTGAGCGCCATGATGGGAATGACGAAGGCGATCAGCAGCAGCGTCATCTTCACGTTGTAGAGAAACATGATGGTGAAGTAGATGAACACCATCAACAGATTGAGCACCGTGGTCACCGTGGATTCGGTGAGAAAGGCGCGGATGGTCTGGTTCTCCTGGAAGCGGGCGAAGATGTCGCCGCTCTTGCGCTTGGCGAAAAAGGAAAAGGGCAGCGACAAGGTGTGTTTGAAGAAGCCGGACATCATGGCGAAGTCCATGTTGCGCACCATGAAGTTGGCGAGGAAGGCGCGCAGGGTCGCCATCAACTGCGTGAAGATGTTGGAAATGATCAGGCCCACGATCAGCAGATGCAGCAGGCTTACGTTCTGGTGCACCACCACGCCGTCGAGAATGTTCTGCATGATCAGGGGCGGCACCACGCCCAGCATCTGGATGACGAAGGTGGCCGCGAACAGATGCAGCAGGATTTTCTTGTAGGGCTTCAGATAAGCAACGAAGCGCACCCAGGGCGAGCGCGATGCCGCCAGCTGGGCCATGTTGCCGCCGGGCGTAAACAGCAGACAGGTGCCGCTCCAGCCCCGCTCGAATTCCTCCACGCTCATTTTTTTGAAGCCCACCGCCGGGTCCGCCACCCAGACGTGGCGCTTGGAGATGCCATACACCACCACGTAGTGATAGCCCTCCCAGTGGGCGATGAAGGGCAGTTCGAACCCCAGCAGCATCTCGAAAGTGCATTGCACGCCGCGTGTGGCGAAGCCCAGGGATTCGCCCACCCGCGCCAGACTGTC
>DASTGP010000200.1:0-11599 GCA_035605585.1 Gallionella sp. | reverse complement strand
GCGATGAAGGAGGTCTCGAAATCGCGGCGCTCGCCAGTCTGAATCACCTCCATCACCAATTGGTGCGCGCGGACGGCATCGATGGAAGGATTCAACATCGCCTCGACCGCCGACTTGCCCACCAGCGATTCGCGCGACTTGCCGGTGACCTCCTCCACCGTGCGGTTCACGAACAGACGGCGGCCCTCGCGGTCGTAGCGGAAGATCGCGTCGGGCAAGTTTTCCGCGAGGGAGCGGAACTCGGCTTCGCGCGCGGCGATTGCGATTTCCAGGCGCTTGCGCTCGGTGATGTCGAACATGAGGCTATACCAGAGCTGGCTCGCTTCCGATTCGGGCATGGGGGTGGTGATCTGCTGCACCCATATCTCGCCCTTTTCGGGATGATTCACGCGGAACTCGCTGACTGCGGTGGTAAGCGTACTTGCGGCATGTTCCTGCTCCGCCACGGCCTTGGGCAGATCGTCCGGGTGGATCAGCGCGATCATGGGACCGATGCCGTCGGCCAGCGCTTCCTTGGAGATGCCGAAAAGCTCCTTCAAGCCCTGGCTGGCATACAGCAGTTCGCCGCTCAAATCGCTACGCAGGCGGTAATGGGTCACCGCGCCGGGCAGGTGGTCGCCGATCATCTGCATCAGGCGTTCGGTGCTGCGCAGCTGGGTGATATTGCGTCCGAAGGCGAGGGAGCCGACGATGTCGCCCTGTTCGTTGCGCTCTGCCACCACGCTGATCAGGTGATACAGCCAGCCGCCCTTTCCATCCGGCTCGGTCACTTCCAACTCGGCTCTTTCCCCGCTGGCAACCACGCGTGCAGCCGCTTCTTCAAGCTCGGCGAAACGCCCATCCGGCCAGACTTCGCCGGGGCGCTTGCCGACGACTTCGTCCATGGAAGCCAGGCCGAGATGGCGCAGCAGCCGCTCGTTAAGGTAACGGCAGCGTCCCTCGCGGTCATAGCGCACAATGTTGTCCGGCGCGCTTTCCGCCAGGCTGCGGAATTCCTGCTCGCGCGCGGCGATGGCTTCCTGCATGCGGTAGATGTCCGTCATGTCGCGGCCCAGGCCCAGCACGCCGATCACTTTTCCATCCGCATCGAATTCGGGCACCAGCTTGACTTCATGCCGGCGCATTTCTCCGTTTTCTCCAGGCACCAGCACTCGCTCCAGCACCGCGCCTTCTCCGCTGGCGACGATGCGTGCCATGACCGCATCGAATTCCGCAAACCGGCCATCCGGGAAAAGTTCGCCGTGGGTTTTGCCTATCATCTCGGCGGCCGCCTTGCCCAATGTCCGCTGATGAATCGGATTGCTGTAGCGGATACGACCCTCTCTATCCCAGCGCGCGATATTGTCCGGTGTGTTTTCCGCCAGGCTGCGGAATTCCTCCTCGCGCGCGGCGATGGCTTCTTCCATGCGCTTGCGCTCGGTGACATCCCGGCCTATCCCCAATACGCCGGTTACTTCCCCGGCGGCATTGCGCTCGACCACCAGGCTGACTTCGTGGAAAGCCATCTGCCCGTTTCCGGCCGGCACGGGTTGCGGCACGCACACTGCGCCTCCGCCGCTGGCGACCAGCTTCCCGATTGCAATTTCGAGCGGCTCGAAACGCCTATCCGGGAAGGCTTCGGACGGCCGCTTCCCGGCGATCTCGCCGAGACTTGCGCCGAGCGCGCGCTCAAGGGTCGGATTGATATAGGTATAGCGCCCTTCGCTATCCCAACGCACCACGCTGTCCGGCATGTTTTCCGCCAGCCCGCGGAACTCGGCTTCGCGCGCGGCGATGGTCTCCTGCATGCGGTAGATCGCCGTCATGTCGCGCCCCATGCCCAGCACGCTGACGACCTTGCCGGCCGCGTCGAACTCCGGCACCAGGCTCACGTCGTGCAGCTCCTCGACGCCGTCGACCATCACCGCCTGGCGCACCGCACTGATCGCCAGGCCGGTGGCAGCCACTTGCCTGACCCCCGCCTTGACGTGCTCGTGCGAATCGGGAATGGACTGGCCGACGAGGTCTGCCGCCTTCATGCCCAGCGTGCGCTCGTGGACGGGATTGACGTAGAGGTAGCGCCCTTCCGGATCGAAGCGCGCGATGTTGTCCGGCAGGTTTCCGGCCAGGCTGCGGAACTCGCGCTCACGTGCAGCCAGCGCCGCTTCCGCCCGCTTGCGCTCGGCGATGTCGCGCACGGTTGCCTGAAGAACCGGCTTCCCATCCAGCACCATCGAACTGAGCAACACTTCGGCGGGGAAAACCTCATTGCTGACGGCATGCCAGTGCACCCATTCGAAGCGATGGCAGCCCTCTTCCAGCGCCTGCTCGATGTGCCGATTCGCCAACGTTCTGGAATCCGTTCCGCAAGGCTGTACAGGCGGCGACAGATCGGCCGGATGTTTTACGCAGAACTCCTCTCGTGTCGCGCAGCCGAATATCTTCAGCGCCGAGGCGTTACAGTCGAAGAAACCCTGCTCATCGAGCAGCATCACCGCATCGCCGGTCGAATCATAGAGCGTGCGGAACTTCATTTCGGATTGCTGCAGCGCGGCCTCCGCCCGCTTGCGCTCGGTGATGTCCAGCGAGGTGCCGATGAAACGCACCGGCGTGCCCTGATCGTCGTATTGCGGCTCCCCGCGCTCCAGGATGTGCTTGATCCGCCCGTCCGGGAACAGCAGGCGATGCTCGACTTCATAGAGCGTATGGTTGGCGACGGCCTCGTAATAAACGCGGTTGACGCGCTCCCGATCCTCCGGGTGCACCGTTTCGAGGAACGCGGCGAAGTCCGCCTTGAACTTCGTCTTGTCGATTTCCCAGATGCGGAAAATCTCGTCCGACCAGGTGAGCCTGTCGTTCACCATGTCCACATCCCAACTGCCGACATGGGCGATACGCTGGGCTTCCTGCAGCATGTTTTCGCTGTCGCGGAAAGCCATTTCGATGGCCTTGCGTTCGGTGATGTCGCGCGACAACACCAGGAAGTGCGCCGCCGAATCGCCGCACGACTTTCTCGAAACGGAAAGCTCGAACCAGCATTTGCCATGCGGAAGAGAAAGACAAATTGTTTTGCCCAGCGAAAGCCCTTTTTCATCTGCCTCGCCGATCGCCGACATCGTGGCCGCGGCAGCCTCGGGCTCCAGCATCTCGTTGATCGTCCTGCCGAGCAGCAATTCCTTTTGCGCCGCCAGCAACTCCTGATTTTGTGCCCATATGTTCAGATAACGCCCTTCCCCGTCAACCTCGAACAACAAATCGGGAATGGCATTGATAACGCCTTCGCTGAATTCGAGCGTCTCCTTGAGCTGGCGCTCGGCCTGTTTGCGCTCGGAGATGTCGCGCGCCAGCGCGAGGCCGAGATGCTTGCCCTGATACTCCAGCGCAGAGGCCTGGATCTCCACCGGGAACAGGCTGCCGTCGCGCCTGCGGTGCTGCGTCTCGAATGCGAACGAGCCTTCCTCCTGCGATCGCCTGCCCACCGCGTTCGAATCCTCGACGCTATAGGCGTGGTCGATGTCCTGCACGCCCATGCCCAGCAGTTCCTCGCGGCTGTAGCCCAGCGCGCGGCAGGCTTCATCGTTGACATAGACGAAGCGCGCATGGTCATCGATCAGGTATACGCCCTCGCGCGCCTGATCGAGCACGCGCTCCTTCAGCCTGAGTTCTTCTTCCATGCCCTTGCGTTCGGTGATGTCGCTGGATATGCCGACCAGGCGGTAGACACGTCCGGCTTCGTTCCTGACCGGCACCAGGGTGGTATCGTAGGTGTGCAGGCCGACAGGCAACAGCAACTCCTGCTCTTCGCGGAGAACGCCGCCGGAATCGACGCAGCGGCGGTACTTTGCCGCAACCTTTTGCGCGGTCTCGGGAAGCAATATGTCCTCGATGAACTTGCCCAGCATCCCGGCATGGGTGATGCCGACCAGGCGCGCGAAAGCGGAATTCGCCTCGAGCACGCGGAAACGCAAATCCTCGGTGACATCGAGCAGGAACATGCCTTCCTGCGCGTTATCGAAAATCTGGAGATAGCGTTCCTGGCTTTCCTGCAATTGGCCACTCAATTGCTTGCGCGCGGTGATGTCGAACCAGATCGCCAGCGTCCCGGCAACCGTCCCGTCTTCGCCGTATTCCGGCACCATGCGCACTTCGTATTGCGCTTGTCCGTCTTCCGGCAGCGCATCCAGTGCGAACTCGAATTCTCGCGTCTCGCCGGTCGCCGCCACTTCCGCCATCCTGCCGCGGTAGTAATCGATCATCGCCGGCGTGGCAGGAACGCCGCCACCGCCCGGCACGAGGCCAAGCAGTTCCGCCGTGTTGCCCCGCAGCATTCTTTCGGCAGCCGGATTGACGTAACGGCGGCGCTGCTCCGCATCGTAGCGGATCACCGCGACCGGCAGGTTGGCCGCCAGCGTGCGGTATTCCGCTTCGCTGCGGACCAGCACTTCCTCCATCAGCTTGTGCGCGGTGATGTCGCGCCCGATGCACAGCACGGTCTGCACCGTGCCGTCTGCGGCCAATTCCGGCACCAGCGAATTGAGGATGATGGCCCGCTGTCCGTTCGCGGCGATGAAGTCCACCTCAAGCTCGCCCGGCTCGCCGGTATCCAGAACGCGCTGGATGACGCGCTGCACCTCGACGGCGTTCACGTCCGGCACCGGGACTGCCTCGACGGGAGACTTGCCGAGCAGTTCGGGCAACGCCCGGCCGGTGAGTTTTTCCACTGCCGGGTTGATATAGATGCGGCGGCAGTCGCGGTCGTAGCGGTAGATCGGATCGGGCGCATTCTCGGCCAGCGCACGGAACTCGTTCTCGCGCCGCAGCAGTTCAGCTTCCATGCACTTGCGTTCGGTGATGTCGTGCATGAAACCATGCCACACGGTGCTGCCGTCCGCCTCGCGCTGCGGCATGGAACGACACTCGATCCAGCGTTCGCCCTTTTGCGGATGGAGGATGCGGTATTCGACGTGATAAGGCGTGAGGTTACGCCCGGATTCTTCCGTCGCGCGGAAGGCCATCTCGACATCGTCGGGATGGGCGACCGCGGCCAGGGCGTCGATGTCGTGCTCGACATCGGCCGGCTCGATCCCGAAAGTTTCCTGAATGCCCCGGCTGGCGAAGGGCATCGCGTAGCTGCCGTCCGGGCGATGCACCAGGGTGAAGAAATAACCCGGCGCGTTGTCCAGATAGCGCGCCATGCGACGGTTGCCTTCGTCCCGCACGGCGGCGACTTCCAGCTCGCGCACGCGCTTCTCCACCGCCAGCCGCGCCGAAATATTGCGGATGAAGCTCACACACAGGTAGGAACCTTCATAGTCGAAACGGCTGAGCGTCACCTCGACCGGCAGCTCGTCTCCGGAGGTGTTGCGGTGCACGGTCTCGAAGACGATCTTGCCGTTCTGCTCCAATGCGTTCAACACGATTTCCAGTTTTTCCGGGTCGAGCTTCACGTCGAAATCGGCCGGATGCAAGGTCAGCGCCGCCTCGCGATCGACGCCGAAATGGCGGCAAGCCGCCGCGTTCGCATACACGATCCTGGCGTCCTCGCGCATATCGTGCACCACCGCCGGGTCGGCGATGGTCTCGAACAGGTTGCGGAACATCGCATTTTCGCGCTCCAGACTTTTCAACTGCCGCAACGAATCCGACATGGCCTCGTTCTCTGCGCCGAGGGACCGCACCTTGCTCGTCAGCGCGCTGGCCTGGCGCAACCGCAGATAGCGCATGCCGAGGTAGAGCAGCACCGCTGCGCCCATGAAAAGGTGGATGCGGCTTCCCTGCAAAAACAGCCAAGTGCTCATCGGCAAGATCGCCGCCAGTTCGAATGCGACGGCCACCGGGAAGACGAACGCCATCGTCGCCCCGCCATAGGCCGTCACGCCCGCAACGGCAAAGACCAGCAAGACGACGGCCGGATCGAACTGATGCAAGCCGAAAGAGAAGAACGTCAAGCTCCAGCATGCGCCTGCCACCATGGCACCAAGCATGAATCCGCCCAGCCAGCGCCGATGTTCTTTCGGGCATTCGATCCGCCGGCGCAAATAACTCCGCGCATACAGGACGCGTCCTCCCTGCACCAGCCACAGCGCGAGCATCCACGCCAGCAGCGTGCCATGCGACACCTGCGGCCAGAGGGCGATGACGAGCAGTACCGAAAGCAGCAGGCTGGCCGCAAACGTAATGTGATAGCTCCGGCCGTGCCGGTCCAGATGCGTAATTGGCTGTGTGCCGTCAGTGAGTAAGGCCATTTCAGACACCGTGCATCTCCTTGTCCGCCCTGCGCTTCGTCCAGCCTGGCCACGCGGCCATCGCCCTCGACGAAAACTATAGGGCTCATTTTTTCATTGACGGAAGAATCGCAAATTTGCGGTCCGGCAACTATCAGACAATCTTGATTTGCATGTAGGGTGAAAATATGGGGGTAGGAAAATTCCTACAGGAGCACCTGTTGCGGGGCGAATTCCGCCGCCGGGGCTCCCCATTCCCGGCCAAGCAGGGTCGGCAAGTTACTCCGCTCTTTTTACCCGGTTTTTCCCGGCCAGCTTGGCCCGGTACATCGCACCGTCGGCACGGTGGAACAGCCCGTCGTAGCTCTCGTCCGGAGCCAGCGCGGCGATTCCGATGCTCGCGGTAACCGGGATGCCGCACGGCGCCAGCGCAGCTATCCTTTCCCGCGTCGCCTCTCCGCGCACCGCCGCCTCGGACAGACCGACGCCGGGCAGCAGGACGACGAACTCTTCGCCGCCGATGCGGGCCACCAGGTCGTCGCTACGGCAAATGCCCTGCAATGACTGAGCCACATCCTGCAGCACCTGGTCGCCTGTCCTGTGGCCACGGGTATCGTTGATCTGCTTGAAGTTATCGACATCGACGACCAGCAGCGACAAACTCTGCCTTCCCTCATGCGCATCCGCGATCAGGCCGGGTGCGATCTCGTTCAGGTAATGGCGGTTGAAGAGCGAAGTGAGCGAGTCGCGCATGGCGAGGTCTTTCATCTCCTCGTGCTGCGATTCCAGGCGGCGCATCAGCTTCTGCATCTTGAGCATGTTGAACACGCGCACCTCAAGCTCCTCGGCCACCACCGGCTTGCCCACAAAATCGTTTGCGCCGTTGCGCAGGATCTCCACCTTGCGGGCCGTATCGTCGAAGGATGAGATCGCCAGGATGGGCGTCAAGGCGGCCCGGCCGAGCGATCCGCGCACGGCGCGGATCACCGAAAAACCGGTCTGTGGCCCCGCCAGGATATAGTCGGTCACCACCAGATCGTAGCCGTGCGAAGCCAGGCGCTCGATGGCCTCCTCCGCACTCTTGCAAAGGTCGACCCGCAAGCCCATCCGCTCCAGGACCTCGAGGTAAAACATCGCCGACGAGGCGCTGTCCTCGACCAGCAGCACGCGCCCGCTGACGCATGCGCCCGTGCCGACTGCGAAGCGCTCGACGAATTGTTCTAGCAGTCCGAGATCCCGCTTGGAAAAACACTCCGTCACTCCCGCCATCAGCGCGCGGTTGATGACGGCCTTGCGCTGGGTCGATGCGAACATGAGTCCGGGCTGGTGGTGCACCAGCTTGCGCGCCTTGGCCGAGACGAAGAATTCGATGCCGTCCATGTCGCCCAGCTCGAAGGCGAAACACAGCAGGTCGGCGTGCTTGCCCTGCAACATTTCCAGCGCCTCTTCGCCGCTCCTGGCCACGCGCGGCTCGAAGCCGTATTTACCGAACAGCGTGGACAGGGTGTAAGCGACGGTGCGCGACGGCTCGACAATCAATATGTTCATATTCTTCCTGCACCGCAGCATGAGCTGCAATAACCCGGCCCCGCGCCGATCGCGAAGGCCGCAATGCCGCGCTATGTCAGACCCTGAATACCGAGACCGCCTCTTTGAGCCGGTTGGCGCTGTCGTCCAGCGCTTGCGCCAACTTCAGCAAGCCCTGCGAAGAGCCGGCGTTTTCTTCCGACAGGCGGGATATGTGTTCGGTGCTGCCGGCCAATTCGCTTGCAGCCGAGTTCTGCTGGGCCAGCGCATCCGAAATCTCGTCGATGACGCTCGATACCTCGTTGAAACTCTGCTGGATATGGGCGATGGAAGCCTGGGCGGTTTCCGCATCCGCGACGCCCTCGCGCGTGGTCTGCACCACTTTATCCATGCCGGTTAACGCATGTTCGGCCACCGCCCCGATCTTGGCCGACATCTGGTTGATCTCGGCCGTCGCGTTGGAGGTGCGCTCAGCCAGCTTGCGCACCTCGTCCGCCACCACCGCAAAACCGCGCCCCTGTTCGCCGGCGCGTGCCGCCTCGATGGCGGCATTGAGCGCCAGCAGGTTGGTCTGGTCGGCGATTTCCCGGATGACCCTGACCACCTCGCTGATGCGCGACGCATCCTCCCCGAGGTGCGAGACTTCCCTGGAGGCCTCCTCGATCTCCTGCGCCGTCACCAGCAGGCCGGATACCGTCCGGTTGATGACGGCAGCGCCTTCTTCGGCATTCCTGCGCGACCGGGTCGCGATCTCCTTGGCGCCATCGCCCTGCTCAGAGATGTGCGAAGTGGAGGCGCTCATTTCCTCGATGGCGGATGCCATCCCGGCCACCGCCCCGGATTCGGCCTTGACGCTCTGCGAAATCTGCGTCGCCGAGGCTGCCAGGCTATGCGCCATATCGGTCAGCGATTGCGCGCTGTTTTTGGTGCTTGCGATCATTTCGCGCAGCCTGGATTGCATTTCACAGGCGCTCTCCATCAGGCTCCCCGGCACCTGCGCCACGCCGTTGCGGATCGAGAAATTCCCCGCCGCCATCTCGTGCAACACCGCGCTGACTTCCCCTGGATCGCCGCCCAGTTGCCGCAACACCCTGCGAATGACGGCATAGCCGAACCATGCGGAGATCAGCAGGGCCGCGCTCGACCACGCGATCAGGGCATTCCGGTGTTGCTGGTAATCCCGCTGCGACAGCTCGATCTTCTCGCGGCTGTCGTTTTCCACGAACTTGGCGAAATCGTCGCGCAGTTCGGCGACCTGCTGGGTCAAGGCCCGGTCGATGCCCGCCACCTTGGCGTCGGAATCGGCGGTGCTGACATGCGCATCGATTTGCGCCAGATATTTCCCGCTGAGCGCGCGATGTTCCGCGCCCAAGGCTTCAAGCCGCGAAACATAGCCGCCGAAATCCGCTTTGCCGGCAGCAGCCGCCTTCAGAACGTCCATCGCGGCGAGGCGGTCCTTCTCAAACTGACCGGCCTGCTCGACGAATTCACCGCGGTACTTTGCGAGTTTTTCCGGGTTCGCCCCGCGTATCCAGACATCCTTGGCCAGCTTGACCTCTTTCAGGAACGCCACGTTCATGCTGTCGACATGCCCCATCGCATCGATGCTGGCATGAACGAATGCCAGGCTGTCCTCGCTGCCCCTGACCTCGTTGTGCAGCTGCAGCAGCCCGAAGCCCGTCGCCGACAGGAACAGGGCACAGGACGTGGCCCCCAACAATATGAATCTGTGCTTGAGCGTTGCAAACATTGGCACTTCTCCCACCTCAAAAGAAAAACACTACCCGACAAGGCGGGTCCGCATGACGCGACGCACCGTTCGACCGACCGGCGGCAATCCGGACTTACAGCGGCTTTCCCCACATCTGTCCATACTCCCTGATGCGGTCTTCCAGAAGCGCTTCGCCGCCACCCAGGAATTCCTGGAATTCCACCGTGCTGTGGAATTGCATCGAGCAAAGCACCGTTGAACTCACTACCCCTCGCCCTTCGATGAAGTGGCCCGGCGCGGCCGGGCTGTTTTTCGGCAGCATCAACGCAAAGTTGCAGCGGTTCCCGGCCTTCAGGTTGTGATCCGTGACGACGATCGCCCGCTTCCTGCTCAGACGCCCCAATCTCCCGTGGACCACCCGCTCGCCGCTCAGCGGAACAATCGCCGCGCGCCAATTGACGCGAATTCCCTCATCATCCATCGACTTGCTCAGACACCTTCGTTACCGCATTTCATCCGGGCTACACACTCCCCCTTTTGAGGTAAGGGGTTTGAGGGAGAGTCGAGTGCGTAGCCCGCATGGAACGCATGCCACAAGGCGACTCGCCGCCTTGCATCGCCGGCACCATACGGCCGGTGCAGGACGGCGACTCCCATCGTGGCAAGAATCTCAAAAGCGGCAGGGCTTAACAATCAGAAGATCCTGAAATGCTTGTCGGGAATAAATACGGAGGTAGGAAATTCCCTACCCCCGCAACTGGTGAGGATAGGGCAACCGGAATGGCGGTCGCGCGGGATGGCAGCCGTCCGTGCCGATGCGCCGGGCGTGGCCGTTGCGTCCCGCAGAGGGCACCTGGTTTTGCGGATTGAACGGAATGCGGATGGGGTTGTTCTAGCCCGCCGCTCTTGCCGGCGAATGCGCTCCCGCCGCGCCTTCCGCACCGAGCCGGAAGAAGCCGATCAACTCCTGCAAACGCGTAGCCTGCGCGCTGACTTCTTCCGCCGTCGTCGCCAGGGCTTCGGAGGCCGCGGCATTCTCATCCGTGGCTTGCGACAGCCGGATCATCGTCTGGTCGATCTGCGAGATGCCGGAAGATTGCTCCCGGGAAGATGCGGCGATTTCCTGTACCAATTCCGCCGTCCTGCCGATGCCGGGCACGATCTGGTCGAGCAGCCTGCCCGCCGTCTCGGCTTTGGCGACGCTGCCGCCGGCCAGTTCGCCGATCTCCTGTGCCGCGACTTGAGAGCGTTCGGCCAGCTTGCGCACCTCCGCCGCCACCACGGCGAACCCCTTGCCGTGCTCTCCGTCGCGCGCCGCCTCGATGGCCGCATTCAACGCCAGCAGGTTGGTCTGGTAGGCGATGTCGTCCACGATGCCGATCTTGCCGGCGATGCTCTTCATCGCCGCCAGGGTTTCCTGCACTGCAGCACCGCCCTCGTTCGCTTCGCGTGCCGCGCCGGCGGCGATGCCGTCGGTCAGCTTTGCGTTCTCGCTGTTCTGTTTCACGCTGGCCGCCGTCTTTTCCACGGCATTCGTCGTTTCGCGCACGCTGTCGGCCTGCATGCCCAGTGTGTGGCTGATGGTATGCGCCGTCGCGCTCACTTCCTCGGAGGCGCTCGACAATACAGTCGCCGAATCCCCCACCTCCCGCACGATGTGCGAGAGCGACTCCATCATGTTGCGCATCGCCAGCATCAACTGCCCGATCTCGCACCGTCCCCTGGCTTCGATCCGCGCTGTCAAGTCTCCCGCCGCGAGCCGGTTGGCCACCTCCAGCGCGGAAGAAAAACCGCGCGACAAGAGGCTGATGAGACTCGCCGCCTGTGCCGCGCACAGGACGATGCCCAGCATCACCAGGATCAGGAAGGTATTGCGCGCGTCCAGGTAACTGGCATCGGCATTCTCCCGGTTGCGCGTCACCTTGGCCCGCATATCCTGTTCCAGCATCCCGACCAGATGTGCCATTCCCTCGCTGGCCGGCCGATCCATTCCCTTCACCAGCCTGTCGACCACATGCCCCGCATCGGGTGCGGCCGGATCGAAATGCTTCAGGGCCTCGCGATAGCTATCGCCCAGCGCGGCATGTTTCCGCATCAAGTCCTCGACCTCATTCGTCGGCAGCTGCAGCCCGGCCATCAGGCCGCGCGCTTCCCCCAG
>DASTGP010000034.1:0-11853 GCA_035605585.1 Gallionella sp. | reverse complement strand
ATGCCTCGGTGGATGGCAGCGACATCATCTATCACGGCTATTACGACATCGGCGTGGCCATCGGCAGCGAGCGCGGCTTGGTGGTGCCCATCATTCGCGATGCAGACAAGCTGTCGTTCGCCGAGATCGAGAAGCAAGTGGCCGATTTTGCGGCACGCGCCAAAGAAGGCAAGCTCACGCTGGAGGAGCTCTCCGGCGGCACGTTCTCCATTACCAACGGCGGAGTGTTCGGCTCCATGCTCTCGACGCCCATCATCAATCCGCCTCAGAGCGGCATCCTTGGTATTCACGCGACGAAAGACCGGCCGGTGGCCGAGAACGGCCAGGTGGTGATCCGCCCGATGAACTACCTCGCGCTGTCCTACGATCATCGCATCATCGATGGGCGCGAAGCCGTGCTCTTCCTCGTCGCCATCAAGGAAGCACTGGAATTTCCCGGCCGGGTCTTGCTGGACATCTGAGGTATGGGGTTCTTTCAAGCCTTTCGCATTTTCGAGGAGAACGGTGCGGTCGTTTCCCGCTTCGTCGAGCTGATGCTGGACGAGCTCGATCCAGGTGAAGTCGTCATCCGCGTTCATTATTCCAGCGTGAACTACAAGGACGCGCTTGCCGCTACCGGTGCGGGCAAGGTGATACGACGCTTTCCTTGCGTAGGCGGGATAGATGCGGCAGGGGTGGTGGAGAGTTCTTCGGATGCGCGTTTCAAGGCGGGGGACGCAGTGTTGGTCACTGGCTATGGCATGGGGGTGGCGCACGACGGCGGATATGCCGAATATCTGCGTGTCCCAGCAGATTGGGTGGTGTCGCTGCCGCAGGGATTGACGCCATTCGAGGCGATGGCGCTGGGTACGGCAGGGTTTACCGCCGCACTTTCCATCCACCGCCTGGAGCAGAACGAGCTGAGTCCCGATAACGGCAAGGTGATCGTCACGGGCGCGACCGGCGGAGTGGCGAGCCTCGCCATCGAGATGTTGGCTCAGCGCGGTTATCACGTGGTCGCTCTGACCGGCAAGGAGAGCGAGCACGATTACCTTCGATCGCTGGGCGCAAGCGAGATACTGCTGCGCAAAGACCTGCAGATGGGGACGCGACCGCTGGAGAAGGGGCTATGGGCGGGTGCGCTGGACGCGGTGGGCGGCGAGACCCTCGCATGGCTGACGCGCACCATGCAGCAGGACGGCGTGATTGCCAGCTTCGGCAATGCGGGAGGTATCGAGCTGCACACTACGGTGATGCCGTTCATCCTGCGCGGCGTGCGTCTGATCGGCATCGATTCCGCCGCCACGGCCATGCCCCTGCGCCGCCTCATCTGGCAACGCCTTGCTACGGACCTGCGCCCGCAGCGGTTGGATAAGGCCGTACATACCGTGCCGTTCGCCGACCTGCCGCAGGCTTTTCCTTCCATGTTGCAGGGCAGGGCGCGCGGCCGCACGGTGATCGCTATTTCTGCAGCCTGAATCTCTGGCAGTTCGGTCGGCGACCATTTGCCTTTCTCTGAATTTCACCGCGTTTTGTGTGTGGGTAAGGCCATATGAGTCGCACTGCGGCCGGTGCGGTGAAAGCTTTAGTGATGCTATAATCCGACGCAAAGCTGGAGCACAACAGCGCGAAAGTGGCGGAATTGGTAGACGCACTGGATTTAGGTTCCAGCGCCGCAAGGCGTAAGAGTTCGAGTCTCTTCTTTCGCACCAGCACAAAATTCAACTTAAATATCAAGGAAATACAGCATGTCCAGCGTAGAAACAGTGAGCGCCCTAGAACGTCGTCTGAACGCATCCATTCCTCAGCAGGCCATCCGCAGTCAGGTTGCCAACCGCCTGAAGCACATCGGCCGCACCGCCAAGCTCGCCGGCTTCCGTCCGGGCAAGGTTCCGGCCAAGGTGCTCGAGCAGCACTACGGTGCGCAGGCTCACCAGGAGGCCCTGGGCGAGGCGTTGCAGCAATCTTTCGCTGAAGCTGCTCAGGCCAATAACCTGAAGGTGGCCGGCTATCCTCAGTTCGAAATCAAGACCAATGACCTGCACGCCGAGCAGATCGAGTACAGCGCGACTTTCGAGGTCTATCCCGAAGTGGTGATGGGCGATATCAGCGGCGAGACGATCGAGCGCGCGGTGTACGAATTGGGCCAGAGTGATGTGGACAACACCATCGCGACCCTGCGCAAGCAGCGCGCCACCTTCGAGAAGGTCGATCGTGCAGCCCAGGCAGAAGACCAAGTGCGTATCGACTTTACCGGCAAGCTGAACGGCGAGGTGTTCCAGGGCGGCGAAGCCAAGGACTATCCTTTCCAGTTGGGCATGGGTCGTATGCTGCCCGAGTTCGAGGCGGCGATCACCGGCATGAAGGCTGGCGAGACCAAGTCGTTCGACATGACTTTTCCGGAGAACTACCACGGCAAGGACGTGGCGGGTAAGCAGGTGACCTTCACCATCACGCTGAACAGCGTCGAAGAGCCCAAGCTGCCGGAAGTGGATGCCGAGTTCGTCAAGTCCCTCGGCGTTGCCGACGGCGATGTCGAAAAGCTGAAAGAAGAGATTCGCAGCAACCTGAGTCGCGAGGTCTCGCGCCGCCTGAAGGTGCGCAACAAGGATGCGGCGATGGATGCGCTGTTGAAGGTCGCCCAGTTCGATCTGCCGAAGTCGCTGGTGGAATGGGAAGTGCAGAACCTGATGCAGCAGACCGTGAAAGATATGGAAGCGCGCGGGATGAAGATGAAGGGCATGCCCTTGCCGCCGGAGTTGTTCAAGGAGCGTGCCGAGAAGCGCGTCAAGCTGGGCCTGATTCTTGCGGACTTGGTGCAGAAGCACGATCTGAAGGCCAAGGCCGAGCAGGTGCGCGCCCTGATCGACGACTACGCGCAAAGCTACGATCAGCCTGAGGACGTGGTGCGTTGGTACTATGCCGATCCGGCACGCCTGCAGGAGATCGAGAACCTGGCATTGGAAGACAATGTCGTAAGCTGGACAATGGGACAGGCAAAGACGACAGACAAGTCCGTGGCCTTCAACGAATTGATGGGGAACTGACAAGATGCATTATCAAGAGCCACAAAATATCGGTTTGGTCCCGATGGTCGTGGAGACCAGCGGGCGCGGCGAGCGGGCCTATGACATCTATTCGCGCCTGCTCAAGGAGCGAGTGGTGTTTCTGGTCGGGGAGGTCAACGACCACACCGCGAACCTGATCGTGGCTCAGATGTTGTTCCTGGAGTCGGAAAATCCGGACAAGGACATTCATTTCTACATCAATTCACCCGGCGGTTCCGTCACGGCCGGCATGGCGATCTACGACACCATGCAGTTCATCAAGCCGAACGTCAGCACGCTGTGCATCGGCCAGGCGGCCAGCATGGGCGCATTCCTGCTGGCGGCGGGCGAAAAGGGCAAGCGCTTCGCTTTGCCCAACTCGCGCGTGATGATTCATCAGCCGCTGGGCGGTTTCCGCGGCCAGGCTTCGGATATCGAGATCCATGCCAAGGAGATCCTGTACCTGAAGAAGCGCTTGAATGAATTGCTGGCGCAGCATACCGGTCAATCGGTGGAGACCATCGAGCGCGATACGGACCGCGATAATTTCCTGAGCGCACCGGATGCCGTGAAGTACGGTCTGGTGGATCAGATGCTGGATAAGCGCGCTTAATAGAACGGCTGGTTTGCCGAAAAAGTTAACGGAAGGTAGGTACGATGGCGGGCGATAACAAGTCAGGGGACAAGTTGCTCTATTGTTCATTCTGCGGCAAGAGTCAACACGAGGTGCGCAAGCTGATTGCGGGTCCGTCGGTGTTCGTCTGCGACGAATGCATCACCCTGTGCAACGACATCATGCGTGAGGAGATCCAGAACGAGCAGGGCAAGACGGAGAAGACCGATCTGCCCGTTCCGAAGGAAATCTGCGCGACGCTCGATGAATATGTGATCGGGCAGGAGAAGGCGAAGCGTATCCTCTCGGTGGCGGTGTATAACCACTACAAGCGCCTGAAGAGCAACGTCAATGACGGCGTGGAGCTATCCAAGAGCAACATCCTGCTGGTCGGCCCGACCGGTTCGGGCAAGACCCTGCTGGCGCAGACGCTGGCGCGCTTGCTGGACGTGCCGTTCGTGATGGCCGATGCCACCACGCTGACCGAGGCGGGTTATGTCGGCGAGGACGTCGAGAACATCATCCAGAAGCTGTTGCAGGCTTGCGACTACGACGTGGAAAAGGCACAGCGCGGCATCGTGTATGTGGACGAGATCGACAAGATCTCGCGCAAGTCGGACAACCCGTCGATCACCCGCGACGTGTCGGGCGAGGGCGTGCAGCAGGCGCTGCTCAAGCTGATCGAGGGCACCAAGGCCTCGATTCCGCCGCAGGGCGGGCGCAAGCATCCGAACACCGAGTTCCTGCAAGTGGATACGACCAACATTCTGTTCATTTGCGGCGGTGCGTTCGATGGCCTGGAAAAGGTCATTCGCAACCGTTCTCAGAAGGTGGGGATCGGGTTTGGTGCGACCGTGACCAGCAAGGACGAGCGCAAGGCTGGCGAAACCCTGCGTGACGTCGAGCCGGAAGACCTGATCAAGTTCGGCTTGATCCCTGAATTCGTCGGCCGCTTGCCGGTGGTCGCGACGCTGGAAGAGTTGGACGAGTAGGCGCTGGTGAAGATCCTGACGGAGCCGAAGAACGCTCTGACGAAACAGTATCAGAAGCTTTTCTCGATGGAAGATGTCGAACTGGAGTTCCGCGAAAACGTGTTGCTGGCGATCGCCCGCAAGGCTTTGGCACGGAAGACTGGTGCGCGCGGTTTGCGTTCCATTCTGGAGCATGCCCTGCTGGACGTGATGTTTGATTTGCCTTCCATGGATAATGTCAGTAAGGTGGTGCTGGAGGAAGTCGGTACGACCGGCGAAATCAAGCCCATGGTTATCTACGCCGACACACCCAAGGCTGCTTAGTAAGTCTCAGATTCATCTCGCTCTTTATCTTGTCCCTATGGGGATGCTTGAATTAGCCGAAGTCATCCCCATTTGACCTTTCAATCACTGAAGAGGTTATTGCCATGTTTGAACAAGATACCCAAAGCACTACCAATCTGCACCCTCTGTTGCCTTTGCGCGACGTCGTGGTGTTCCCCCATATGGTCATTCCGCTGTTCGTCGGCCGTGCCAGATCGATCAAGGCGCTGGAAAGTGCCATGGAGGCCGGCAAGGGTATCGTTCTGGTCGCGCAAAAATCAGCGGCGAAGGATGATCCGGGCAAGGAAGATTTGTACGGCATCGGCAGCATGGCCAACATATTGCAGATGTTGAAATTGCCCGATGGCACGGTGAAGGTGCTGGTGGAGGGCACGCAGCGCGTCAAGGTGGTGCGCGTGTTCGATGCGGACAGCCATTTCGATGCCGAAGTGGAAGTGGTGGCGTCCGAGGACGGTACGGACAGCGAAGCTGAGGCGATGCGCCGCGCGCTGATTGCTCAGTTCGACCAGTACGTGAAGCTCAACAAAAAGATCCCCCCGGAAATACTGACTTCCCTCGCAGGCATCGACGACGCCGGTCGCCTGGCCGACACGATCGCCGCCCATCTGCCGCTCAAGCTGGAACAGAAGCAGGAAGTGCTGGAGGTGTTCGGGGTGCGCAAGCGTCTGGAACACTTGCTGGGTCTGCTCGAGGCGGAGATCGACATTCTTCAGGTCGAAAAGCGCATCCGTGGGCGCGTGAAGCGCCAGATGGAGAAGAGTCAGCGCGAGTATTACCTGAACGAGCAGGTCAAGGCGATTCAGAAGGAGCTCGGCGAGGGCGAGGAGGGCGGCGACTTCGAAGAGCTGGAGAAGAAGATCAAGGCCGCGCACATGCCGAAGGAAGCCCGTGCCAAGGCCGAGGCTGAACTCAAGAAGCTGCGCCTGATGTCGCCGATGTCGGCGGAAGCTACCGTGGTTCGCAACTACATCGACGTGCTCGTCGGCCTGCCGTGGAAGAAGAAAACCAAGATCAGCGCCGACCTGAAAAAGGCCGAAGTGGTGTTGGAAGAAGACCACTATGGCCTGGACAAGGTCAAGGAACGCATCCTCGAATACCTCGCCGTGCAACAGCGCGTGGACAAGCTGAAGGCGCCGATCCTTTGTCTGGTCGGCCCTCCCGGCGTGGGCAAGACTTCGCTGGGGCAATCGATTGCGCGTGCCACCAACCGCAAGTTCGTACGCATGTCGCTGGGCGGGGTGCGCGACGAATCCGAGATCCGCGGCCATCGCCGCACCTATATCGGTTCCATGCCAGGCAAGATATTGCAGAACATGAGCAAAGTGGCGGTGAAGAATCCGCTGTTCCTGCTCGACGAAGTGGACAAGATGGGTATGGACATGCGCGGCGATCCTTCCTCCGCGCTGCTCGAGGTGCTCGACCCCGAGCAGAACAGCACCTTCGTCGATCACTACGTCGAGGTGGAGTACGACCTCTCTGACGTGATGTTTGTGGCGACGGCAAATACGCTGAACATCCCTGAGCCATTGCTGGATCGCATGGAAATCATTCATGTCTCCAGCTATATGGAAGAGGAGAAGATCAATATCGCGACCCGCTATCTGGTTCCGAAGGCGATCAAGAACAATGGCCTGAAGCCCGAAGAGATCAGCATTTCGGAGAGCGCATTGCGTGACATCATCCGCTATTACGTGCGCGAGGCGGGAGTGCGCAGCCTGGAGCGGGAAATCTCCAAGATCTGCCGAAAGGTGGTGAAGTCGCTTTTGCTCAAGGGGCGCGATACGAAGGTGGTCGTCAATGCGCGCAACCTCGACAAGTACCTGGGCGTTCGCCGCTATTCCTATGGCGTTGCCGAGAAGAACAATCAGGTTGGTCAGGTGACGGGATTGGCATGGACCGAAGTCGGTGGCGAATTGCTGACCATCGAAACCGCGGTCCTGCCGGGCAAAGGCAAGACTACGACCACCGGCAAACTGGGCGAGGTGATGCAGGAGTCCATTCAGGCCGCGATCAGTGTGGTTCGCGGGCGCGCCAAGCGCCTGGGCATCAACGACGAGTTTTACCAAAAGACTGATCTGCACATTCACCTGCCGGAGGGGGCGACTCCCAAGGATGGTCCCAGCGCAGGTATCGGGATATGTACAGCCATCGTGTCTGCGTTGACCGGGATACCTGTGCGTGCCGATGTGGCGATGACTGGTGAGATCACGTTGCGCGGCGAGGTGTTGCCGATCGGTGGCTTGAAGGAGAAGCTGCTGGCGGCCCAGCGCGGAGGCATCAAGCTGGTGTTGATTCCGGAAGAGAACACCAAGGATCTTGCTGAGATTCCCGACAACATCAAAAACAAGTTGGAAATTCATCCGGTCAAATGGATAGACCAAGTGCTGGAGTTGGCCTTGGAGCGTAAACCGGAGCCCTTGCCGGAGTCGTCCGATGCCGCCGCCACAGCCGGTTTGCCGGCGGCGGGAGATGTTCAGGGCGCGTCTCCAATTATCAAACACTGAGAGAAAATTTGCCGCCGGTCGATCAATTGCAATGCAACGTGAAAATTAATTGCAATTGCTTGACCGAAGCCGCGAAGCCTTGATATAAAGCCGCTGCAGGGCTTTTCCTGTTTTTAAATCATTAGCAAAGGGGACTTACGTGAATAAATCTGATCTGGTCGATGCTATTGCAAATTCCGCTGATATCTCTAAGGCAGCCGCTGCCCGTGCTCTGGATGCGACTGTTGAGTCCATCAAGAAGGCCTTGAAGAAGGGCGATACAGTAAGTCTGGTTGGTTTTGGCACATTCAAGGTCGGTAAGCGTGCTGCGCGTAATGGCCGCAATCCTCGCACTGGCGCAGTGATCAAGATCAAGGCAGCTAAAGTTCCTAAATTTACCGCTGGTAAAGGCCTGAAAGATGCTGTAAACTAGCATTCTTTCTTGGGGTGCTTAGCTCAGTTGGTAGAGCGTCGCCCTTACAAGGCGAATGTCGGCGGTTCGACCCCGTCAGCACCCACCAAGAAGACGAGTTTTGGAGTGGTAGTTCAGTTGGTTAGAATACCGGCCTGTCACGCCGGGGGTCGCGGGTTCGAGTCCCGTCCACTCCGCCAAATCAAGGCGAACGTAAGTTCGCCTTTTTTTTTATCTGTTGTTTGTTCATCAATAAGTCAGTGGTGTCGCTATGTTTGATTTTGTTCATGAGAAAAAACGACTGGTGCAGATAGTCCTGGCAGTGATTATTCTGCCGTTTGCATTCTGGGGTGTGGATTCGTATCGCCGTTCCGGCAATGCCGAAGCGCCAGCTTCGGTGGATGGTGCGAAAATTACTCAACAGGATTTCGAGAGTGCCTTGCGGCAGCAGCAAGCGCGCCTGAAGCAAATGCTAGGCGCCAATTTCGACGCGGCGATGTTCGAGACGCCGGAAATGAAGCGCGCAGTGCTGGATAATCTGGTGTCGCAGCGACTGCTGGTAGAGCGCGCCAAGGCGGCGGGTCTGTTCGTCAGCGATACTCAGTTGGCGCAGCTCATTCAGAGCATTGAAGCGTTCCATGAGAATGGAAAGTTCGATAAGAAGCGTTATGAGAGTGCGCTGGCCGGCCAGAATATGTCGCCTCCGATGTTCGAGGCGCGCGTGCGCGACGACCTGCTCGGTCAGCAGATGCGCGATGCCTATGTTCAAAACGGATTTGCCGCGAACTCGGTAGTCGATAACGTCATACGCCTGAACGAGCAGCAACGGGTCATTTCCGTATCTACCGTTCCCGTCCAATCCTTTGTCGACAAGACGAAAGTGGAAGAGGCGGACGTTAAAAAATATTATGAGCAGAACCAGAAAGAGTTCCAGACGTCCGAGCAGGCCAAGGTCGAGTATGTGACGTTGTCTGCGGACAATCTGTCGAACAAGGTTCAGGTGACTGCCGACGAGGCGCGTCAGTACTATGAAGCGCACCAAGGAGATTTCGGTACTCCGGAGGAGCGTCAGGCGGCGCACATCCTGGTTGCCGCTCCGGTCGCTGCGCCTCAATCCGAACAGGATGCGGCAAAAGCCAAGGCCGAGCAGTTGCTGCAGCAGGTCAAGCAGAATCCAGCCAAGTTCGCCGAAGTAGCCAAGGCGAACTCGCAAGATCCCGGTTCCGCCGCGAATGGCGGCGATCTCGGCTTCTTCGGCCGCGGCATGATGGTCAAGCCGTTCGAGGATGCCGCGTTTGCTTTGAAGGTCGGTGAGATCAGCGGGCTGGTGAGGTCGGATTTCGGTTATCACATCATCAAGCTGGTCGCGATCAAGCCATCCAGGGTCCAGCCGTTCGAAGCGGTGCGCCAGGAGATCGAGAATAAGCTGCGTCAGCAAAAGGCTGCCGATATGTTTGCCGAACTGGCGGAGAAATTCAGCAACACCGTCTATGAGCAAAGTGACACCTTGAAGCCGGCTGCGGACCTGATTGGTGCGAAGATCGAGCAGAGTGGTTGGCTGTTGAAAGGCGTAAGTGCAAATGCGCCCTGGACGGCTAAGATGCTGGATGCGATCTTCGCCGATGAGGCTGTGAAGAACAAGCGCAATACAGCCGCAATCGAGGTGGCTCCAAGCACCTTGGTCGCCGCACGCGTTATTGAGCATAAGCCTGCTGCCGTGCTGGCCTTGGACGAGGTGCGGGATGCGATTCGCCAGAAGTTGCAGCACCAGCAGGCGCTCGATCTCGCGATCAAGCAGGGCGAAGCGGTGCTGGCCCAATTGCAGCATGGCGACAAGCTTGCGCTGGTCTGGGGCGGGCCTCAGACTATCACCCGCGCACAGCATGGCCCTCTGGACGTGGAGCTGGTGAGGCAGATATATCAGGCGGATGCGGCCAAGTTGCCTCAGTATGTCGGAGCGAAGGCGGGGCAGAATGGTTACGTGCTGGTGCGCATCGATGCGGTCAAGGAGACTGGGGCGATCGACGACATGAAGCGCGCGCGTTATGCCCAGCAGTTGCGCCAGTTGACGGGCGAGGAGATGTTCCAGGCTTATCTGGCCGATGCCAAGAAGCGGGCCAGCATCAAGGTGAACCTGCCGGAGAAGGCGACAGCACAGCCCTGATCGCAATATCGTCGACAAATAGAAACGCCACCCTCGGGTGGCGTTTTTTTATTGTCGGTACAGTTTTAATTATGCTTCGGTCGTGCCCAGTGAGGTGGTGTTGAATCCGCCGTCGACATAGGTGATCTCGCCGGTGATGCCGCTGGCGAGGTCACTGCACAGGAAGGCGGCCGCGTTACCGACTTCTTCGATGGTGACGTTGCGTTTGAGAGGTGCGTTCTTTTCGTTATAGGAAAGCAATTTGGAGAAATCGCCGATGCCGGCGGCGGCCAGCGTCTTGATCGGGCCGGCGGAAATGGCATTGGCGCGGATGCCCTTGCGGCCAAGTTCCATCGCCAGGTAGCGCACGCTGGATTCGAGGCTGGCCTTGGCCATGCCCATCACGTTGTAGTGCGGCATGGTGCGCACCGCGCCGAGGTAACTCAGTGTCAGGATGGCCGCTTTGCGGCCCTCCATGAGTGGCATGGCGGCCTTCGCCATGGCGGGGAAGCTGTAGGCGCTGATCTCGTGTGCGACGCGGAATGCCTCGCGGCTGAAGCCGTCAAGGAGTTCTCCATCCAGCGCTTCGCGCGGCGCAAAAGCGATGGCATGCACGAATCCGTCGCACCCGTCCCAATGTCTGCCCAGATCGACGAACAGCTGGTTGATCTGCTCGTCGCTGCCGACATCGCAGGGAAAGACCAGGTTGCTGTCGAATTCCCTGGCGAGATCCTCGACGCGACTGCGTACTCGCTCACCCTGATAGGTGAAGGCGAGTTCCGCCCCTTCACGGTGCATGGCTTGCGCGATGCCGTAGGCGATGGAGCGGTTGCTGATCATGCCGGTGATCAGGATGCGTTTATTGCTCAGAAATCCCATGCTGTTCCTCTGAGTGTTGGTTAATCTTCTGCGCCCCGAAACGCTGGTTCGTCTGTCTGGCGATGAGGCATTATTGTTTTTTTGCTGCCAGTAACGGGCTTATTTACAGTGACTTTCGACGAGTTGCTTGGCGATGACGTCGTGATTCAGCCACATGACCGCTGCCGCGGGAGATGAAGTTTCGTAGAACATCAGCGGTCCGGTACCTTCCAGAACCAGAGCGCTCAACAGGTCGGTTATCAATGCCTTGCGGTCCTTGTGCATCTGGGTGATCTCGTCAGAGGTGCCTATCATCAGGTCGGCCAGTTCGCGGCTGTTGTCCATGGGCCACGCTTCGAAATTCCGGAAGCCGGTCATCACGCCGCTTGCGTTGTAGGCGTCGATCTTCTGCAGCAGCGCTTCCAGAGTGGCCCCTTCCTGCAGCAGCGCGCGGCAGGCCTGCCATTGCGACTCGGCCCACGCGCAGCCGTTTTCCTTCTTCAATGCATTGAGCAGGGGGAACAGCGAGAGTTCGACACCGACAAAGATGTCGGAGGAATTGGTTCGGATCTCGGGGCAGTTGTACACCGTCGCCTTGATCCCTTTGGCCCAGGCGGATTCGGCAATGCGCTCGAGGCGCATCTTGGCGTTGCCCTGGGTGTAGTTCGTATAGGTTTGCCACTGATAGCTGTCCCCGATGAGGATCTCGGTGCCGTGATAGCCGTACGCCGTGTAGCGAGTTTGTCCGCCGGTCTTTTCCAGCCTTGCCCGTATCGCGGCACTGCCTTCGATCAGGTACTGGAAGGTATTGGCGGTGACCTCGTCGAAGTTCATCAGGATGAGCTTGCCCAGGTCGCTGTCGAGCAGCGCGCGGGAAGACAGGAAGCGGTCGCCCTGGCCCTTATAGATGCGGTTCGCGATCGCCAGGAATACTTTCACCTTGGGGATGCCGCCTGCCATCGTATGAGCGAAGAAGACATTGCTGCCGTCCGGAATCATGCC
>DASTGP010000027.1:0-8326 GCA_035605585.1 Gallionella sp. | reverse complement strand
GCAACTGGCGCAGCTTCTCCCCGTCGGTATCCACCACCGTAATGTCGTTCGCCTCGCTCACCAGGCTTTCCGCCACCGTCGAGCCGACCTGTCCCGCCCCCAGAATCAATATCTTCACGAACCCTCCCCTTGGGTCATTGTTGTGCGCGTATCCAGCTCTTCCATTGTTCGAACAGCTGCTCATCGCGCGCCGCGATCACCGAACGCTGCCAGATGTCGCCCTGCGCGAAATCGTCGTTCTCGATACAACAGGCATGCCCCCCCGCTTCCCTCAGGATCAGCATGCCTGCGGCATAGTCCCACTGCTTCTGCCCGCCGTGCAGATAGACGTCGTAACGCCCGGCTGCGGTGTAGCACCAATCCAGCGCACTGGCGCCGAAATTGCGCTGCGAACTGTACGGCGGATGGGCCGCGAGCCGCAAGACCAGCTTCGTATCCAGCCGCTTCAGGTCGACATTCGCCAGCGCCTGGCTCAGCGTTTCCACCGCTTCGCGCCCGACCAGCTTCTCGCCGTTCAGGAACACGCCCTTGCCCTGCTCGGCGGCGAACACCTCGTCCGCTGCCGGGTCGTACACCACACCCAGCACGCTCTGACCTTCGCGCAGCAGCGCCGCCGATACCGCGAAATAGGGCAGGCCGCGCACGAAGTTGGAAGTACCGTCGATGGGATCGATGCACCACAACCCTTCCTTGCCGGCCTGCCACAGCGCGTGCTGCTCCGCCGCGGGCATCTCTTCGCCCAGCACCGGCACGTTGAGGATGGCTTGCAGCTTGCGCGTCAGCGCGGCCTGCGCCGCCGTGTCCGCCTCGGTGCACAGGCTGCCGTCGCTCTTGCGCTGGTGCGCCACCTTGAGATAGCGCGGCATGATCTCCTCCGCCGCGACCAGCTTGACCGCCGCAACCACGGCCTTGAGCATCGCGCTCATGCCGCTATTGCGCGCTGTACTGCGTCTTTCCGTCATCACTTATGCTTCGTTCTTCCACTTGATGGAACAGTCCATGCTCGCGATCTGCTCGCGCGGGCCCTGCCCGGTCTTGGACACTTGCACCATGGCGTTGAACAGGTCGCGCGCCGCATCCGGCACGGCCTCCTTGCGCGAGGCGTCGAGGCGGCCGCGGTACTGCAACTCGAGATTGGCGTTGAAGCCGAAGAAGTCCGGCGTGCACACCGCGCCGTAGTCCTTTGCGATTTGCTGGGTCTCGTCCCACACGTAGGGGAAGGGGTAGGCGAACTCCTGCGCGACCTTCTTCATGTTCTCGAACGAGTCCTCCTCGTAATCGGCGGGGTCGTTCGACATGATGGCAATGCTGTTGATGCCGTGCTGCTGCAGTTCGCGCGCATCGCGGATGATGCGGTCGCGGATGGATTTGACGTAGGGGCAGTGGTTGCAGATGAACATCACCAGCAGGCCGTTCGGGCCGCGTGCGCGCTCCAGCGTGTAGCGCTTGCCGTCCACGCCCGGCAGGTCGAAATCGGGGGCCTTCCAGCCGAAATCGCACAATGGGGGTTGCAGGCTGACCATTGGAAATTCCTCACATTATTTTTAAGCCGTTATATTATCACGCCGACCCATAAGCTATTCCGACCCATGCCCCGTTTCTACTGCCCTCCGCCCCTTCCGCTGACTGACCGTTTCGACCTGCCGCCCGAGGCGGCCCATCATGCCAGTCGCGTGCTGCGCCTGCGCGAGGGCGACTCCGTGGAGATCTTCGACGGCATCGGGAACGAGCGCCGCGGCGTGATCGCCGAGATCAGCGGCAAGCACGTGACGGTCGGCGAACTCGCTGCCACCGACACCGACCGCGAATCGCCGCTGCGGGTGGTGCTCGCGCAGGCCCTGTCGAGCAGCGAGAAGATGGACTGGGTGATCCAGAAGGCCACTGAACTGGGCGTGACCGAGATCCAGCCGCTCGACACCGAGCGCAGCGTCGCCCGCCTCACCGCCGACCGCGCGGCGAAGCGCATGGAGCACTGGCGCCAAGTCGCCATCTCCGCCTGCGAGCAATGCGGCCGCAATGTGCTGCCGGAGATCCGCCCTCCGCTCGACATCATGGCCTGGCTGCGCCAGGTGCAGAACGCGCCGGAGACCAAGCTCATCCTGCTGCCGCAGGGTGCGACCTCGCTGCAGGCGCAGCCTAGGCCGCAGGCCGGCGTCGTGCTGCTGATCGGTGCTGAAGGCGGCTTCGCTCCCGCAGAGAGCGAGACCGCAATCAACTGCGGCTTCGCGCCCATCCGCATGGGCGCGCGCGTGCTGCGCACCGAGACCGCCGCCGTCGCAGGGCTCGCGGCGCTGCAGATACTGTGGGGAGACTTCCACTGAAAACGCATCAGTTCGAACGAAAGGAGCCGCTCATGAGACTCGCACTATCGCTACTGCTGGCCCTGCCCGGCATCGCCGCAGCGGAAACCGGCAACGTCACTCTGTACGGCGTGGCCAACCTTTCCTACGAACTGGTCAGCCTGGGCACCGGCACCGCAGGCACCCCGGCCGTCACCGGTCCGAGCAACGTCAACAAGGTCTCCAGCAACGCATCGCGTCTCGGCCTGAAGGGCACGGAAGACCTGGGCGACGGCCTGTCCGCCGTCTGGCAGGTCGAATCGCTGATCGCCATGGACAACGCCGGCGGCACCTTCGGCACGCGCAACACCTACGCCGGGCTGGACAGCAAAGACTGGGGCCGGCTGGTATTGGGTCGCTACGACACGCCCTACAACACCACCACGCGCAGGCTGGACTGGTTCATCGACACCATCGCCGACAGCCAGCCGCTGATGGGCGGCACCACAGGCATCTCCGCGACGCTGGGCTTCGCCGCTCGCCAGACCGACAGTGTGCTTTACGTCAGCCCGGTCATCTCCGGCTTCACCGGCACGGTCCAGTACGCGAACACCGCCGAGGGCAACACCTCGGCCGCGCAGCCCAAGTCCAGCCTGCTGTCGATGGCAGGCTGGTACAGCGAGGGACCGACCTACGCCGCGCTGGCGCATGAGATCCATTACCTCAACAGCCTGACGGGCGGCCGCGAGGATGCCTGGAAGCTGACGCTGGGCTACACCCCGGAACGCTTCGGCATCGGCTTCGCCGTCGAAACCACGCGCGACAACCTCGCCGCGCTGGGCGGCAACCAGTGGGGTCACCATGCCTACTACCTGTCCGGCAAATACCTGATCGGCAAGGATGCGGTGAAGGCCGCGTACACCAGCGTCGGCCAACTCGGCACCACTGCCAACACCGATGCCCGCCAATACACGCTGGGTTACGACCACACGCTGAGCGTGCGCACCACGCTGTATGCCCTGTACACCAGGCTGCACAACGGCCCGGCCATCAACTACGGCCTGTCTTCCGCGAGCTCGGGCGGCGGCGCGAACACCATTGTCGCACCGGGCTCGGGCGCATCGCCCTCGGCCTGGTCGTTCGGCATCAAACATATTTTCTAATCGTCAGGAGACGCCATGCCCTACGTCAACATCCGCATCGCCGGGACACTGACCCGCGAACAGAAGGCGAAAATCGCCGCGGAGATCACCGACACGCTGGAGCGCATCGCGCACAAGCCCGCTTCGTACACCTACATTTCCTTCGACGAACTGCCCGACGAGAACTGGGCCATTGCGGGAAAGTTGCTCGACGAGGAATAGCGCGGCAATATGCGCGCTGGCTGCGATTCCCGAACGCGGATTCTCGCACCACGCTGTTTTAACTCCCCTCTCCCGCAAGCGGGAGAGGGAATAAATGTGTACGGACGCCCGTGCTTGCAGGGGTGGAAATATTGCGAATCGATTGACTTGGGAGACACAACAAAAAATGCCCGCCACCGCTAGCCCCGCCGATTTCGTCGCCTGGTTCCGCTCCGTCGCGCCCTACATCAACGCGTTCCGCGGCAAGACCTTCGTCATCGCCTTCGGCGGCGAGGTGGTCTCGGACGGCAAGTTCGTCGAGCTGACCCACGACTTCAACCTGCTCGCGGCGCTGGGCATCCGCCTCGTGCTGGTGCACGGCGCACGGCCGCAGATCGAACAGCACCTCGCGAAGAACAACCTCGGCGACGTCTACCACCAGGGCATCCGCCTCACCGACGCCCAGACCATGCAGTGCGTAAAGGAAGCCGTCGGCCGCGTGCGCCTGGAGATCGAGGCGCTGCTGTCGCTGGGGCTGGCGAACTCGCCCATGGCCAACGCCGACATCCGCGTCGCAGGCGGCAACTTCATCACCGCGCAGCCCATCGGCGTCATCGGCGGCGTGGACATGCAGCACACCGGCAGCGTGCGCAAGGTGGACGTCGCCGCTCTGAACGACCGCATGGACTTCGGCGAGGTCGTGCTGCTCTCGCCCGTCGGCTACTCGCCCACCGGCGAGGTGTTCAACCTCACGCTGGAGGATGTCGCCACCAGCACCGCCATTGCGCTCGACGCCGACAAGCTGCTGTTCCTGATGGACACCGACGGCGTGACCGACAAGAAGGGGGCGCTGCTCAAGGTGCTCACCATCGCGCAGGCGCAGGAAGTGCTTGCCGCCAAAGGCAAGCTTCCCGACGACGTTGCGCTGTTCCTGCCCTGCGCCGTGCGCGCCTGCGAGGCGGGCGTGGCGCGCACCCACCTCATCAGCCGCCACGCCGACGGCGCGGTGCTGCAGGAGCTGTTCAGCGACGAAGGCATCGGCACCATGGTGGTGGAAAGCACGCTCAACACGTTGCGCACCGCGAACATCGAGGACATCGGCGGCATCCTCGAACTGCTGCGGCCGCTCGAAGAGAGCGGCATCCTCGTGCGCCGTTCACGCGAACTGCTCGAACGCGAGATCGACCGCTTCGCGGTGCTCGAACACGACCACCGCATCATCGGCTGCGCCGCGCTCTACCCCTTCCCCGACGAGGCCGCGGCGGAACTCGCGTGCCTCGCCGTGGACGCGCAGTACCGCGACCGCGGCTACGGCGAAGCCATCCTCGACCACATGGCCTCGCTCGCCAAGGCTCAGAAGCTGAAGAAGCTGTTCGTGCTCACCACACGCACCGCCCACTGGTTCATCGAACGCGGCTTCAAGGAAAGCGACGTCGCCGAACTGCCCGCGCAGAAGAAATCGCTATACAACTGGCAGCGCAAGTCGAAGGTGTTTGTGCGGAAGATTTAAAGGCCCGTAGTCGGGGCCTTCTTGGAAATTTTTGGACACCACTTAGTTGAGTGTCATCCCTTCGCTAACGAGGGCACGTCACGATGAGCATTATTTCAAACGCGCAAGAAATCGCTAATCTTGTTAAGAAACTTGGCAACGTCGACCTCTATCGCAAGATAGTTGAGCTTGAGGGCGAGATCATCGAACTCACTGGCCAGAACCATCTTCTCATGGAAAAGGTACGAGAACTTGAGCAAGCAATGAAAATCAAGGAAGCGCTCATATTCTCACGAAACGTGTATTGGCTTGAGAACGAAGAAAGCCGAGACGGGCCATATTGCCCACGTTGTTATGATGTCAATGGAAAGTTAGTTCGCCTTCAGCCGTGGGACGATACATGGGCCTGTTTCGAGTGCAAGCAGCACTATGAAGGTAGGCTGTCTAGGGGGTAAACCCTACCGTCTACCATCCACCAATTTTTCCAGCGACTCCCATCCCTTCCGCTCGTCCGCAAAGTCCGCCGTAAAAGCCCGCTCTTCCGGCGACACCGGCTCGACCGCCGCCGCCAGTTTCTCCAGCACCGCGATGTCCGCCTCGGAGGCGTCGCTCGCCTGAGCCATGCGTCGTGCGATGCGTTCGCGCAGCAGTTGCAGATCGGTAGGCATGGCGGCGATGGCGAAAAGCACGTTCATCTGCCGGGCAAGGTCGCGGAAGCGGGCGCGCTCGCCGTGGCGGAGGAAGGCGGCATCGACGATGACGGGGAAGCCGCAACCCAGCAGCTCGAGCGTGAGGTCGTAGAGGCACGCGTAGGTGCGGTGCGTGACCTCCTTGCTGTAGAGGCCCTCGCCGAATCGGGAGCGGCTGCTATCCAGAGCGCCGAGTCCATACAGCCGCTTGCGCTCGACATCGGAACGGATGCGGATCGCGCCGTAGTACTCGAGCTCGCGTAGGGTGCAATAAGCGCAGCGCATTGCACCATCCATCCGGCGCAATGCCCGTTGGTTATTGCGCCCTACCGCTTAACCAACTTCCCCAGCGCCTCCCATCCCTTCTTCTCATCTGCAAAATCCGCCGTAAAGGCGCGCTCTTCCGTCGACACAGGCTCCACCACCGCCGCCAGTTTCTCCAGCACCGCGATGTCCGCCTCGGAGGCGTCGCCGGCCTGAGCCATGCGCTGTGCTATGCGTTCGCGCAGCTCGCGTAGGGTGCAATAAGCGCAGCGCATTGCACCATCCATGCGGCGCAATGCCCGTTGGTTATTGCGCCCTACCGCTTAACAACTTTTCCAGCGCCTCCCATCCCTTCCGCTCATCTGCAAAATCCGCCGTAAAGGCGCACTCCTGCGGCGACACAGGCTCCACCACCGCCGCCAGTTTCTCCAGCACCGCGATGTCCGCCTCGGAGGCGTCGCTGGCGTGAGTCACGCGCCGTTCGATGCGCGCGCGCAGCAGTTGCAGGTCCGCGGGCATGGCGGCGATGGCGAAGGGCACGTTCATCTGCCGCGCGAGCTCGCGGAAGCGGGCGCGTTCGCCGTGGCGGAGGAAGGCGGCGTCGACGATGACGGGGAAGCCCCAGCCGAGCAGCTCGAGCGTGAGGTCGTAGAGGCGCGCGTAGGTACGGTGCGTGGCCTCCTTGCTGTAGAGGCCCTCGCCGAATCGGGAACGGCTGCTATCCAGCGCGCCGAGTCCGTACAGCCGCTTGCGCTCGACATCGGAGCGGATGCGGATCGCGCCGTAGTGCTCGAGCGCAGTCTGCGAAATGAAGGTCTTGCCGGAACCGGGCAGGCCATGGGTGATGATCAGCGCAGGCTTCGGTTTGGCGAGGCAATTTCGTGCGAGGTCGAGATAGCTTTGTGAGACGCGCAGCAGTTCGTCCGCGGCGGGCGGCTTCAGGCCGGGCTGGGCGGCGCGGATCGCATCCACCTTGGCGCGCACCGTGGCGCGGTAGGCGAGGTAGAAACGCAGCACCGCCATGCCGCCGTAGTCGCCCGTCGCTTCGAGGTAGGCGTTGAGCAGGCGCCACGCATAATCGGGACAGCCGCGGTGCAGCAGGTCCATCACCGGGAAGGCGATCTCGTCCATCACGTCTATCCAGCGCAGCGTGGGGCTGAACTCGATGCCGTCGAACGGCACCGGCTTGCCTTCGATGAGTGCGATGTTTCCGAGGTGCAGGTCCCCGTGGCATTCGCGCACGCGGCCTTCGGCGCGGCGCCGCTCCAATGTTTCTGCGCACGCCGCGAGCTCGGCCTCGGTCGCAGCTTTCAGTTCGGCCACATCTTTGCCATCCGGCAACTGCTCGAAGTTCTGCATAGCCTCCGCACGGATCTCTTCGAAGCTGCCGAAAGACACGTCGGTGGAAGCAGGCAGTGCAACATGGAACCTGGCGACCACGGCGGCGAGCATGTCGATGTGCGACGGCGAGACCTTCCCGCGAGCGAGTTGCCGGTCCATCAGGCAAGTAGCAGGGAAGCGCCGCATCTTCACCGCGTACTCGATTGCAGACTCCACACCGAACTTCGGGTCATCGGGAGTGCCGCCGATGGGAACGACGCCGAGATAGAGCTGCGGCGCTAGGCGGCGGTTCAGGCGGAATTCCTCTTCGCAGTAACGGCGGCGCAATGCGAGCGTGGAAAAGTCGAGGAAGTCGAGATCAACCGGCTTCTTGATCTTGTAGGCGTAATGCCCGGCGAGCAGCACCCAGGAGATGTGCGTCTCGATCAGACGCACATGCCGCGCCGGTTCGGGATAGCGGCGCGAATCGAGCAGGGCTTCAACCAGCCGCTGCCGGGATAGCATTTCTTGCGAGGAGGCCATCGTGCTCCCTTGGGAATGTCCGGGCATGTTACCGCCCTGCGGCTAAATCGCCTACTACCCCGTTCGTGGTGAGCCCGTCGAACCATGAACGGAAACGTCAGCCAGATTGGCAAACTCGTCCTTCGACAAACTCAGGACGAACGGACTTATTCAGTGTTCTGCCGAAACGAGCCGTGGCTCGTTCCACGGCGCCACCTTCAACAGCAGCAGCATGCCGGGTATCGCGAGCACGGCGCACAGCAGGAAGAAGCTGGGCCAACCAATCGCATCCACCAGCCAGCCGGCCGAGGCGTTGACGAAGGTACGCGGCACGGCGGCGAGGCTGGTGAACAGAGCGAACTGGGTCGCGGTGTAGGCAGGATGGGTGGTACGCGCGATGTAGGCGACGAAGGCTGCGGT
>DASTGP010000023.1:0-21594 GCA_035605585.1 Gallionella sp. | reverse complement strand
GAGAACGGCAAGGCGATCGGCGAAGCGGGTCCGTCCATTCCGGTCGAGATCCAGGGCTTGTCCGAAGTGCCTGCCGCCGGCGAAGAACTGCTGGTCATGGCAGACGAAAAGCGGGCTCGCGAGATCGCCTTGTTCCGTCAGGGCAAGTACCGCGGCGTGAAGCTGGCGAAGCAGCAGGCCGCGAAGCTGGAAAATATGTTCGAACAGATGGCCGAGGGCGAAGTGCGCACCCTGTCGCTGATCGTGAAGGCCGATGTGCAGGGTTCGCTCGAAGCCATCGCCGGTTCGTTGCAGAAGCTCTCCACTAACGAGGTCAAGGTCAACCTGATCCACGGCGGCGTGGGTGCGATCAGCGAATCCGACATCAATCTGGCGCTGGCATCCAAGGCGATCGTGATCGGCTTCAACACCCGTGCCGACGCGGCTGCGCGCAAACTGGCCGAGACCGCGGGCGTGGACATCCGCTACTACAACATCATTTACGCCATGGTCGACGAGATCAAGGCGGCGCTGTCCGGCATGCTGGCTCCCGAAAAGAAGGAAGTCGTTCTCGGCATGGTCGAGGTTCGTCAGGTGTTTGTTGTCTCCAAGGTCGGCACCATCGCGGGTTGTTACGTGCTGGAAGGCATGGTGAAACGCGGTGCGAAGGTGCGTGTGCTGCGCAACAACGTGGTGATCCACGATGGCGAGCTGGATTCCCTGAAGCGCTTCAAGGACGACGTGAAGGAGGTCAAGGCCAACTTCGAATGCGGCTTGTCCTTGAAGAATTACAACGATCTCGTGGTGGGCGACAAGCTCGAAGTGTACGAAATCGTTGAGGTTGCGCGCGCGCTCTGATGTCGAATTTCGCCAGAACCGACCGGGTCGCCCAGCAGATCCAGCGCGAGCTGGCCGAGCTGGTGCGGCTCGAGATCAACGATCCGCGCGTGCGCCTGGTGACTATCACTGGTGTCGAAGTGGCCAACGATTATTCTCATGCCAAGGTGTTCTTCACTCGGCTGGACGGCAAGAACGAGGAGGCGAAGCAGGGGCTGGAACGCGCCGGCGGCTTCCTGCGCAGCCAGCTGGCACGTAGCCTGAAGCTGCGCATCATGCCGCAATTGCACTTCGTCTACGACGAGTCCGTCGAGCGTGGCAGCCGTCTGTCGCAGCTCATCGATCGGGCTGTCGCCAGCGACAAGCACTCCGACGAGTCCTGATTCCCCGATGGCGCGTAATTTCCGCCCGCTGGATGGCGTGCTGCTGTTCGACAAACCTCTGGAGTTGAGCTCGAACACGGCGCTGCAGAAAGTCCGCCGCCTGTTCCAGGCCGAGAAGGCGGGGCATACCGGCACGCTCGACCCGCTGGCCACCGGTTTGCTGCCGGTCTGTTTCGGCGAGGCGACCAAGTTTTCCACCGCACTGCTGGACGCCGACAAGACCTATCGCGCGACGCTGCGCCTGGGGCGAACTACGACCACCGGCGATGCGGAAGGCGAGGTCGTCACCGAACGTCCGGTCAATGTTGCGCAGGCCGATGTGGATGCCGTGCTGGAGCGTTTCCGCGGTCCCATCCTGCAGCTTCCTCCCATGCACAGTGCGCTCAAGCACCAGGGCAAGCCTCTCTACGAGTACATCCGCAAGGGCGAGACCGTGGAGCGCGAGACGCGCGAGGTGGTGATCCACGAACTGGTGCTGGACCGCTTTGCCATGAACGAGATGGACATCACCGTGCGTTGCAGCAAGGGAACCTACGTGCGCACGCTGGCCGAGGACATCGGCGAGGCGCTTGGTTGCGGCGCGCACCTGACCGCGTTGCGTCGCACCGCTATCGCCCACTTCGACCTGAAGGACGCCTGCGACATGGCGCAACTCGAGGCGATGACCATGGAGCAACGCGAGGCCCGTGTGTTGCCGGTCGAGTGTCTGATGCCGGGCATGCCCCAGTTGCAGCTGGATGCCGTACAGGTCAAGCGCCTGGCGCAGGGGCAGCGGCTGGCCCTGGATGCCGGACTGCCCGACGGGAAGGTCAGCCTGCACGGTCCGCAGGGCTTCGTCGGAGTCGGGGTGTTGCAAGGGCGTCGACTGGCTCCCGACAGGCTGCTGTCGAGTGTGGCAAAACAGGCCGCCAAGATTGATTTGGCGGAAAATTATGGGGTTGAGCAATAGTGGCATTCAAGGGTAGAATGCCGCACTTTTTTTAGGAGAGTAAAACCAATGGCAATCACCGCCGCGCAAAAAGCGCAAATCGTTACCGACTTTCAACGTGCCAAGAGCGACACCGGCTCCCCCGAAGTGCAAGTGGCTCTGATCACTGCTCGTATCACCTACCTGACCGAGCACTTCAAGAGCAATGCCAAGGATCACCACTCCCGCCGCGGCCTGCTGCGCCTGGTCAGCCGCCGCCGCAAGCTGCTCGACTACCTCAAGAGCAAGGACGATGCGGCGTACCGCGCATTGATCCAGCGCCTGGATATCCGTAAGTAAGAATCAAAGTATCAAGCGGGTCGCGAATGCGGCCCGTGTCGTTTTAGCCGGTCTATTTCCTGTGGCGCGGTCGCGCGTTACGTCATGCATAAGGGGGGAACAATCTTGAGTCACTACAAAAAAACACTAGCATACGGCAATCATCAACTCACTCTGGAAACCGGTGAGATCGCGCGTCAGGCCAGCGGCGCAGTGATGGTCAGTCTGGACGACACCGTGGTGCTGGTCACCGTGGTGGGGCGCAAGGATGCGAAGCCGGAGCAGGATTTCTTCCCGCTGACCGTTGACTACCAGGAAAAGACCTATGCTGCGGGCAAGATCCCCGGCGGCTTCTTCAAGCGCGAAGGCCGTCCGAGCGAAAAGGAGATCCTGACCAGCCGCCTGATCGACCGTCCGCTGCGCCCGCTGTTCCCGGAAAGCTTCTACAACGAAGTTCAGATCGTCGCGACCGTGATGTCGTCCGATCCCGAGATCGACTCCGACATCCCGGCGATGATCGGCGCGTCGGCAGCGCTGGCGCTGTCCGGCATCCCGTTCGACGGCCCGATCGGCGCGGCGCGCGTGGGTTATGTTGACGGCAAGTATTTGCTGAACCCGACTGCGACCGAACTGAAGACCTCGCAGATGGATCTGGTCGTCGCCGGCACCGACCGTGCCGTGCTGATGGTCGAATCCGAAGCGCAGCAACTGTCCGAGGAAGTGATGCTGGGCGCGGTGGTATACGGCCACGAGCAGATGCAGGCCGTGATCAATGCGATCAACGAGATGGCCGACGCGGTCGGCGCTCCTGCATGGGACTGGACCCCGCCCGCGAAGAACGAGGCGCTGATCGCCCGCATCAATGAGGTGGCCGAGAGCGAACTGAAGGCCGCTTACGCGATCCGCTCCAAGCAGGCGCGCACCGACGCGGTCAATGCCATCCGCGCGAAGGTGTCCGAAGCATTGGCGACCCCGGAATTCGAAAGCGTCTCCAAGAACGAGATCGGCGAGCTGTTCAGCGCGCTGGAAGCCCGTATCGTCCGTGGCCAGATCCTGGGCGGCGAGCCGCGCATCGACGGCCGCGACACCCGCACCGTGCGCCCGATCACCATCCGCAACGGCGTGCTGCCGCGCGTCCACGGTTCGTCGCTGTTCACCCGCGGTGAGACCCAGGCGATTGTCGTGGCCACGCTGGGCAGCATGCGCGATGCGCAGGTCATCGACGCGCTGCAAGGCGAATACAGCGACCGCTTCATGCTGCACTACAACTTCCCGCCGTACTCCACCGGCGAGACCGGCCGCGTCGGCAGCCCGAAACGCCGCGAGATCGGTCACGGCCGTCTGGCGAAGCGCGCGCTGGTCGCGGTGCTGCCGTCCGAAGAGGACTTCGGCTACGCGGTCCGCGTGGTGTCGGAGATCACGGAGTCCAACGGTTCCAGCTCCATGGCTTCGGTCTGCGGTGGTTGCCTGTCGCTACTGGATGCGGGCGTGCCGCTGAAGGCGCATGTGGCCGGTATCGCCATGGGTCTGATCAAGGAAGGCAACCGTTTCGCGGTGCTGACCGACATCCTCGGTGACGAAGATCACCTGGGCGACATGGACTTCAAGGTGGCCGGCAGCGAAACCGGCGTGACCGCGTTGCAGATGGATATCAAGATCAACGGCATCACCAAGGAAATCATGCAGGCTGCGCTGACCCAGGCGCGTGAAGGTCGCATGCACATCCTGGGACTGATGAAGCAGGCCATGCCGGAAGCGCGTACCGAGGTGTCCGACTATGCACCGCGCATGATCAAGATGAAGATCAACCCCGAGAAGATCCGCGACGTGATCGGCAAGGGCGGTGCGGTGATCCGCGCGCTGACCGAAGAGACCGGTACGACGATCGACATCGACGACGACGGCAATATCACCATCGCCTGCGTCAGCGGCGAAGCCGGAGAACTGGCGAAGAAGCGTATTCAGGACATCGTGGCCGAAGTTGAAGTCGGCAAGGTCTACGAAGGTCCGGTGGTCAAACTGCTCGACTTCGGCGCGCTGGTCAACGTGCTGCCGGGCAAGGATGGCTTGCTGCACATCTCCCAAATCGCCCACGAGCGCGTCAATGCCGTGTCCGACCACCTCAAGGAAGGCCAGATCGTCAAGGTCAAGGTGCTGGAAGTGGACGACAAGGGCCGCATGAAGCTGAGCATGAAGGCGCTGCTGCCCGCGCCCGAAAAGGCGCCGGCCGCCGAGTAAGGATCGGCTGCTGCAATGAGAAAAGCCCCGCGATGCGGGGCTTTTTTATTTGGCTTGAGGTTCAACAACGTTAAATGGCTACGATTGATGGATGGGTCATCTACTGAACTCATCTAGTCTTATTGGCATGGTTTCTTTGTTACTCAGTTGCGATATCGACTCTCTAGTTTTGTTTTGGATTTTCTGTTTTTCAATTCTTTTGCCAGTTAGATAGTTCTCGCTGACTACTAATTTGTTTCCATCATCGGGGGTATAGGATCTTTCCTCTTTGCCGATAAGGAAAAAAGCATTGCAGGGTTATTCATTGGAAAATTCGAGGTCATCTAACTAGATCGCGTGCTGTCTGTATATGTCTTATGGTGGCGGAGTTTAAGCTTTTTCCATGCCTATGCAAATCTGCGTTGCTTCTGGTTAATCCTAAAAACTGGACTGGTGCGTCCAAAACAAAAAGCCCCGCCAAGTTCGGCGGGGCTTTTTGTTTGCGGCTAGGAGTCAGATTACTTCGCTACCTGCCGTTCCCTGATTTCGTCCAGAGTCTTGCAGTCGATGCACAGAGTGGCGGTCGGGCGTGCTTCGAGGCGGCTCAGGCCGATCTCGATGCCGCACTTGTCGCAGTAGCCGTAATCGCCGGAGTCGATCCTGGCCAGCATCTTGTCGATGTTCTTGATCAGCTTGCGTTCGCGGTCGCGGTTGCGCAGTTCCAGGCTCATGTCCGATTCCTGTGTGGCGCGATCGTTCGGATCGGCAAACACGGTCGCTTCGTCCTGCATAGTGTGCACCGTGCGATCGATGTCCTGGCCAAGCTCGGACTTGATCCCATTCAGAATCTGGCGGAAATGCTCCAGTTGATTCGGATTCATGTAGGCCTCGCCCTTCTTTGGTTTGTAAGGAGCGACAGATTTTTGTGGCTGTACCGGCATTGCACTTCTCCAACGGGTGAAAAATCGAGGTCCGCTTTAATACCAGAAAGCGGAGCGTAGGGCAACTAAATCAACTGCGGGCCAGCAGCAAAAAAAGACTCGGCCTCTTGTTCAATTGCGGCGGCGGCATGGCTTTCCATTGGGCGATGCTGTGAGTCAGGATCTGTTCTCCGGGGAGGGTGATGTCGCTCGCGACGCACAGCAGGGTTTGCGGGCGGCAGTGGGCGAGCAGGGCGCCGAACAGCTTTTCGTTGCGGTAAGGCGTTTCGATGAACAGCTGGGTCTGGCGGCGCTTGGCCGATTCGGCCTCCAGCGTCGAGATCGCCTTTTTGCGTTCGATTTCCTCGATAGGCAGGTAGCCGTGAAAGGCGAAGCATTGGCCGTTCAGGCCGGAAGCCATGAGCGACAGCAGGATGGAAGATGGGCCGACCAGCGGTACGACGCGAATGCCGTTGCGATGCGCCAGATTGACCAGGTCGGCGCCCGGGTCGGCGATGCCCGGGCAACCCGCTTCGGAAATGATGCCGACATCCTCGCCGGCCAGCAGGGGGGCGAGCAGGTCGTTCAGTTCGCGCGCCTGGGTGTGTTCATTGAGCGTGGCGAAGTGCAGCGACTGGATGGGCTGCTCGTGCTTGAGCGCGGAGAGGAACTGGCGCGAGGTCTTGGGTTGTTCCACCACGTAATGTTTCAGCTTGCGCGCGATGTTGATGACGTACTGCGGCAATACCTGTTCGGCCGGAGTGTCGCCCAGTGTGCAGGGAATCAGATAGAGGGTGCCTTTTGTCATATTAGAATAAGCTCACGTTTTCTCGGCGGAGCATGTCGCACAGCAGGATCAGCGGCAGGCCGATCAGGGCATTGGGATCGTCTCCGGCCATGCTGCTCATTAGCGCGATGCCCAGCCCCTCGGATTTTGCGCTGCCTGCGCAGTGGTAAGGCTGCTCCTTGCGCAGGTAGGCTTCAATCTCGTCGTCGCCGAGGTCGCGCAGGGTGACGTGGTTTTCCGCGACTTCAGTCTGCATATTGCCCGTCTTGCCGTTCAGCAGTGCCAGTGCGGTATAGAAGATGGTGGTCTTGCCGCGCATGGCGCGCAGCTGCCTGACTGCGTTATCGTGGGTGAGCGGCTTGCCGAGCTGTTGGCCGTCCAGCAGGGCGACCTGATCCGAGCCTATGATCAGGGCGTCGGGATAGGCGGCGGCCACGGCGCGGGCTTTTTCCTGTGCCAGCCGCAGCGACGTGGCGCGTGCAGATTCGCCCGGCAACGGGGTTTCGTCCACATCAGGGGAGGCTGTTTCGAAGGGGAGTTGCAGGCGTTTTAGGAGTTCGCTGCGGTAAATCGAGGTGGAGGCAAGGACAAGCAACTGAGAACTCAAGGATATTCCTTAGGATTTTTGACAGAGAGCGGCGAAAAATATATCATGCGCGCCTCATGTACGCACGGCCTTTCATTGATAGCTTGGATTTTGCCCGAAACGGCAAGGAAATAAGCGGTGAAGTGCCTGTCGCCGAGATGTCGCGATTGCTGGATGAGCTGGAAAGCCCGCAGGGGATTTTAAGCTATACGGTGCGCGGAGGTCTGGATAAACAGGGTAATCCGTTTTTGGATGTTGGTATCGCCGGGCAATGCCAGTTGCGTTGCCAGCGCTGCCTGAATGCAATGGATTATCCGGTCCATCTCGATGCGCGCCTGATGTTGCGCGATCAGGCGGCTCTGGATGAGCTGGACGATGATGAAGAGGAATGCGACAGCATTCTGGCGGAGGCGCACCTGGATGTGCTGAATCTGCTGGAAGAAGAGATTTTGTTGAGTCTGCCAATCGCCCCCAGGCATGAATCGGGTGTTTGTCAGGCGGCAGATGGCGAGAATGCGCCCAAGGAAGAAAAGAGTCCTTTTGCGGTTCTGGCGAAATTGAAGGTTGTTAAATAGTTTTTTCGAGGAGTAGTTAACATGGCAGTTCAACAGAACAAAAAATCCCCGTCGAAGCGTGGCATGCACCGCGCCCACGATTTCCTGACCAACCCGCCCACAGCGGTTGAGCCGACCACCGGCGAAGTGCACCTGCGTCACCACATCAGCCCGACCGGTTTCTATCGCGGCAAGAAAGTAGTCAAGACCAAGGGCGAATAAGTCTTTGAAGTGACGCAGCCGGCTGTGATGGCCGGCTGCGTTTTCTTTTCTGTTTCTGCTTTCTTTATCTTCCCAGGGATCGCTTAGTGGACGTCACATTGGCCATAGATGCGATGGGAGGCGACCACGGCACGACGGTCACCATCCCCGCCGCAGTTGAATATCTGAAGCAGTTTCCCGGCGATACCATCGTCCTGGTGGGTATCCCCGATGCCATCGAATCGGAGTTGCGCGCCTTGGGCGTGCAGGCCGGCCCGCGCCTGCGCATCCATGCCGCGAGCGAAGTGGTGGGAATGGACGAGCAGCCGCAATCCGCGCTGCGCGGCAAGAAAGATTCCTCGATGCGCGTCGCGATTGATCTGGTCAAGAGTGGCGAGGCTTCCGCCTGCGTCAGCGCCGGCAATACCGGTGCGCTGATGGCTACGGCACGCTATGTGCTGAAGACCCTGCCAGGCATCGATCGTCCCGCCATCGCCTCCTACCTGCCCACGAAAAAAGGCCAGGTCTGTATGCTCGATCTGGGCGCCAACACCGATTGCACCGCCGAGCACCTGCTGCAGTTCGCCCTGATGGGCTCGACGCTGGTGACCGCATTGGAGCACAAACCCAGTCCGACCGTCGGCCTGCTCAACATCGGCAGCGAAGACATCAAGGGCAACGAAGTGGTCAAGCAGGCCGCGGAGTTGCTGCGCAACAGCGACCTGAATTTCTACGGCAACGTCGAAGGCAACGACATCTTCAAGGGCACTACCGACCTGGTAGTGTGCGATGGTTTCGTCGGCAACGTCGCGCTGAAGACCACCGAGGGGCTGGCGCAGATGCTGGGCGGCTTCCTGAAGGAAGAATTCAAGCGCAATGCCTTCACCAAACTGGCGGGGCTGATCGCGATGCCCGTGCTCAAGGCGTTCAAGCGCAGGGTCGACCATCGCCGTTATAACGGCGCAAGCTTCCTCGGACTGAAGGGCATCGTGGTGAAGAGCCACGGCTCGGCAGACGTATTCGCCTTCCGCTGCGCCATCGAGCGCGCAGCAGGTGAGGCACGCGAGGGCATGCTGCTCCACATCAGCGAGCATGTCGAAAAATGGCACCACGAGCGCCAAAAAACAGAACAAGGAGTTGCCTGATGAATTCGAAGATCATCGGTACGGGCAGCTATCTGCCCGCCAAGGTGCTGACCAACTACGACCTCGAAAAGATGGTCGATACCTCGCATGACTGGATCGTCACGCGCAGCGGCATCGTCGAGCGGCATATCGCCGCCGAAGGCGAACTGACCAGCGACCTCGCGCTGCAAGCCAGCCGCAAGGCGATCGAGGCCGCCGGCATCAATGCCGACGAGATCGACCTGATCATCGTCGCGACCACCTCGCCCGATCACCTGTTTCCCAGCACCGCCTGCGTCCTGCAGGACAAGCTCGGCATCAAGAACGGCGGCGCTGCGTTCGACATGCAGGCCGTATGCGGCGGCTTCGTCTATGCCCTGAACACCGCCGACATGTACATCCGCTGTGGTCAGGCCAAGACCGCGCTGGTGGTCGGCGCGGAAGTGCTGACGCGCATGCTGGACTGGAACGACCGTACCACCTGCGTGCTGTTCGGTGACGGCGCCGGCGCGGTAGTGCTGCGCGCTTCCGATGAGCCTGGCATCGTCGCCAGCAAGCTGCATTCCGACGGCAGCCATCGCCACATGCTGAAGGCCGAGGGCAATATCCGCAACGGCGAAGTGGACGGAGATCCTTTCATCAAGATGGACGGACAGGCGGTATTCAAGTTTGCCGTCAAGGTGTTGAGCGATGTCGTTGAAGAGGTGCTGGAAGAGCAGAAGCTGAGCGGTACCGACATCGACTGGCTGGTGCCGCACCAGGCCAACATCCGCATCATCGAGGCCACAGCAAAGAAACTCGGCTTGGGCATGGACAATGTGGTGGTGACCGTCGCCAATCACGGCAACACGTCGGCGGCTTCTATCCCGCTGGCGCTGGATACGGCGGTGCGCGACGGGCGCATCAAGGCCGGGCAGAACATCCTGATCGAAGCCGTGGGTGGCGGGTTCACCTGGGGCGCAGTTCTCATCAAGTGGTAGGAATTGAATATGACTAAGTTTGCTTTCGTATTTCCGGGCCAAGGCTCTCAATCGCGCGGCATGATGAACGGCTATGCCGACTTCGCCGCCGTGCGCGATACCTTCACCGAAGCCTCCGACGTGCTTAAGCAGGATCTGTGGCAACTGGTCGCCGAAGGCGAAGACGCCGAGCTGAATGCCACGGTGAACACCCAGCCGGTCATGTTGACCGCGGGTGTGGCGGTGTATCGCGCCTGGCAGTCTCAGAACGGTGCTGCTCCGGCCATCATGGCCGGACACAGCCTGGGCGAATACACCGCGCTGGTCGCTGCCGGCGCGCTGAGCTTCGCCGATGCGCTGCCGCTGGTGCGCTATCGCGCGCAATGCATGCAGCAGGCCGTGCCGGAAGGCGTGGGCGGCATCGCGGCAATCCTCGGGCTGGACGACGACGCGGTCCGCGCCGTGTGTGCCGAAGGCGCGCAGGGCGAGGTGCTGGAAGCGGTGAACTACAACTCTCCCGGCCAGGTGGTGATCGCAGGCAATCGCGGTGCGGTCGAGCGCGGCATGGAACTGGCGAAGGCCAAGGGTGCCAAGCGCGCGATCATGCTGCCGATGAGCGTGCCGTCGCATTGCAGCCTGCTGAAAGGCGCTGCGGAACAGTTGCGCGACTACCTGAAGAACGTCACTGTTCTGGCGCCGAGCATTCCTGTATTGCATAACGCAGACGTGGCTTCCTACAGCGATGCCGATCGCATCCGCGACGCGCTGGTGCGCCAGCTGTACTCGCCGGTGCGCTGGGTCGAGACCGTGCAAGCGTTCGGCAAGCAGGGCATCACGCACAACGTCGAATGCGCACCCGGCAAGGTGCTGGCGGGCTTGAACAAGCGCATCGACACCAACCAGCAGGCGCTGGCCATCAACGACGGCGAGGCGCTGAAGGCCGCACTGGCCGCGCTCGCATAAAGACGTCGTCTCGAAAAACAAAAGGGGGATCTCACATGGCATTGCAAGGACAAATCGCGCTGGTGACCGGCGCTTCGCGCGGCATCGGCCAGGCCATCGCACTGGAACTGGGCAAGCAGGGGGCGACCGTGATCGGCACCGCGACCAGCGACAAGGGCGCGCAAGCCATCGGCGACTATCTGGGCGCCGCGGGCATCAAGGGCGCGGGCTTCGCATTGAACGTCAACGACGCGGCGCAGACCGAGCAGGTGCTGGGCGCGATCCGCGCACAGTTCGGCGAGATCTCCATCCTGGTGAACAACGCGGGCATCACCCGCGACAATCTGCTGGCGCGCATGACCGACGAGGAGTGGGACGACGTGCTGGCAACCAACCTCAAGTCGGTGTTCCGCATGAGCCGCGCCGTGCTGCGCGCCATGATGAAGGCACGCGGCGGCCGCATCATCAACATCTCCTCGGTGGTCGGCAGCATGGGCAACCCGGGCCAGGCAAACTACGCCGCGTCCAAGGCGGGCATGGCGGGCTTCACCAAGTCGCTGGCGCAGGAGATCGGCAGCCGCAACATCACCGTGAACTGCGTCGCTCCGGGCTTCATCGATACCGACATGACACACGCGCTGGGTGAAGAAGCTCGCGCCAAGCTGGTCGAGCATGTGCCGCTGAAGCGTCTCGGCCAGCCTGCCGACATCGCCGCCGCCGTTGCTTTCCTTGCTGGCCCGAGTGCTTCCTACATCACCGGCGTCACGCTGCACGTGAACGGCGGGATGTACATGGAGTAATAGTGCGTTTGCTTGCAGCGCAACGGCTTGAGTCGTAGCGCTGCAAGCGGTCGTCGATTCACCTCGACGGCTATTGTTTTTCCGTCTCACGAGGTATGGCCTTGCGTCGCAAACCATACACTTTCTTTCCCGCGACAGGGCTGGAACGAGTCCCGGCTTGCGCTTTCTGTAGTAACAGCTTCTCTCAATTTATTTCAAAGGCCCACGATGTACCCAGTCCACGATGTCGATGCAATTCTGTTGCTGGCCCTGAGCCTTGCCGCGAAGCGGCGGCCTGCCGAGCTGGTCGAGATCATCGCCGCGGCTGACCTGGTCAACGGAACCATTCCTCCTGAAACGAAGTTGTCGGATGCGTTTTCCCGGCTCTCCGCCTACGGTCTAATCTCCGAGCAGGAGGGCGGTTATACGCTGTCGCCGGATGCGCAGGCGATGGTGGCGATGCTGCGCAAGAAGGCCGAGACGCGGGAACGTATCTTCGATATCAAGGAGAGTCTGGCTGATTACCGGCTCAACGGCGAACATCAAATGCTGCAGGTCGCTCCTGATCAGCTGCTCGCCGCGATCCAAGCGCACAAGAAGGCCAGGAGTTCGGAGCGGAGTTGGCTGATCGAGAAACCGAAGCCGGTGTGGATTTCAAAAAAAGAACTGGTCAGGGGCAAGACCCTGCCTGCCAGACGGCGCAAGGACTGAAGCGAATTTGCCGGCCATCAAATGGACTCATGTTTTTGTGGGAGCGGCTTTAGCCGCGATAGTCGCTGTAATCGATAGCGCAGCAATCGCGGCTAAAGCCGCTCCTACAAATGAATTCCAAAGTCGCAGTAAATAAAATGATTGCCATGACCAATACAAATCAACCTTCAGCCGGACACCCGTTCGACAAACTGCCGCTGCCGTCGGCGATGCAGGCGAACCTCAAGCAACTGGGCTACCTGACGATGACCCCGATACAGGCCGCCAGCCTGCCGATCACGCTCGCTGGACACGATCTGATCGCGCAGGCCAAGACCGGCAGCGGCAAGACCGCCGCGTTCGGCCTGCCGCTGCTGACCAAGCTGAACCCGCGCTGGTTCGCGGTGCAGGCGATGGTGCTGTGCCCGACGCGCGAACTGGCCGACCAGGTGGCGCAGGAGATACGCCGCCTCGCGCGCGCCGCCGACAACATCAAGGTCGTCACGCTGTGCGGCGGTACCACGATGCGCCCGCAGATTGCCAGCCTGGAGCACGGCGCGCATATCGTCGTCGGCACGCCGGGGCGCATCATGGATCACCTCGACCGGGGCACGCTGACTTTGGAGGGGCTGAACACGCTGGTGCTGGATGAGGCCGACCGCATGTTGGACATGGGCTTTTACGACCAGATCGCTTACGTCGCGCGGCAATGCCCGACCCGGCGCCAGACGCTGCTGTTCTCGGCGACTTATCCGGACGGCGTCATGCGGTTGGCGCGACAGTTTATGCATAAGCCACAGGAAGTGAAGCTGGAAGAGCAGCACGACGACAGCAAGATACGACAACGCTTCTACGAGGTGAGCCGCGAGGGCCGGTTGCAGGCCGTCGCCGCGCTGCTGAAACACTACCGCCCGGTCAGCACGCTGGCCTTCTGCAACACCAAGCAGCAATGCCGCGACCTGCTCGACGTGCTGCAGGCGCAGGGCATCAAGGCGCTGACGCTGAACGGCGATCTCGAACAGCGCGAACGCGACCAAGTGTTGATCCAGTTCGCCAACCGCAGTTGCTCGGTGCTGGTGGCCACCGACGTCGCCGCACGGGGCCTGGACATCGCCCAACTCGAGGCGGTGATCAACGTCGATGTCACGCCCGACCCGGAGGTGCATGTTCACCGCATCGGCCGCACCGGCCGCGCTGATCAGGACGGCTGGGCGTTGAGCCTGTGCAGCCCGTCCGAGATACACCGCGTCGAGACCATCGCGAAGATGATGGACTTCGAACCGGAGTGGCATCAACTGACCGAAATGGATGGCGACGATGCGCCGCTGGTGCCGCCCATGGTCACGCTTCAGATACTGGGCGGACGCAAGGAGAAGATCCGTCCCGGCGACGTATTGGGCGCGCTTACCGGCGAGGCAGGGTTCACGCGCGAACAGGTCGGCAAGATCACCGTCACCGATTTCTCCACCTACGTCGCCGTTGCGCGCAACATCGCCAGCGAGGCGGTGCGCAGATTGTCCGCAGGCAAGGTGAAGGGCAAGACGGTGAAGGTGCGGGCGCTGGAGGATTGAGTAATCCTGACTTTGGTTAAAGGTGAGCCGATCGTAGGAGCGTGCCGCTCGGCTTTCATGTTGCCGAGGAACGGGTAGGGGAATAGGGGGTACGTATCATTCGCCGCTATCTGGTGGTGTAGAAGATGGCATCCAGCATGCCTCTGATGCGACTCCGCCCCTTCTCGGAAAACAGAAAGTCGACCGGCTTTCTCCTGCCTAGTGCGATTTTCGGCGTGAACATCCAGCGATCAACTGCGGCGGGGCTGCCCAAGACGGAAGCGGCGTAATTGGACAGTTCGGCAATTGCTTCCTTGTCTACCTCGACCTTCTTCACTTCCCTCATGTCGGCGTCGGACTTCTCGACAGGAAGCGTCTTCGTGCAAGCAGGATAGCTAGTGCATCCCCAGAATTCCGGATTCGGTACATTGTTCTGCCGGAGTCCCTTGAAGAGAGGTTTTTCCCGTCTCTTGCGAATGACCATTTCCGATCCGCAATGAGGGCAGTACTTGACGTCCTTGGGAAGAAACGAGATGGCCGGCCGAATTCCCCGCTTGTCCACGAAACACAACAATTCGTTGGGAACGGCTCCAGTCCACGACCAGCGGCCATCCTCTTCTTTTCGGGCGCCGTGCCGGAGCGCATAGTCCTCCAGTGCGGAAGGGACAGTCAGCTCATGGCGCATCCCGTCAATTATTTGGCCCAGTCGAATGAACTCCTCATCCGATTCTGAGGACCTAATGATTTCATCAACCGCTTCGCGGACGTTCAACTCCGATGATCGGACCATAATCTACCGGGCTCGTGCCGGTCAGAGCAGGTTGATTTCAGAAGCCAGGGATGCTGTCGTGATTTCGAAGTCGCCCATGATCTTTTGCCAGTCGTTTCCGTGGTGTGTCCCGATATATTCGATGAACGAGGAGTCCGGATCGTTCAGCAAAATGCCGATGGCGTAGCCGTCGACGTTGTCCCTGATCTTCATCAGCACATCGTATTTGGTGCCTGTCGCCAGGGCATCGTCGATCACCACGGGCGCTGGTTCGAAGAATATCCTCGGGATTTCGATTCGCAGGGCATGGGTGAAGTCGGATTGAATGGCCGCCTTCGCTTCGGCGAAGCTGCGGGATTCCGAGAAATGCCCGAAGGGATGGATCTCGAAACACTGCTGTATCGGGGGGTGTTTCTCGTCTTCCAATGCGCCTTCGAAGGCCGCTTCGACTGTCGCCCGGTCGCCCTCCCTCAGGCGCATCCGGATAATGAGCGCCTCCGAAATGCCGGCGAATCCGTTGGCTTGGAAATGCCTGACTATGCGTTCGGCCGCACCATCAGCCTGCAGAGTGGGAGTGTTCTTCATCGGAAACCTGTTTTCTGAAAAGAGCGCAGTTTACATAAACCGGCTGAGGCGCGCATCAAGTCGCTTGACGGTAAAACATCCGATGGGTTCTACTTGGGCAACCTGCAAGAACAGCATAAACATCAACCGCCAGTTTCGTTTCCAAGCATCCGCCCGTGAACAGCGTAATCGATAACCTCCCGGCTTATTTCGCCCACCCCATGATGCTGCTCGCCCTGTTCGGGGTGGCCAGTTTTGCGATGATCTGGCGGCTGCATGCGATGGAGAGCAAGGGCTTTGAAGGGACCGCGCTCGGCACGCTGATCATGCCTTACTGCTCCGGATTCGCGAATCTGGTGTTCGCCTACGTCATGAGCCGCTCCGGCGGCAATGGCGGCGCGGTCATCGAGAATGCTCTCGTCAACAACGCCACCAACCTGACACTGATACTCGGGCTCGCCGCGATCTTCGGCTCGGCGGCGGTTGCCCAAAAGGGCAGTTCGAAGCAAAAAGCCAAGAAGCATGCCGAATTCCAGCGCCTCAACCGGCTCAATTTGCTTTTCACCTTGATCGCGCTGTTCCTGTTTACCGGAACGCTCTGGGCCTTGGCCAAGGACGGCGTGCTGGATTTTTACGATGGACTGGTACTGGTCGGCCTGTTCCTGTTCTGGCAGATATTGCACGTGTTCGAAGTGCTGAAAAACAACATCAGGAAGAACCAGTCATTCCACTGGTCGATCCTGATCGATGTAGCGATACTCGCCGCCAGCGCCTATTGCATCTATTTCGCGGTGGACCATCTCGTGGAGTGGATTTCAAAGACTGAAAATCCATTCTTCAGTTTTGCCAAGATCGGATGGTTCAGCGGCCTGCTGATGGTGGTGCCCAATGCATTCCTCGCACTGTATTACACGCGCATCGGCAGGCAGGATATCGTCCTGAGTTCTCAGGTCGGCGACGGCCATATCTGCATCCCGATGTGCATCGGCCTGTTTTCGCTTTTTAATCCCATCCAGGTCCCCGGCTTCTTCCAGATGGGCGCCTACATCATCCTGGGGGCGGGGGCGGTTCACTTCCTGTCTGTCGCCTTGATCGGGCGAATCCCCCGCTTCGTGGGCTTCGGTTTGATCGGCGCCTATGCCGTGTTCTTGTACAAGGGGCTCATTCAGTAGGGAAGGCAGCTTCGCCGTCATGCCTATTGCATGACGGCCGGCAGCCGCTCTTCAATGCAGCACGGTTGCCCCGCAACACTTCTTAAATTTCTTCCCGCTGCCGCATGGGCAGGGATCGTTGCGGCCGATCTTGGGTTGGTCGCGCTGGATCGTGGCGGCGGCCATGCGCTCGAACACCGGCTTCCTGACGGGTTGCCAGTAGCGGTAGATCCAGCTCACGCTCGCGGGGATCTGCCTGCCGATCTCCTCGCGCTGCTCAGGGGTCTCGGTGAGCGCGATCTCTTCCGGCGTGACATCGTCGGAGCCGAGCAGATGGATGGGCCGCAGGACCTTCGCACCGGCGGGATCGTCGAAAAGCGGCTGCCAGTCTTTCCGGCACAGCGCGATGCCCGTCATGAAGCCATGCGCCCACATCTCCCCGTCGGCATATTCGCGCGGGTTGCCTTCATAAACCAGCGTGTCGAAGATCGGCTTGTGCGCATCCGGATCGTGCTGCAGGCTTTCAATGATGCTGTTCAGGTGACGAATGATCAGGTCGAGGACGTGCTGGGCCTGCTCCATGGTCTCGAACGCGGGCTCGTCGCTGGCTTTGGGCCCCCAGACTCTCGGCAGCCATTGGCTGGGTTTCAGTGCGGTCGGCCCGATAGCGATGGCGGTCAGGTACCCATCCAGCGTGTCCAGCATCATCGTCTCGTCCGATGTGATGTCCGACAGCAGGAAGCGATTGAACTCGTCTATCTCTTTGGGAGATAGGGCGAACGACTGGGAAGCGACGGGTTGGTTGGTCATGGTGCTCGGCCAATAATGGAAAGCGGCATTTTACGGCGAGACCATCAAAACTACACAGCTTCTTCCAGGCTCATCTCCAGTTCCAGCCAGCTTTCTTCGAGCTCCGCGACCTTGGATTCCAGCACTACACGCCGTGCATTCAGGTCGGCGATGAAGTCGCCGCTGCAACTGCTATAGGTGGACGGGTCTGCCAGCTTGCCGTTGATGTCGGCCAGCTCGGTCTGCGCCTTGTTCAGGTCGGCTTCGAGTTTGCTCTGTTTCGATAGCAGGGCCTTCTTTTTTGGCTTGGGGGCGGCGGTTTCCTGTTTTGGCTTTTCCGGCTGGACCTGCGCCGTCTCTCGCGGGCGGCGCGCTTCGATCCAGGTTTTGTAGTCCTCCAGGTCTCCGTCGAACGGACTTGCCGAACCATCGGCCACCAGCCACAGTTCATCGGCGACGGCGCGGATCAGGCTGCGGTCGTGGGATACCAGCACGACCGCACCGGTGTATTCCTCCAGCGCCAGCGTGAGGGCGTCGCGCATGTCGAGGTCGAGGTGGTTGGTGGGTTCGTCGAGCAGCAGCAGGTGTGGCTTCTGCCAGGCCAGCATCGCGAGCGCGAGGCGGCTCTTCTCTCCGCCGGAGAAGCTTTCCACCGGGCGGTCTTCTTCTGCGCCGGCCAGACCGAAGCGGCCGAGGAAGGTGCGCAGCGCAAGCGTGGTCTCTTTGGGCGCGATGCGTTCCATGTGCTGTAGCGGGGTGGCCGCGCTGTCGAGGTTCTCCAGCTGGTGCTGGGCGAAGTAGCCGATGCGGATGTCCGGGGTGAGTTCCAGTTTGCCGGTGGTGGGCGCGAGTTCGCCGACCAACAGCTTGATCAGCGTGGATTTTCCCGCGCCATTCGGGCCGAGCAGTGCGATGCGCGCACCGCTGCGCAGCATCAGGTCGACATTCTGGAACAGCATCTTGTCGCCATAGCCGAAGCCCATTTTCTCCACGCGCATGAGTAGGTCCGGGCTGCGTTCCGGCGCTTCGATCTCCAGCTCGAAATGGCCGTCGGCGACGTGCGCAGGCGCGATGCGCGTGAGCCGTTCCAGCGCCTTGATGCGGCTCTGCGCCTGTTTGGCTTTGGTTGCCTGGGCGCGGAAGCGGCGCACGAAGTCTTCCATGTGCGCGATCTTTTCCTGCTGGCGCTCGAAGGCCTGGTTCTGTTGCGCGATGCGCTCGGCGCGGGTGCGCTCGAAGTCGTCGTAATCGCCCGCGTAGTTGTCGATCACGCAGTCGTGCACATGGGCGATGCGGTTGACGGTGGCGTTGAGGAATTCGCGGTCGTGCGACACCAGCAGGATGCTGCCGGGGTAGCGCGACAGGTATTGTTCCAGCCACAGGATCGCTTCGAGGTCGAGGTGGTTGGTCGGCTCGTCGAGCAGCAGCAGGTCGGCGCGGTGCATCAGCGCGCGCGCCAGGTTCAGGCGCATGCGCCAGCCGCCGGAGAAGCTGGCGACCGGGCGTTGCAGCGAGTCGGTGGCGAAGCCCAGCCCGTTCAGCAGTTGCGCGGCGCGCGCCGGTGCGCCGTAGCCGTCAATGGCCTCGAACTGGTGCTGGGCTTCGAACCAGGCGGCGTCATGTTGATCGCGAGACAGGATTTTTTCGAGCTGGCGCAACTGCACGTCGCCGTCCAGCACGAACTCCAGCGCGGGCTGGTCGGAGTTGGCGATTTCCTGTTCGACGAAGGCGATGGTCTTGCCGCTCTGCATCGAGATGTCGCCGCCATCGGGCTTGAGTTCGCCGCGTATCAGGCGGAACAGGGTGGATTTGCCGCAGCCGTTTTTGCCGACCAGACCGATGCGCTGGTTGGCGAACGCCTGAAAATTTGCCTGCTGGAAAAGCGGAACGCCGCCCTGCAGGAAGGTCATGTTTTGGATGTTTAGCATTGCTCAATGATAACAGAGGGGCCGGGGCATCTGGCCCGCGGCGCGCGGCTTTTACATGGAAGGGAGCGGCTCATAAAAATAGTGCTAAAGGTTTTCCGCAACTTGCCGATAACCCTCAGGTTGTTCAGGGGAAGTGCGTTCATGCCAACCATAAAGGAGAGCAGTTATGTCAATCAGTTCGGTTAATTCGGGCAGCAACTATGTGTCCCAGGTGCAGCCTCAGCCGCAATCCCACGCGGAACGGGTTGCGGAGCAAGAGAATGACAGGGATCGCGACGATGGCGGCATGGCCGCTGCAATGAATGCGCAGTCTAAGCCTACCGTCAACACCAGCGGTCAGACGGTCGGCTCCGTCATCAGCGTCAAAGCCTGATTCTTACTCGGCAGGTTTGACTAAAAACAGCGGGCATTCATGCCCGCTGTTTTTTTGTTCCTCACAATCCCAAGACGCAAACTGGCCGACGTCAGGCTGTGAAGCATTTCCCCTCCGGCCCTCAAGCCATTAGACTTATGCCATTCCATCCCGGTGGCGTGCCATGACCAAAGAGAATTTCATCGCTGCACAGCAGGGGCAGAAGTTGACGCTGGAGTTTGTGCTGCGCTGGCTGGTGCGTGACGACATGGTTCCGGAGGCGGAGGCGGAGAGGCTGCTCCAAACTCATAAGAGCACGCACGTGCATCCACTGGTGATTGTTGGCGAGCAGAAATGGCGCAACGCCTTGCCCCCCAACAAAATCATTACCGTCGAATTCCTCACCGAGTGGCTGGCGGCGCATCTCGGCATGCCGCATTTCCACATCGACCCGCTGCAGCTGAATTTCGGCGGCATTGCCAACGTCCTTTCCAAGTCATATGCCGAGCGACTGAAGATCATGCCGGTTCAGTCGGGCGAGGGGGAGGTGACCATTGCCACGGCCGAGCCGTTCGTTACCGACTGGGTGGCGGAGCTGGAGCGCGTACTCAACCTGAAGATCAAGCTGGTGATGGCGAGCCCGCTGGACATCAATCATTACCTGCCGGAGGTGTACAGTCTCGCCCAGTCGGTGCAACTCGCGGGCAAGGAGAAGGCAGGGCAGGTCATCGGGGTGCAGAACTTCGAGCAACTGGTCGAACTGGGCAAGAACAAGAATCTGGACGCCAACGAGCAGCATGTCGTGACGCTGGTGGACTGGTTGTTCAAGTATGCATTCGAGCAGCGTGCCAGCGACATCCACCTGGAGCCGCGCCGCGACCTCGGCATCGTGCGTTTCCGCATCGACGGGGTGCTGCACCAGGTCTACCAGCTCCCCACCAGCGTGACCAACGCCATCACCAACCGCATCAAGCTGCTCGGGCGCATGGATATGGTGGAGAAACGCAGGCCGCAGGACGGGCGCATCAAGACCGTGAGCGCGGACGGCGACGAGATCGAGTTGCGGCTTTCCACCATGCCGACCGCCTTCGGCGAGAAGCTGGTGATGCGTATCTTCGACCCAGAGATCCTGGTCAAGAATTTTTCCGACCTTGGCTTCTCGCGCGAGCAGACTGCGCTGTGGAACGAGTGGACACGCCAGCCCAACGGCATCATCCTCGTGACCGGCCCGACCGGGTCGGGCAAGACCACTACGCTATATTCCACGCTGAAGCAGCTCGCCACGCCGGAAGTGAATGTCTGTACCGTGGAAGACCCGATCGAGATGGTCGAGCCGTCGTTCAATCAGATGCAGGTACAGCACAACATCGGACTGAATTTCGCCGACGGCGTGCGCACCCTGCTGCGGCAGGACCCGGACATCATCATGGTGGGCGAGATCCGCGACGTGGAGACCGCCGAGATGGCGATCCAGGCGGCGCTCACCGGGCATCTGGTGCTGTCGACGTTGCACACCAACGATGCGCCTTCCGCCATCACGCGCCTGCTGGAACTGGGTGTGCCGCCCTATCTGCTGAGCGCGACGCTGCTGGGCGTGATGGCGCAACGTCTGGCGCGCACGCTGTGCCCGCATTGCAAGGCGAAGGGCGAGATCAGCGACGAGACCTGGTTGGAGCTGGTTAGTCCGTGGAAGGCGGCCAAGCCTGCGCAGGTCAACGTCGCCACCGGTTGCCTGGAGTGCCGCATGACCGGTTATCGAGGGCGAACCGGCATCTACGAGATGCTGCCGGTCAGCGCGGAGATGAAGAAACTGCTGGTCAAGGATGCGGAGCTGAACAAGATCAAGGCGCTGGCGCGGCGCGAAGGCATGAAGCCGCTGCGGCTCTCCGGGGCGGAAAAGGTGGCGACGGGGTTGACCACGGCGGAGGAGATCATCAAGATCGCGCCGCCGCTGGATTGATGCGCTGTCGGGCTGGCGCATCCCCGTTTCAGGGTTCCTGGACAGGCTTTTCGGGGTGGGTTGGCGGCATTAGCAAGTAGTGATTTGGAATTCCGGGCATATTTGATACAATGCGCGGGCTTTTTTGAACTTTAATCAAGGGTAGGAGAGAATAAATGTCTATTGAACAACGCGTTAAGAAGATCGTTGCTGAACAACTCGGCGTGAATGAGTCCGAAGTCAAGAACGAGTCTTCCTTTGTCAACGATTTGGGTGCCGACTCTCTGGATACCGTTGAGCTGGTGATGGCTCTGGAAGAAGAGTTCGAGTGCGAGATCCCCGACGAAG
>DASTGP010000004.1:0-2898 GCA_035605585.1 Gallionella sp. | reverse complement strand
ATGGGGAGCCTCTTTAACCAAAGCGCCAGACTTGCGCGACCGTTTGTCACTCACTGCGATGTCCGAGACATCGACGGACGGCAAGGGACATTCCCGACTATCACGTCAGCACAAGTGCCGAAGACGCAAAGATATGGGTCGAGCAAATGGCCAAAGGGCTCGGCTATGAGCGTGTCGTTTGGGATGAGCTGCCAACGACGTAAGCGTGCATTATTGCCGCTGCGACTGAGAATGTGTGGGAGGGCGGAGGATGCCGAACGTGTACGTTGAGCCGCGCCCCAAGGGCCGCCCAGAGGGCAGCCACATCGAGGATTTCGTCGTCGAAGATCATGCCGACCACACGACGAATCTGATGAGAAGGCCGCTATCCGCCTCTATGAGGCACTGATCACTTAAGATAAGGTTGATGCGGTGCTCGGTCCATATGGTTCAGCCATCACGGACGCCGTGGCCGATGTCACCGAACAGCACAAAATGCTCATGATCGCGCCGAACGCATCCACCACCTCCATATGGGAGAAAGGGCGGCGGTACCTGATCATGATGGTTTCTCCCGCAGAAGGTATGTCGGCTGGCGTGCTTGATTTCGCCAACCGCGATGGGCTCCACACGTTGGCCGTGATCCATCAGGACGCGCTTGTTCCGAATGCCTTGGCAAAGGGGGCCAACGATTTGGCTAGGGGCAAGGGCTTGGAGGTCGTCTTCTCCGAGACACACCCAAATGGTACTACTGATTTCTCAGGCATCTTGAACAAGGTGAAGATGGACAAGCCGGATGTTCTGGTGGTTGCCTCTATTCGTCTTGATGATCTTGTGGCCGTTACACGCCAGATGAAGGAATTGGACTTCAACGTGAAGATGCTGAGCAGTCTACCGTATGGCCTCCTGCCCGAATACCATCAGCGGCTCGGTCCTGAGGCTGAGTTCGTCTACAGCGGTTCGTTTTGGGAGGCCGGTCTTCCGAACCCTGGAAATCGGGAGTTCGTTGCGGATTACCAAGGGGAATTCAATCGGGCTCCCGCCGTTCAGTCGGCCAATGCATATGCCGGCTGCCAGCTTCTTGTGGAGGCGATACGTCAGGCTGGCGGGACAGACCCCGAGAAGCTCAGAAATGTCTTGCTTGCGCTCAAGACCAAGACCGTGTTGGGCGACTTCGCAGTTGATGAGCGCGGCTTCCAGATTGGGCATCGAGCGATTACCATCCAGTGGCAGGACGGTAAGCAAGTGGTGGTGTGGCCGGACGAACTCGCTGCCGGAAACCGTCGCCCGATGCCGCTATGGAGCCAGCGCTAGCGCAGGGGCGCGCGTTTTCATGTCGCCCCAGTCCTCAGTCACATCGGTCCGCCATTTCATGTCAGATCATCTCGACAGCGGCACCGCGTCTCACCTTTGGCAGGAGAAGGAGAATCAAGTCCAGCCGGATCAGTCGGCGGCTGATGTCCGGCGCAGCCGCTGCCAAAGAAGTCCCAACGGCCGCAAATCCGCGTCGGTTTGTGCAGCGCTACGGCGGGCTGAGATCGACAGGGCCATGTCCTCCAGGACCCTGTGCGGAAGAGTGCGGCTGAGTATAGCCGTAGCTCGGCGGTGGCGATGGCGGTGAGTAATAGTATGGGTAGTCCGGGTAGGACGGCGAGTAGCTGTAGTAGATGCAGCCGCCCAGTGGGAGGAGGTTAATGAGGAGAATGATGTTGCGCATTGAGCGTTACCTATATCTGATCATCGGGTTTTGGGAGAAACGTCGGTAATCAATTGATCGCTGGCAGACGACGGAAGGGACGATTGCGCTGATCCGTGCCCTTCATCCGCTTTGCGACTGGCATCGCGGCTCCCGTCAGCCGACTACCTCGCCATCCTCGCCGACGAGGCGACGCAGACCATGACAACGGGACGCGTAACCTCTGTCATGGCAACAAAGTCGAAACTGTCCAGAAGCATCGAGCGGCAGAGTCGCAAATCATTGTGACGGCGCTTGCTGCTTGCCCTCATCTCGCGTCGCAATACATGGAGCGGTCCCGCCATCTGGTTTGGGAAATTCTCAGGAGAATGCATGAGTTACACAGCAACGAACGTTTGGATGCCGATGTTTACCGCACAATTGGATTACCAGCGCAGATACGTCGAGTTCTGGCGCGAGATGACGCATGCGATGCTATTACCGATGCAGTCCACGCGGCGCGATCTCGTACCACAAGCCACTGACCAGACGACGAGCGAACAAGTTGTTGCGCTCGGTGAGGAGGTCTTGGACGTCTCGACCCGTCGGGTAGCGGGCAATGCCACACGTGTTCGACGCGTGGTCAAAGAAATTCCCGTCGAACGCCACGTCGAGATGCATGATGAAACCATCATCGTCGAACGCCGGCCGGCTAATGGACAGCAAGCCGGTGATGATGCGGTAGCGGAACGCGAGTGGGTCATGATCGATACCCGCGAGATACCAGTGGTATCAAAGCACGTAAAACTGCGCGAGGAACTGGTGCTGCGTCGCCAGGAGACCGGCCGCGTTGAGATCATCCGCGATACCCTACGCCAAGCCGACGCTGACATCATGCAGCCGCAACGCATGCCGATGGTTATCGCCACGGGTGACGGTGGGGAGCGGCAGCGGCATGATGGTGGCAGTAGCCAGCATGAGAAGCGCGAGCAAAACGAAAAGCGCGAGCAAAAGGTGCAGATTCCCGGACCTGAAGCAGCATCAGCAAAGCGCTGATATCTGGCGCGTCCCGGTTACTGTGCAACCGAAGTAGAAATGGCGGGGAGCGCGGGTCGCCCCTCGCCAGACTGTCTCGCCGACGATCTGGCGGGTCGGCGTCAAGTGGTGCCAGAACCGGCGTTTGCCGACCATAGATACAGTGTTTCGGGCCGGCCCTGGTCAGTGAGTTCGGCGCTGGGACCAGG
>DASTGP010000003.1:0-6165 GCA_035605585.1 Gallionella sp. | reverse complement strand
TCGGCCTCGGCAAAGCCAGCGAGTTGAACAACAAAGCCAGCGTGGAAATCCTGTCCGCGGCATTCAAAGCCCTGCACGGCACCCCGGCGAAGGATGCTGCGCTGTTCATTACCGACGATGGCGTCGGCAAGGAAGCCGCGTGGGTAATCAAGCAAGCCGTCATCGCCGCCGCCGACGGCGCCTATCGCTCCGACAGCCTGAAGAGCAAGCCATCCAAGCCAGCGACACTGAAGCATGTCACGTTCGTCACGCTGGACAAGCCGGCAGCCGAGCTGAAGAAGGTTGTCGATCAGGCCGCCGCCATCGTGCGCGGCATGGCGCTGACCAAGGATCTCGGCAACCTCCCGGGCAACATCTGCACGCCGACCTATCTAGCCGCCAAGGCACTGGCTCTGGCCAAGGCACACAAGCGCATCAAGACCACGGTTCTTGAAAAGAAGGACATGGAAAAACTCGGCATGGGCTCCTTCCTGTCCGTCACGCGAGGCAGCGAGCAGCCGCCCAAGCTCATCACGCTCGAATACCACGGTGCGGACAAGAAACAGAAGCCCATCGTGCTGGTCGGCAAGGGCATCACGTTCGATACCGGCGGCATCTCGCTCAAACCCGGCGCAGACATGGACGAGATGAAGTACGACATGAGCGGCGCCGGCAGCGTGCTCGGCACCCTGCAGGCCATCGCCGAGATGGAACTGCCGCTCAACGTGGTCGGCGTGATCCCCACCTGCGAGAACATGCCCAGCGGCACCGCCACCAAGCCCGGCGACATCGTCACATCCATGTCCGGGCAGACCATCGAGATCCTCAACACCGACGCCGAGGGCCGCCTCATCCTGTGCGATGCACTGACCTACTCGGCCAAATTCAATCCGGACACCGTGATCGACATCGCCACGCTCACCGGCGCCTGCGTGATCGCGCTGGGCCATGTCGCCAGCGGCATGTTCGCGAACGACGACGAGCTCGCCAAGGAACTCATCGCCGCCGGCGAACAGTCGCACGACCGCATCTGGCAGTTGCCGCTGTGGGACGACTACCAGCCGCTGCTCGACAGCAACTTCGCCGACATACAGAACATCGGCGGCCGCGCGGGCGGCACCATCACCGCCGCATGCTTCCTGTCCCGCTTCACCAAAGACTACCGCTGGGCGCACCTCGACATCGCAGGTACGGCAAACAAATCCGGCAAGGACAAGGGCGCAACGGGACGTCCGGTACCCCTGCTGACGCAGTACCTCATCAACCGCGCAACCCACAAATGATTCTGCGTAAGGGCGCGATTAACCAGCCACTTACCCATCGGTTTTTGATGGGTAAGTGGAATGGCTATGCAAGACCATCGCGCCCTCATCCGTTCATATGCAGCAAAGGGCGCGATGAATCGCGCCCTTACGATAATTGCGAAATGGATAGCATGACCAAGGTCGATTTCTACACTGGTAGCGAAGACAAGCTGCGCACCGCCTGCCAGCTGAGTCACAAGGCCATGCAGAATGGCGTGCGCGTGGTACTCAGCGCGCCGGATAAAGCCGTCGATGCGCTGGACAAACTGCTGTGGCAATTCCCGGCCACCGCCTTCATACCGCATTGCCGCAGCGATGCGGCCGAAGCCGGCGAAATGCCTGTCGTGCTGGACAGCGGCAACGAGCGATTCCCCCATCACGACCTGCTGATCAGCCTGCATGACGAATGCGTACCGTTCTTCAGCCGATTCGAGCGCGTCATCGAGATCGTCAGCAACGATGCCGAGGATAGCCGCCTCGGGCGCGAACGATTCAAGTTCTACCGCGACCGCGGTTATGAGCTGAGCCATACCGACCTTTCCAAGCCGCGAACATGACCGCCCTCGAACAGCCAGCCCCAACGGACGACTTGCCCCTGCTGACCAAGGTGGTGAACGAGGATGTTCAGGATGACATCCCCACACTGACAGAGGTCATCGAGGAAATTCATCCAGCCTTACCTCCGTTCGAAGTACCGGCCATCGACGGAGACGACCTGCCCGTATTGGTAGAGGCTATCGCGACCGAACCGCCCCCCTTTGCCGCGACCTCTCCTCAGGTTATTGAAGCCTCCACCCCGCCCTCGGTACTGAGCGAAGCGGATATCCAACAGCTGCTGCAACGGCTCGAAGCGCATATCGAATCCGTGCTCACGCAGAAACTCAGCCTTCGCCTCGAGCAACTGCAGCGGCAAGCCGTCGAACAGGCAGTCGGCGAACTCAAGGCCGAACTCCCCCGGATGCTGCGCGACGCGCTGGGCAACCCGGACGCTGACCGCTAAGCCGCCGTTCTCAAACAATGCCGCCCCGCTGCTAGCTGGGTGCGACTGCCTGTATAATCCCGCCTCCTTCGACATAACCAGCGACTTGGCTGGCGTCTTTTGCCACCTTAGTCGAATGGCTAGTTGTTTTATCAAGCTCAGGACAGGCTTTCGAGCCGCAGACTAACTCTCTCGTCGTACGAACATGACTCAGCAAAAAGAACTCGCAAAAAGTTTTGAACCGAAAGACATCGAATCACGCTGGTATCCCAAGTGGGAATCCTCGGATTATTTCAAGGCCGGCCTCAACCCGGCGAAGACAGAGAATTTCTGCATCCAACTGCCGCCGCCCAACGTCACCGGCACGCTACACATGGGCCATGGCTTCAACCAGACCCTGATGGATGCGCTCACGCGCTACCACCGCATGCGCGGAGACAACACCCTGTGGCAGCCGGGCACCGACCACGCCGGCATCGCCACCCAGATCGTGGTGGAACGCCAGCTCGACGCGCAGAAGATCTCGCGCCACGACCTCGGCCGCGAGAAGTTCATCGAGAAGGTGTGGGAGTGGAAGGAATATTCCGGCGGCACCATCACCAAACAGATGCGCCGCCTCGGCACCTCGCCCGACTGGTCGCGCGAGCGATTCACCATGGACGAAGGCCTGTCCAAGGCCGTCACCGAGACCTTCGTGCGCCTTTTCAACGAGGGCCTGATCTACCGCGGCAAGCGCCTGGTGAACTGGGACCCCAAGCTGCACACCGCCGTATCCGACCTGGAAGTGGTGCAGGAAGAAGAAGACGGTTTCATGTACCACATCCGCTATCCGCTGGCGGACGGCTCCGGTGAACTGGTGGTCGCCACCACCCGTCCTGAGACCATGCTGGGCGACGTGGCAGTGATGGTGCATCCCGAGGACGAGCGCTACAAACACCTCATCGGCAAGCAGGTCACATTGCCGCTGTGCGAGCGCACCATACCGGTCATCGCCGACGAGTACGTGGACCGCGAATTCGGCACCGGCGTGGTAAAGGTCACGCCTGCGCATGACTTCAACGACTATGCGGTAGGCCAGCGCCATGCGCTTCCGATGATCTCCATCCTGACGCTGGACGCGAAGATCAACGACCACGCCCCTGCCAAGTATCGCGGCATGGACCGCTTCGACGCACGCAAGCAGATCTGCGCAGACCTCGAAGCCGCCGGCCTGTTTCTCAAGGCCGACAAGCACAAACTGAAGGTGCCGCGCGGCGACCGCACCGGCGTGGTGATCGAGCCCATGCTGACCGACCAATGGTTCGTGGCGATGAGCAAGGCCGCGCCGAAAACCCAGGACAACCCGGAAGGCAAGAGCATCACCGAGCAGGCGCTGGAATGCGTGAGCTCCGGCGAGATCAAGTTCCATCCCGAGAACTGGGTCAACACCTACAACCAGTGGCTGAACAATATCCAGGACTGGTGCATCTCGCGCCAGCTGTGGTGGGGCCACCAGATTCCAGCCTGGTACGGAGTGAACGGCGAAGTGTTCGTCGCGCGCAACGAGGCCGAGGCGCGCCATCTCGCCGACCAGGCAGGCTATGCCGGCCAACTCGACCGCGACGCCGACGTGCTCGACACCTGGTTCTCCTCCGCACTGTGGCCGTTCTCTACACTGGACTGGGAGATGGGCAAGCCGTTCGATGCGCAGAACCAGTTCGTCAAGCAATACCTGCCCTCCTCGGTGCTGGTCACCGGCTTCGACATCATCTTCTTCTGGGTGGCGCGCATGGTGATGATGACCAAGCACATCACCGGCAAGATCCCGTTCAAGGACGTCTACGTGCACGGCCTGATCCGCGATGCGGAAGGGCAGAAGATGTCCAAGTCCAAGGGCAACGTGCTCGACCCCATCGACCTCATCGACGGCATAGCCCTCGAGGATCTGGTGAAGAAACGCACCACCGGCCTGATGAACCCGAAGGATGCCGAGAAGATTGAGAAACGCACACGCAAGGAATTCCCGGAAGGCATCACCGCCTTCGGCACCGATGCGCTGCGCTTCACCTTCGCCTCGCTCGCCTCGCCGGGCCGCGATATCAAATTCGACATGCAGCGCTGCGAAGGCTACCGCAACTTCTGCAACAAGCTGTGGAACGCCACGCGCTTCGTGCTGATGAACTGCGACGGCAAGGATGTCGGCCTCGACGAGAGCCTGCCGCTGGAATTCTCCGCCGCCGATCGCTGGATGATCAGCGAGTTGCAAAAAGCCGAGGCGGAGATGGCGACTCACTTCGCCGACTACCGTTTCGATATGGCGGCGCGCGCGGTGTACGAACTGGTGTGGAACATCTACTGCGACTGGTATGTAGAACTGGCCAAGGTGCAGATCGCCGGCGGCAACGAGGCTGTGCAACGTGCAACCCGCCGCACCCTGGTGCGCGTACTGGAGACCATCCTGCGCCTCGCACACCCGATCATTCCGTTCATCACCGAGGAACTGTGGCAATCGGTCGCGCCGCTCGCCGCAAAGACCGGCGACAGCATCATGCTGCAAGCCTATCCCAAGGCCGACAGCAACAAAATCGACGATGCCGCCATCGCGCAGGTCGCATTGCTGCAGGAACTCATCACCGCCTGCCGCAGCCTGCGCAGCGAAATGAACCTGTCGCCCGCCGCGCGCGTGCCGCTGATCGCCGCCGGCGATGCCGCCACGCTGAAGGCACTCGCGCCCTACATCAGCAGCCTCGCCAAGCTCAGCGAAGTGCAGATCGAAAGCGAACTGCCGGAAGGCGACGCGCCGGTTTCCATCGTCGGCAATTTCAAACTGATGCTGAAAGTGGAGATCGACGTGGCGGCGGAACGCGAGCGCCTGGACAAGGAGATCGCGCGCCTCACCAACGAGATCACCAAAGCCAACGCCAAGCTTTCCAACGAGAGCTTCGTGGCGCGCGCGCCGGCAGCCGTGGTGGAACAGGAGAAAAAACGTCTGGAAGACTTCGGCGCGACGCTGGGCCAGTTGCAGGCGCAGCGGAAGAAGCTGGGGTAAGGTGCAGGGGCGCGATTTAACCAGCCACTAATCCATCGTCTTTGATGGATTAGTGGAATGGCTATGCAGAGCCCTAGCGCCCTTATTCGGGAGCCAGGGCGTGATGAATCTCGCCCCTACGCTCCCTTACCGGCGGCGGATCAGGAAGACGAATTCGCCGTCCTGCTCCGTTGAAGACAGCAGGTCGTTCCCGGTCTTGCCACAGAAGTCGGCGAAGTCCTTGGGCGCCCCTTTGTCGGTCGCCACCACCTTCAATACCTGTCCGCTGTTCATGGCAGACAGGGATTTCTTGGCGCGCAAGATGGGCAGCGGACAGGCCAGCTTGCGCACATCCAGTTCGACGTCGAAATCCATTATGAGGCCACCGGCAATCCGGCATGTACCCATGCGGTGATGCCGCCTTGCAGGTTGTACACGTCGGCGAAACCATTCGCAGCGGCAAATGCGGCCGCCTGGGCCGAGCGCCCGCCCATCTGGCAATAGAATACGGTCGGCACGTTCTTGTCCAACTCGTTCAGACGCAACGGAATGAGATGCAATGGGATGGATTCGCCCTGCGGGATCTTGCCGCGCGCCACTTCCGTATCGGTACGCACATCCACCAGGCGCAAGCCGCCCTTCTGCAACATCGCATCCAGTTCGGCGACGCTGAGGTTCTTGAAACTGCTCATTACTTATTCCTTTTCTGTTTGAAATTGATCCGTCAGCAAGTGCGAGATACGGGTATTCGCCACCGCCAGGCGCCTGACCAGCATGCGCAAAAATGCATCGCTGAACTGGAAACGGCATCCGGTCGAAGCATGGGCCAACATATCGGGATCGATCTCGATGAGCACCACGTCGTTCTTGGCGATCACGTCGGTACTGCGTTTGAA
>DASTGP010000002.1:0-8275 GCA_035605585.1 Gallionella sp. | reverse complement strand
CGACCACAGCCGCTTCATCTCCCTGCGCGAAGCGCTGCTCGACCTATTCGACGGACACGCCCCCGAGGACGACATCAACGCGCAGCTGGATGAGTTGCTGCACCACATGCGGCAACAGTTTGCCAAAGAAGAACAGGCGATGGAAGCCGCGCGGTTCTCACCCAGCGACGCACACAAGCGGGACCATGACCGCGCGCTGGCCGATTTTTCTGAACGCATCGCGCAATGGCGCCAAGGGAACGACAAGACGAGCCTGCTGGACTACATCGAAGCCGGCCTCGCCGACTGGTTCGTCAAGCACGTCAACACCCGGGACTACATCACGGCGCGATACCTTGCGATGAAGGCAGATTAAGAAAGCGAACGAACTCGAAGCCCGCAGCCCTGGGCGCATTTCGTGTGTGAATCGACAGCTCCACATCAAGAAAGGTATCCTTGGAGCCGAATACCGGTACACAGGGAAGGATCAACATCATGAAATTTCAACACGGAAAACTTCGCAATGAGAGCGACTCGACTCTCAGGCTAAAAGCCCAGTCGAAAGAACCGAAACTGACGTGGAAGGAATCCCTTCCCCAGGTTGCACTGATCGCACTGATCGCGCTGATCATCCTGGTTGCATTCTTGCTGCTAGCGCGCTAGCGGCACAACCGATGCTGAGGCAAGGCCTATGCCGTGCCTCCCACGGTCAGGCCGTCGATGCGCACCGTCGGCTGCCCCACGCCCACCGGGACGCTCTGTCCTTCCTTGCCGCAGGTACCGACGCCCGGGTCTAACGCCAGGTCGTTGCCGATCATGGAGATGCGCGTCAGCACGTCGGGTCCATTGCCGATCAGAGTTGCGCCCTTCACCGGATGCATGACCTTGCCGTTCTCGATCAGGTAGGCCTCGGTGGTGGAGAACACGAATTTGCCGCTGGTGATATCCACTTGGCCGCCGCCGAAATTCACCGCATACAGCCCATGCTTGACCGAGGCGATGATCTCCTCGGGCGTCTTGTCGCCGTTCAGCATCATGGTGTTGGTCATGCGCGGCATCGGCAGGTGCGCGTAGGATTCGCGCCGCGCGTTACCCGTAACCGGCACGCCCATCAGGCGCGCGTTCATTGTGTCCTGGAGATACCCCTTGAGGATGCCGTTCTCGATCAGTGTGGTGCACTGGGTCGGGTTGCCCTCGTCGTCCATCTGCAGCGAGCCGCGCCGCGCCTCGATGGTGCCGTCGTCGACCACGGTCACGCCGGGCGCCGCGACGCGCTCGCCCACACGGCCGGAAAACGCCGAACTGCCCTTGCGGTTGAAGTCACCCTCGAGCCCGTGGCCGATGGCCTCGTGCAGCAGGATGCCCGGCCAGCCGTTGCCCAACACCACGGTCATCTCGCCTGCCGGGGCGGGCGCGGCATCGAGATTGACCACGGCTTGATGGACTGCCTGTGCGGCATATTGGCGCAGCATCCCGTCATCGAAATAGGCGTAGTCGAAACGCCCGCCGCCCCCCGCCGAGCCCTGCTCCCTGCGGCCGTCGCTTTCGACGATGACCTGCACCGACAGGCGCACCAGCGGGCGGATATCTGCATTCAACAGGCCGTCGCTGCGCGCCACCATCACCACTTCGTATTCGCCCGCCAGGCTGGCCATCACCTGGGTGACGCGCGGATCGAGGTCGCGCGCGTAACGCTCGACGCGCTCGAGCAAGGCGACCTTGTCGGCATCCTTCAGGCTGGCAATGGGATCGTGCGGCAAATAGATGGCGCGGCGCGAACCGTGGCGCATGGCCGGAACGGACTGTGTGCCGCCTTGGCGAGCGATGGCGCGCGTCGCCTGCGCCGCGCTTTCCAGCGCATTCAGGCTGATGTCGTCGGAATAGGCGAAGGCGGTCTTGTCGCCGCTCACCGCGCGCACGCCGACGCCCTGGTCGATATGGAAGCTGCCGGACTTGACGATGCCTTCCTCCAGCGCCCAACTTTCGGCACGGGAGTACTGGAAATAGAGGTCGGCGTAATCGAGCCGGTGCGCCATCATGCTGGCGAACACCTGTTCGATATGGCGCGATTCGATGGAATACGGCAGCAGCAGCGATTGCTGCGCGGTCGCAAAAAGGGTGTCGAACTGTTTGGCGTGGGTCAAGGTATTCATCCTATGATGCGATGGGACAGCGCAGGCAGGCTGTTGCGCAGGCTGGCCTGGTAGGACCGGTTGATCTCGGCGATCACCACGCCGGAGCCGCGCTGCAGCCGGTCCAGCACCCTGCCCCAGGGATCGACGACCATGCTGTTGCCGTGCGTCTCGCGGCCGTTGACGTGATAACCGCCCTGCGCCGCGGCGATGACATACGCAAGATTCTCCACGGCGCGCGCGCGCACCAGCACTTCCCAGTGCATCTTGCCCGTGGTCTCGGTGAATGCGGCGGGCAGCACGATGATATCCACGCCCTTCATGGCGCGGAACAGCTCGGGGAAGCGCAGGTCGTAGCAGATCGCCAGGCCGATGCGCCCGAACGGACTGTCGATCACCACCACCTGATTGCCCGGCTCGATGGTCCTGGCTTCGTTGTAGCTTTCGACCCCCAGCTCCAGGTTGAACAGGTGAATCTTGTCGTAGCGCGCCACCTGCTCGCCCTGCTCGTCGAACACCAGGCAGCTGTTCAGCACCTTTTCCGGCTCGCTGCCCGCCAGCGGGATGGAGCCACCCACCAGCCATATCTTGTGCCGGCGCGCGGTTTCGCTAAGGAAGGCGTGGATACTCCCCTGCCCCGGTTGTTCGCGTATCGCCACCTTATCCTGCTCGTTCATGCCCATGATGGCAAAGAACTCCGGCAGCACGACAAGACGCGCGCCCTGTTCGACGGCCTTGGCGATGAGGCGGCGCGCCTCGGCCAGGTTGCCCTCCACGTTGGGGCCGGACGCCATCTGCACGGCGGCGACCTTGAAGGCGTTGGCCTGCGCCGCAATGCGTTGCTGGGTAGAGTTACCTTGGGACATGACGACCTTTACTTTGGATTGCTTTCTTTCGATTTAACCGGCACTTCACCCACTTTGACCACCTTGGGGTCGCTCCAGGTTCCGCTGACATTGTATTCAAACGATACCAACTTATCGAGCGGCTCGCCCAGCACCTTATTCACCAGCAGGGCACCGACGCCCACCGCCGGGCCCGCGGCAAACGCGCCCAGCAGCGAAACGCTGTCACCCACCGTAGGCAGGATGCGCACGCGCAGATCCTGGGTCTCCCGATTCAGGTCCACTCGCCCCTTCATGGTCACCTTCGCGGCGGAACCATTGAGGTGCATGTCCTGGGTCTCGAGCACACCGTTGCTGACCTGGGCATTACCCTTGATGCTGTCGAACTGGAAGCCTTCGCTGAACACATCGTTGAAATCCAGCGTGATGCGCTTGGGCAAAGACTGCAGGCTGAGGATGCCGAGCAGCTTGCCGATCCCCGGGTCCATCTTGAGGAACTGCCCCTTGCCGGTATCCAGATTGAACGTCCCGTTCAGCGTGGCATAGTTGAATGCATCCGGCGTACCCGCCCAGGACAGGCTCGCCGCCAGCCTGCCGCTGCCTCCCTTGACAGTATTGGGATAACCGGAACGAGCCAGTATCTTGCCCGCATCGCTGATATCCAGCAGCAGGTTGACGCTGGTGCGCGCATTCGCTTCGCCGTGCCAGACGCCATCGCCGCTGAGCGAACCGTCAGGATTGGTGATACGCATGCGGCGCAGGCGCCAGTCGTTGCCCTCCGGGTATCCGACCAGCTCGAAGCGGCCGACCTGCTTGCCTTTCACTTCCAGGTTCTCGACAGCGATCTGCAACGCGGGCAGTTTGTCGGGCGCGACGGATGACGACTTTGCCGGTGAGGCGCCCGCATTGCGGTCCTCAACCCACACCAGGTTTTGCAGACGCGCCGTGATCTTGCCTTCGCCGCGCGGCTGCCATTCCACTTCCCCGTTCGCCTCGTCGCTGGCCAGCTTCGCGACGATACCGTCCCCGCGTTTGTCGGCGGCAATGCGCAGATCGTCGATACTCATCCCGAAGCCGCTCACCTTGTCGACGATCAGGTCGGCCCCGGCAATCGGCAAACCGTCCGCCCCGTCGCCTGCCGCAGCTAACAGTCCGCCCCAGCCTTCAAGCGACAACACCGGCAGCCGTCCCACCAGCCACACGCCTTCCTGTTCCGGCCATCGCCCCTGACCGCCGAAGTTGACCGCGCCGCGCTTCACGACCATCTCCCCATTCTCCTCGCGCCGCGCCAATCGAACGTTGAGCAACTTGCCGAGCTGAAGCGTGATGACATCCTGTCCGTCGGTGACATTATCCTTTTCTGCCCGCAACACCATCTGCTCGACGGCGCGCTTGGCAAAAGGCTGCGGCAAGGTCGACTGGATGCCCACCAGGGTGGAATTGATCTGCATCTGAGCCGTTTTTTTCACCACCACGATGTTGGCGTCCCAAGCCGCACCGCCACGCAGATAGTTCAGCAGCGGATGCGGCTCTCTACTGCGCAGGGCGTCGAGATTGACTCGCCCTCGCGCGCTCGCATCCACCACGCCGCCTTCCGCCGTCCGCACGTCTATGGTCGCGGGGCCGCCGAGTATCTCCGCCGCCACACCTTCGGATTTCATGCCCGTCTCGGTGAACACCAGCGCACCCCGCGTCTTGCGCAACCAGGGCACCCCCTTGCCCAGATCGATGTCGTTGTCCCGCACACTCACGGTACCGGCCACCTGGACCGGCTTGTCGCCCCTCAAGGGAATCCGGGTAAAGAGCTTGAGGTGCCCGTTGCCGACGGCATGCATGCCGTCGGTAAAGCCGGAGATATAACCGCGTACCGGACTCTGCTGGATGAACTGCAGGAAAGTCTCGCTCTGCGCATCGGCCTCACCCCGGATTTCCAGCGGCATGTCCGTGCTCATCAGATCCGGCATGGCAACGGTAAGGTTATGCAAACGCGCGCCCAGCATGGTCGCGGAATCGGACTTCACTTCCAGCTTGTTGCCGCGTATCCAGAATTCGCCGTCGATTTTTTCGACCTTCGGCCAGCGATTGTCGAACTCCAGCACCACGTCGCGCGCATGACCGCCGATCTCCAGCAGCGCATCCTCGGTCCCTTTCAGCGGGAAATCGCTCAGATTTCCCTTGACGCGCACCCGGAAATCATCGGTAGATCCCGCCAGCAACGCGCCATTCAGCCAGTCGTTGTCTTTCCGGTCCAGCGCAACCAGCGGCGTGTAACGCGCGGCACGGCGCACATCGCCGCGCGTCAGCGCCACGGTCAGATCGAGCACGCCCAGCGTCCCCGCCTGCGTCCGGTAGCTGCCATAAAGGTTCCCGGCAAGGTCGTCATTGGTAACCGCAACGTTATCGACCGTGACCAGCAGCTCGTCGTGCCTGCGCTCCCAGCCCGCCTGGCCGGTCAGCGTGGTGAATGACAGCGGCTCGCGCAGCGCCTCCGGCGCCTCCACCACCAACTGACGCGCATTGATGTGCAGCCTGCCGCTGGTCTCGCTGCCGTTGACGTCCATCGAAAGGCCGGAGAATCCCGGCATCTGGCCGACCTGCCGCAGCGCAAGCCTTTCGAAACTGCCCTTGATCCGGTAGCTATCCGGCTTCGCCAATTGACCCTGCCATTGCGCATCGAGATTGCTCACCTTCCCCCTCGGCGCATAGGCCTCCAGACGGGAACGCAAGCTCGCCTCCAGCGGGAGGAAATTGGACAGCGCCGTCAGGGTTTCCAGTTGCAAGAGGTTGGCGCGCACCTCGCCGCCGGCCGGGTGTTCGCCGTTCGCATGCATCGTACGAAAATAGAAATCCGTCGGCTGCAGCTCGATGCCGTTGTGTAGCCGCATCGCCAGATGCCGGGTGGAAATCTCCAGCTCATCGGGGCCATACTTCCACGCAGCACGGCCTTGCAGCTTCTGCACAACCATCTCGGGCACGTCTTTCGCCAGCCGGGTGACCACGTCGTGCAGAGCCAGATCGGCCGTGACCTGCGCCACCTTGCCGCCTTCGATCCCCAACCAGCCCCGCAACGCACCGCGCCCGCGGCTGAACTCGCCGGGCAAGTCCAGCCAGGGCCGCCAAGCGGTGACGTCGGTATGGTCGAGCTGGGTAAACAACTGGCCGCGCCACGCCGCCGGATTATCGAAGCTCTCCCCGTAGAAATCGCCGCGCACGTCCAACGGCGTCGCCAGCTCCTCGGGCGGCAGGGCGCGCAAGGCGAAGCGATGCCGATCGAACAAACCGTTCTCGATATGCAGCCCGACCCGCCGCAACACCAGCGGCGGCGCGTTGCGCTGTTCGTCCAACCACACGATGAGGGCGTCGCGCACCACCATGCGCGACTGGTGCAGCAACCAGTCCGCCAGATCGTTGTTGGTCCCCTGCCGGGACAGCGCCACACCGCCGATAAACAGCATTCCCTGCGCATCGCGCCGGACCAGCAGCTCCGGCCTGTCGATCTCCAGGCTCGCAAGACGCAGTTCTGCGGTGAGCAACGTCAGCCACGATACGCTGCCATCGATGCGCGACAACATCAGGGCGGGCTGCCGCTGCTTATCCAGAATGCGTACGTCGGTAAAACTCAAGTGCGGGCGAAAACCCTGCCAGTCGGCCGTGATCTTGCCGATAGTTACCGGATTGCCGATGGCCTGTGACAGGGAAAGCGTGATCCTGTCGTGATGCTGTTCGATATCCGGCAGCACCCAGTAGCGCAGCACGACGATGGACATCGCGATCAGCACGGCCAGCGCCGCGGACGCGACGATGGTCAGCCGCGTCAGCCAGCTCAGGCTGTACCAGAGTAATCGCACTGGAAGAGAGTTCAACATCGATAGTGTGCCGCGCAACCGCGCCTGAATCTGTGACTGGGACTTATAATCGGGAAACCTCGCGCATTCTAACTTGAAATGAATACCTCACACTCGCCGTCCGCAAGCTTCGCCGACCTGCTGCAAAAGACCATGGATTGCAGCCGCTATGCCAAACGCGCGCTGGAAGCAGACCAGCAATTGCAGGATTGGTTGCAGGAAAGTTTCGCGACGCCCTGCGACCGAGGCGAAATGACCGACATCCTGAAACAATCCGGCCTGAACCTGGACGACGAGGCCGACCTGTCGAGCGCGGTGCGCCGCCTGCGCAAACAGGTGATGGTCAAGCTGATCCTGCGCGACCTCAACGGGTTGTGCGGCCTGAATGAAGTGATGCAGGCGATGACCGCGCTGGCCGAGGTATGCGTGCAGCAGGCACAGCGCTGCGTAATGCAGGCCTTGCAACGTCAATTCGGCACACCCCTAGGCGAATCGGACAAGACGCCGCAGGAGCTGCTTGTGATCGGCATGGGCAAGCTGGGTGGAGGCGAACTGAACGTCTCCTCGGACATCGACCTGATCTTCGTCTACCCAGAAGATGGCGAGACCGACGGTCCGCGTACTTTGAGCAACCACGAGTTCTTCACCCGGCTGGGGCGCCGACTGATCAACCTGATCAACGAACTCACCGCCGACGGCTATGTGTTCCGCGTGGATATGCGGCTGCGCCCCTACGGCGACAGTGGGCCGCTGGTGATGAGCTTCGCCGCGCTCGAAGAATACCTGGTCAGCCAAGGGCGCGAATGGGAGCGCTATGCGTGGATCAAGGCGCGTGTCATCTCCCCCGCCGAACATCCCCAGATCAACGAGCTGATGCGGCTGGCGCAGCCGTTCGTGTTCCGCAAATACCTCGACTTCGGCGCGATCGACTCGATGCGCAAGCTGCATGCGCAGATCCGCCAGGAAGTGCAACGCCGCGACCGCCTCAACAACATCAAGCTCGGTCCCGGCGGCATCCGCGAAATCGAGTTCATCGCCCAGGTGTTCCAATTGATCCGCGGCGGACGCGACGCCGGCCTGCGCATCCGCCCCACGCTGCAAGTGCTGCAGATACTCGGCGCGCAAGGCCAGCTCGAAGCGGACACTGTGGAAAAACTGAGAGAGGCCTACGTCTTCCTGCGCAACCTCGAACATCGCCTGCAATACCTGGACGACCGGCAAACCCAGGATTTGCCGGAAAACCCGGAAGACCACGCGAGGCTGGCGCAAGGCATGGGCTATGCGGATTACCCCGCCATGCTGGAGCAGTTGAACCACCACCGCGCGTTGGTCGGCGCGCAGTTTGCGCAGATCTTCAGCACCGACAAAAATGACCAGGCCGCAAGCGGCGCACCGGGGAAAGCCATCTGGCATGAGGGCATACAGGCGGAGGAGCTGCGCGACGACCTCGGCGAACTGGGATATGCCGACGCCA
>DASTGP010000187.1:0-14868 GCA_035605585.1 Gallionella sp. | reverse complement strand
CGGGCCTCGGCCACATAAGAGCCGATGTCACGGTCGCGGATGTCCACATAGATATAGGCGGAGAGCAGCGAGTTCTCGGTGCGTATGGAGGGCGCACCCTTCCCTATACTCACCCGCGCGAGCTGGCCGAGCGGGATCATCGCTCCGCCCATCGTCGGGACCAGCACCTCGTTCGCGATCTTCTCCGGCGTGTCGCGCAGTTCGCGCGGATAGCGCACGTTGACCCCGAAGCGTTCCAGTCCTTCCACCGTCGTGGTGACCGTCTCCCCGCCCAGCGCGGTGGCGATCACGTCCTGCACCTCGCCCACCGTCAATCCGTAACGCGCAAGCTGCGCGCGCTCCGGCTCGATATTGAGATAGAAGCCGCCGGTGATGCGCTCGGCGAAGGCACTGCTGGTGCCGGGGACCTTACGCACCACGGCTTCGATCTCTCTGGCCAAGTGTTCCATTTCCTCCAGGTTCTTGCCGAACACCTTGATGCCGATGGGCGTGCGGATGCCGGTGGAGAGCATGTCGATGCGCGCCTTGATCGGCATGGTCCACGAGTTCGCCACACCGGGGAATTGCAGCGCCTTGTCCATCTCGGCGATCAGCTTGTCGGTGGTCATGCCGGGCCGCCACTCCTCCTGCGGCTTGAGGTTGATGACCGTCTCGAACATCTCCAGTGGCGCAGGGTCGGTGGCGGTTTGTGCCCGTCCCGCCTTGCCGTAAACGGACTCGACCTCGGGGAAGCTTTTGATGATCTTATCCTGCGTCTGCAGCAGCTCGGCGGCCTTGGTCACCGACATGCCGGGCAAGGATGCGGGCATATACAACAACGTGCCCTCATTCAGCGTCGGCATGAACTCGCTGCCCAGCCTAGAGGTGGGATAGAGCGTCAGCCCCATGGCCAGCAATGCCACCGCAATGGTGGCCTGCTTTCGGCGCAGCACCGCATCGATGATTGGCCGGTAGAGGGCAATCATCCAACGGTTCAGCGGGTTCTCGGATTCGGGCCTGATGTGGCCGCGGATGAACAGCAGCATCAGCACCGGCACCAGCGTCACCGACAGCAGCGCCGCCCCCGCCATCGCGAAGGTCTTGGTGAACGCGAGCGGCGCGAACAGCCGTCCCTCCTGCGCCTCCAGCGTGAACACCGGCAGGAAAGACACCGTGATGATGAGCAGCGAGAAGAACAGCGAAGGCCCGACTTCCTGGCAGGCGGCGAGGATGGCGGCGGCGCGAGCATCTAAACCAGGCTCCCCTCGCCCACTTGTGGGAGAGGGGCTGGGGGAGAGGGGGCTTCCGCTATCAACTCCAAGCCCTCTCCCTAACCCTCTCCCGCTAGCGGGAGAGGGGACGGATGTTGGGGTGTGATCCAGCCTCTCCAAATGCTTGTGCGCGTTCTCTATCATCACGATGGCCGCATCCACCATCGCGCCGATGGCAATCGCGATCCCGCCGAGGCTCATGATGTTGGAGTTGAGGTCGATGGCGCGCATGGCGATGAAGGCGATCAGCACGCCGATCGGCAGCACCACAATGGCGACCAGCGCGCTGCGTGCATGCATCAGGAACACCATACACACCAGCGCGACGATCAATCCTTCTTCGAACAACGTCTCCTTCAAGGTGGCGATGGCGCGCTGGATCAGCTCGGAGCGGTCGTATACCGCCTTGATGCTCACGCCATCCGGCAACCCGGCGGATATCTCGGCGATCTTATCCTTGATGCCGGATATCACCTGCAGCGCGTTCTCGCCGTAGCGCGCCATCGCGATGCCGGACACCACCTCGCCCTCGCCGTTGAGTTCCGCGATGCCACGCCGCTCGTCCGGACCGATTTCGATTCTGGCGATATCGCGCAGCAGCACCGGCGTTCCGTTCTCCGCTTTCACCACCAGCATCTCGAGGTCCTCCTTGCCGTTCAGGTAACCGCGGCCAGCGACCATGTACTCGGTCTCGGCCATCTCCACCACGCGCCCGCCGACGTCGCGGTTCGATTCGCGGATGACCTGAGAGACCTTGCCGAGCGGGATGCCGTAGGCCCGCAGCTTCACCGGATCGACCGTCACCTGGTACTGCTGCACGAAGCCGCCGATGGAAGCAACCTCCGCGACGCCGTGCGCCTTGGTGAGCTGGTAGCGCAGATACCAGTCCTGCATGGTGCGCAGTTCGGCGAGGTTATGCTTCTCGCTGAGCACGGCGTACTGGTACACCCAGCCCACCCCGCTCGCGTCCGGTCCCAGTTGCGGCGACACTCCCTTGGGCAAACGTCCCTCGGCGGAGCTGAGGTATTCCAGCACGCGCGACCGCGCCCAGTAGATGTCGGTGCCGTCCTCGAAGATCACATACACGAACGACGCGCCGAAGAACGAGAACCCGCGCACCACTTTCGATCTCGGCACGGACAGCATCGCCGTGGTGAGCGGATAAGTCACCTGATCTTCCACCACCTGCGGCGCCTGCCCCGGGTATTCGGTATAGACGATCACCTGCACGTCGGACAGGTCAGGCAGCGCATCCAGCGGCGTCTTCACAACGGCATAGATGCCCGCCAGCGTGACGAAGAGGGTGGCGAGCAGCACCAGGAAACGGTTGCGCGCCGACCATTCGATGATTTTCGCCAGCATGTCAGTGTCCCTCGTGCTGGTGCTGCGTGCGAGCCTGCAGCTTGGTGACCACCCATTCGTCCGGCTTGCGTTCGACGATCTCGAAGGTGATCGCGCTGCCGGGCGTAATGCCTTGTACCAGGGAGGAATTCGCCAGCTCGAAATCCATGGTCATGCCGGGCCAGCCCAGCGATTTGATCGGCTCATGCGTAATGCTCACCGTGCCATCGTCGTGGACAGTTTCCAGCACGCCCTGCGCCTGATGCCCCACCGTTGCGGGCTTGGGCCGTACGCGCTCCTTGATTGCACCCGTTCCAGTCGGCTGCGCGTTCTGCCTGTCCTGAACCTGTCGAGCGGGTCCACCCATGGCACCCAATGCCGCCCTGAGGTTGCTCTCCGCATCGATCAGGAAGTTAGCGGCAGTCACCACCTGTTCGCCTTCCGTAATGCCCGCCAGCACTTCGACGTAGTCATTGCCGCGGCTTCCCAGCCTGACTTCTCGCGGCTCGAAACGTCCCTGTCCGAGTTGCACCAGTACGATCTGGCGAAGACCGCTGTCGATCACCGCAGAGCCCGGCACAGTGAGCACCGGGCTTGCGCTGCCCGCCGGCAGGCGGACCTGCGCAAACATCGCGGGCTTGAGCAGGCCTTGCGGATTGGGAATTTCGATGCGCACGCGCACCGTGCGCGTCGCGCTGTCCAGCGTCGGGTAGACGAAGTCCACTTTGCCCTCGAACTCCCTGTCCGTGTATGCATCCACGCTGACCTGAACGTGGCCTCCGGCCCTTACCTGCCCGATGTCCTGTTCGGCGACATCCGCCACCACCCATACCGATGACAGATCGGCGATCCGGTAAAGCACCTCGCCCGGCATGAAGCGCATGCCCTGCACCGCGCCCTTCTCCAGCACCACGCCGGAGACCGGTGCCTGGAAAGTCACGCGGTTGCCGTTCACTCGGCCGTCTGCGATGTCCCAGTTCTTCAGCCTCGCAGCGCTGGATTCGGCGAGCCGCCGTATGCCGTCCCTCGCCTCGCCGTCGGCATCTTTCATCGCCGTCACGCCCTGTACCGCCAGCGCATGCTCGCGCTGCGCCGAGACCAGCTCGGGGCTGTATACCTCGAACAGCGGCTGGCCTTTGCCGATGAGCTGGCCGGTGGTGTTCACATAGAGACGCTCCACCCAGCCCTCGAATTTCGGCGCAATGGTATAGGTGCGCCGCTCGTCGATCTCGACCCGACCGACGACGCGCAGCATCCTGTCGAGCACGCGCATCGCCGCCGGCTCGCTCTTCACCCCGAGCTTCTGCACCTTGTCGGTTCCGATGACGATCTGGCTCGCGCCGACGGATTCTGCCTCGCCCTCGTACACCGGCACATAGTCCATGCCCATCGCATCCTTCTTGGGCACCGGTGACGTGTCCGCCAGCCCCATCGGGTTGCGGTAATACAGAAGCTTGCGCTCGGCCTTGACCGCTTGCGGTGCCGGCGACAAGGCCGAGGCGCGTGTGCCCACCCAGTAGCCGCCCATCGCCACGCCCAGCAGCGCCAGCACGGCAACGATGATCCCGTAAACTTTTTTCATAACTCTTCTCCCAGCAAACGTTCGATATCGGCAAGGCGCAGTTGCGCGTCCAGTTGCGCCTTCAGGTGCTGCTGTTTTGCCTTGAGGATTTGTCGTTGCGCTTCGATCAGCATGGCGAACTCCACCCTGCCGGTCTCGTAGCCCGCGAGCGCAGACTGGTAGGTCAACTCGGTCTGCGGCAGCAGGCGCGTCGCCGCGAGCGACTCGGTATGCCTCGCGGTCTCCAGCGCGTACAGGTTCTCGGACAGTTCGGACAGCATGCGGTCGAGCAGCGCCTGCCTGCGCGACTCGGAAGCGGCCAGTTGCGCCTCCGCCTCGCGCTCCTGCGAACGGCGTGACTCCTGCTGCAGCGGGATGTTGAATTCGACCATCAGGTCCCAACTCTTCACCGCGTTGCCGCTCTGGTTCGGCGCGATACCCAGCGTGAAACCGGGATAGCGATTGACGTAGGCGAGGTCGCGTCCCTTTTCGGCGGACTGCACCTGCGCCTCGGCGACAAGCAACTGCGGATTGCGAGTACGCAGCCTCTGCTCCAGCAATGCAGAATCCAATCGCGCCGGCGGTGGCAGCGACCGCAACTGCAAGGGTTCCGCCAGTTCCGCCATCGCGGGACGCGACAGCAAGGCGTTCAGGCGGCTCTGCTCGTGATGGCGCTCGCTCTCGAGCTCGAGCAGTTCGGCGCGCAGGGTAGTCTGCTCGACCTGCGCGCGGATGACATCCTGCTGTGTACCCAGCCCGTTGGCATAGCGCGTCTGCGTGACCCGCTCGAGCCTGTCGAGCAATTCCAGTGTCTGGCGTGCCAAACGCTCGCTGCCGGAGAGGTAGTAGTACATCGCGTAGGCCGCCTTGATGCGGCCGGACAGCTCAGCCCAGGTCGAAGCCGACTGGCCGCCGGCCTGCATGGCCTGCGCCTCGGCCACCTCGCGCTGCAAGTCGCGCTTGCCGAACCACGGTACGCTCTGCATCAACAGGTAGCGCGTACTGCCCACTTGCGACGGCAGCAGGCTCGGCGCCTTGTTCGTCCCCTGATTGGTGACGTCCATCATCTCGGTGCGCAGCACCGGGTCAGGCAGCGCGCCCGCCGGCTGCACTCGCTGCAGCGCAGCATCCGCCTCGTGGCGCGCCGCCGCCAGTTCCGGGTTGTGCTCGCGCGCATAGGCCAGCAAACCGGCGACGTCGCCGCCCAGCGCGTGCTCTGCCGCATCGGCAGGCATCAGCCACATGCCGAGCAGCAGGATGTAAATCGGTAAAGCTAATTTCATGTTCCGAATCCTCGTGCATTTGCAATCGGACAGCCGCAAGGGCCGCCGAACGATTCGGGACGAGTCGGTAACTAGATCAGATTACGAAACAGCAGACACACTCGTCCCGCGTCAAACGCGTACGAGCGGCGGAGGAAGGAGCGGAGCCGAAGTGATGGAATCGAATACCACGAGATAAGGCGTGACCGGCTGCGCGGACGCCTGGTTCTCCGGAGCTGCCATAGCCGGCACGGCCAGGTAGCCGCTGCACGCCAGATGACAGACACCGCAAGCGTTGCAGGACGAGTCCTGGTCGTTCGAAACGGTCTGGTCTTGCGTCGCGTGATCGTCGTCGTGGTGATGTTGGTGATCGCCAGCGTCTGCTTGATGCATCTCCGGCATCGATGCCTCGTGGCAAGAGCCGTGCTGCCCCTGCATGGCTACTGTGGCCGCGAGCGCACTGGCGCCGGAAAGCGGCAGCCACAGCAGCATCAGGACGGCAATGAATTTTCTGGTCAGGCGGGACATGCGCGCAGCTTCGCAAAACAAGTGAATCGTGTCAATCGGACAAACGCCGCTGACGAAGTTCCGTCCGGTTGATGCACGGGAAGCGAAGAAGTTCATTTGGCAGCACCTGCCCCTCTCGCAGGTGGCAGGCTAGCAAATCCGTGCGCTTCCGAGAGCAATGAAAAACGCCTGGGTGCATTGGCTCTCAAAAATATATAGGCCTTCGGACTTGTTGACGCATTCAAGACTGGCCGTTAGGGTACGCACCGCAACAGCTTGGGAGCAAATGTCGTTTTTTCTGGCGAAATTGGGGTGTTTATGGATGCGGTGCTTATCATAAGCAACAGGATAATAGGTCTGGCGCCAGATTATCGGACAGGTAATCGCCAGGCGACATTTTAGGCGTTTAGTTTACGTTAGCCATTTCGAGGACTCCCATGCCGAACAATATCGATGATTTCAATTCGGGTGTCGCTCACATTCTCGGAAAGCTTTATGAAAACTTCCCGAAGGAAATCGATCTCAACTTTAATGACTTTGCAATTAAGGACTCTTACCAAGACGGCGCGATTCAACGTGAGAATATCGAAAGGCACAACGACCTTTATGAAATTTATTTCAATACCGGTCGATTTTTACTAGCGGAAGGCTATATACGAGGCAAGAAAGTCGAAGGCAAAACCACCATCGCTGAGTGCGCGCTCACGACAAAGGGATTGGTCGCGCTACAGCGAGTGCCAGACTCTATTCAAGGAAAGCAGCGCTCAGTAGGTGATTTTCTTCTTGATCTCGGTAAAGACGGTTTAAAAACTGCCACAAAAGAAGCGCTGAGTGCGGCAGTTCGGGCTATCTTCAATGGCTAACCATACGCTCAAGCGGGACGCGGTGAACGGCATGGTTTTCTCTTCCTCGCTTTGCGCACCGCGCCCCTTCGCTCCACGTTAAGGGTCAACAGAATGTTAGTCCGCATCCCTTATCTCGCAATTGTTGTTCTGCTTGCAGCCGCACCTAATATTGCGGCTGCGGGTGAAAGCATGACTGGCACATGGCGAATAATTTGGCCGTGCGCTAACGCAACTGGCGTTTTTGAGCAGCGCTGTAGCGAAGGTATTCGGGACTCGTTTACTCTCAGGATATTAGTCAAAGGTTCTACGCTGTGCGCCCTACACGCTGCAACAGTCCAAATGGGGAATCGCGTTGATGAATCGGAAGGCCCAGAGCCTTCCATCATCGGTCAGGTTGTTGGCACAACCGCGAAGACCACCTTCTCCAGTTCATGGCAAGCAAAGGGTTCGGCATCACTTGAACTGAAGGGCGAAAGCCTCGAATGGAAAATCCTCTCACAAGAAGGCGGTCATCACTGGCTGCCTCGCACAGCCACCCTTCTGCGAGTTCCAGATCCTACATGGGGAAACAATCTGAAATGTTCGCCATAAATCCACCTTCGCTCGGCAACACATTGCCCCACAACCGAGCAGCCAAGAAGGACGGCGAAAAAGCACGCCGCCCCTCGCTTTTACGTTGTGCCTTACCGATGAACACTACACTCGTCCATAGAACACTCATAATTTTTGCGCTCGCCTGCCTGGCGGCATGCTCGACCTTGTCTGTGGAGGATAGCGTTAATCGTACCGTAGAAAAAGTTCGCGAGGCTGCGGCAACCGGGTTCGTTGATGTGACCATTAATTACACGGACCCCAATCTGTATATATCAGGTCACGCATACTCTGGTTCACATGTAGCCCGCTTGATGCGATCTATTGTTATAGACAAGTCTACGGATTTGAAACTGATCGAAATTAGACCACAGGGCATTGAGGGCCAATCAACCGTGGCATTCCAACTCATTGAGCCTGACATAGGGAGCTTGCGCAAATGGTCTGGCCCAATCACCCTTGAATTTCCGCGCTCCGCAAGCCCTGCCGACCTCTCATCAAACATGCTCCACGCATATTCATTGAATAAGTTGATGTTCCTTGCAGTTATAGGCACAGGTCAGCAGAAGAGCGCTGTAATCCGCACCCCAGATGGTGCGCTTTACCGCGTGCAAGAAGGAAGATCCATCGGCAAAGAGATGGCGTTGATTAACGAGATCAATGAAAAATCGTTAATTCTCTTAGAGCGGACAGGAACCAGGCGCGAGTTGAAAATTGTTCAGCACAATTAGCGCAAAACATGAAGAACCGCTCTTGCTATAAGCAGCCCAGCCCATCATTCAAGCGGGACTGCCTAACGGCAGCCCCTTAATTCAAACGTTAAACCGAATGAGAGAATTCTTTTGTCATCCACAGCGCAACGCACTGATTCTTGGGTTATTACAGGGAGTCCCGCAGGGATTGATGTTCAAGGAACAAGAGCAGTTCGTCGGTCCGGGATTTGATGAAACAAACATGGTGCTGTTGGTCTGCTTCGGGCTGTTTGTACCTCCCATCCTAGCCATCTTTAACCATTTCGCGAATGGTCGGAGGAATCCGACTTGGTGGATAAAAATCATTGAGTACGTGGACCTCTACTCAATGATTTTCTGGGGTGGCCTCTCATTAGGCATTCTTGGCTGGCTTTCGCTACATGGCAGCGATGCGTCGGAAGGCTACGCTACCTGTGCGTTCTTCATTGCAGGTGGCATCGGATTCCTCGGTGCCGGAGCTGCTGACCGATGGCTGATACACAGGGCGGCAAATGCGACTTAACCCCCTCAGCCAAGCGGGATGCGCCTACAGCGCGCCCTTATTTTCACGTTCTACTTGCAGCAATAGGGCAGACTCGGTCACCCGCAAAGGCCGTCAGGCCCTTAACGAATTGACCTAGCCGTAGCGCTTGCGTCCGATGATGCGCGCGCGGTGGGCGCGGCGCTGTTCCTCTTCGGTGAGGACCCGCTTCTTGCCCTCGAACGGGTTCTTGCTGGAGACGAACTGGATCTTGAGCGGCGTGCCCTGCAGGCGGAACATCTCGCAGAAGGCTCGCTCCAGGTAGCGCTGGTAGCTGGCGGGCACGTCGTCCAGGCCGCTGCCGTGGATGATGATGAGCGGCGGATTGCTGCCGCCCTGGTGGGCGTAGCGCATCTTGGGACGGAAGCGCGCGCCCTTCGGCGGCTGCTGTTTCTCCAGGGCGGCCATCAGCGCGCGAGTGAGCTTGGGCGTCGGCAACTTGATCATCGCCGCCGCGTAGGCCTCGTCCACCGACTTCAGCAGCTTGTCGATGCCGGTGCCGTTCAGTGCGGAGATGAAATGCAGCTTGGCGAAATCGAGGAAATGCAGCTTGCGCTCGATGTCGCGCTTGACCATGTCGCGCTGGTGCGCATCCAGGCCGTCCCATTTGTTGACCGCCAGCACCAGGGCGCGGCCCGCCTGCAGCACGAAGTCGGCGACGTGTGCGTCCTGCTCGGTGATCTGGTCGGCCCCGTCCACCACGAGCACCACCACGTTGGCGTCCTCGATGGCCTGCATGGTCTTGATCACGGAGAACTTCTCGATGGCTTCGTCGATCTTGCCGCGGCGGCGCACGCCGGCGGTGTCGATGATGGTGTACTGCTTGCCGTCGCGCTCGAAGTCGATGTAGATGGAATCGCGCGTGGTGCCCGGCTGGTCGAACGCGATCACGCGCTGCTCGCCGAGGATGGCGTTCACCAGCGTGGACTTGCCGACGTTCGGGCGTCCGACGATGGCCAGTTTGGGTGGATGTTCTGCCTTGTCTTCCTCTTCGCTCTCGGGCGCAAAGTCCTCCAGCGCAATCTCGATCACTTCGTTCACGTTGTCGCCGTGCGCGGAAGAGATCGGTATCGGCTCGCCCAGCCCCAGTTCGTAGAAATCGGCGATCACCCGCATGCGCTGCATGCCTTCGGCCTTGTTGACCAGCAGCAGGATGGGCTTGCCGGTCTTACGCAGCTGTTCGGCAATGATCGTGTCCTGCGGCGTACAGCCCGCGCGGCCGTCGACGATGAACAACACCACGTCGGCCTCGTCCACCGCCTGGCGGCTCTGGCGAGCCATCTCGTACAGGATGCCGTCCTTGGCGACCGGCTCAAGACCGCCGGTATCGACCACCAGATAAGGCTTGGTCCCTACCCGGCCGCGGCCGTAATGGCGGTCGCGTGTAAGGCCAGGCTGGTCGGCGACCAGCGCATCGCGGCTGCGAGTGAGACGATTGAACAGCGTGGACTTGCCCACATTCGGACGACCAACCAATACCAGCGTGGGCAACATTTCAAATACCTTCTTTAGTTTAAGGACAGCGAGTACAAGTCGCCGTCGCGTGTCTGCACCAGCAGACCATCATCCAGTTGCTGCGGCGCGGCCTGGATCGCGCCATCCAGCTTGATGCGCGCGGCGAAGCTGCCGTCTTCGCGGCTCAGGCCGTGCAGGTAGCCTTCGTAATCCCCGACCACCACGAAATTACCGATGGCATACGGGATGGAGGTGTCGCGGTTGAACAGCTGTTCGTTCTTCCACAACGTGCTGCCGGTGGCTTTTTCCAGCGCCATGACATGACCGTTGGTGTCGGTGAGATAGAGATACTTGCGCAACAGCATCATGCCCTTGTCGCTGCCGATGTCGCGGTTCCACAACGGGCTGCCCTGCGCCGCATCGTAGCAAGCCACGCGTCCCTGAAAGGCGATGGCGCAAACCTGCTCGTCGTCAGCCACCGGGTTGCTGGTGATGTCGCTGATGCGTTCCAGTTCGGTGTTGCCGCGCGGCTGGGACACCGAGGTTTCCCACAGCACCGAGCCGTTCTTCACCTTCAGTGCGACCAGCTTGCCGCCGGCGAATCCGGCAAAGGCCACATCGCGCTGTATGGTCACGCCCGCATGGCTGCGCACGACCAGTGCGGGCGTGCTGCGTTCGTATTCCCAGACGCGCTTGCCGTCGGCCACATCCAGCCCGGCGATGCGTCCGTCTCCGCTGCGCACCACCACGATGCCATCGGCAGCCTGCGGCGTGCTCAGCACTTCGCTCGATACCTTGCTCTTCCAGCGCAGCTTGCCGTCCTCATCGTAGGCCAGCACGTCGCCCTTGTTGCTGCCGATCAGCACCAGGCCGTCGCCCACGCCGACCCCGCCGCTCACCGTAATGCCGCTCTCGATGCGCCACACCTGTTTGCCGGTGGCGCGGTCGATGCGCGTCAGCATGCCGTCGCCGGACGCGCCGTAGATCGCATCGCCCGTCAGCGCGGGTTGAAGGACGTTTGCGCCGGAGTCGCCCAGATCGGCGTGCCAGCGCACCTCGAACTTCGCAGTCTCGGCGAAGTCCTGCAGCTTCGCGGGGGCGTTCGCTCCCGGCTTGCCGAACCAGCCCTGCACGGTATCTACCGCCGAGCAGCCGCCGAGTGCGAACAGCGCCAGCAACAGCGTGTGTCTAAAAAGATGCTGGCGCGCCGAAATCATTTTGCCGCTCCGAGCGCGTCAAGTTTCATCTGGATCAGGTTGCGGTACATGCTCTTGGCGTCGGTCTTCTCGTAAGCCAGCTTGTAGGCGGTACGCGCTTCATCGGTCTTGCCCTGCGCGCTCAGCACGTCGCCCTTCAGGTCGGCATACAGGCCGTTGAATGCATCCGGGTGCACGGCATTCAGCAGTTTCATCGCCGCGTCGTAGGCCTTCTCGTCCAGCAGGATCGCCGCGAGACGCAGGCGTGCCACATCCTTCAGCGTCGCCTCGCCGGCATGGTCGATCGCCCATTGCAGTTGCGTCTTGGCACGTGCGATATCTTTTCCGTTCTCGTTCACCTGCGCGGCCAGTAATGCGGCGCGCGAGGCGTAGGCGGTGGATGCATACCTGTCCATCACCGCGGCGGCAGCGTCATTGACTCGCTTGGCATCGCCGCTCTCCACCTGCTTGACGAACTCGGCGTAAAGCGTCGCAGCCTCGGCAGCCTGCTTGTTCTGGTAATACTGCCAGCCGCGCCAGCCGCCTATCGCGACCACCACGATCAGCACCGCACCCAGCACCTTGTTGCCATTGTCCTTCCACCACGCCTTGATTGTGTCGAGCTGTTCCTGTTCCTGCAAGTCCAAAGCTGCCATGTTTTTCCCCGTCTCTATTTGTTGATGTTGTTGATCGTCGCGATGAGCTGGTTCGCGCCCACCCGCACCTGTTCGCCGCCCTGCATCGGCTTGACGCTGACCTCATTCGCCTGCGCCTCGTCGTCGCCGATCACTACCGAGACGCGCGCGCCGCTACCGTCGGCCTTCTTCATCTGCGACTTGAAGCTACCGCCGCCGCAGTGCAGCAGCACGCGCAGGCCTTCGTCGCGCAATTGCTCGGCAACGCGGCTCGCCAACTGGCCGGCCAGTTCGCCCTGATGCACCACGTACACGTCCACTTCCTGCTTCGGCAAGGCCATGCCGTCTTCCTGAACCAGCGCCAGCAGTCGCTCCACGCCCATCGCGAAGCCCATCGCCGGCGCGGGTTTGCCGCCGATCTGCTCGATCAGTCCGTCGTAGCGTCCGCCCGCGCAGATGGTACCCTGCGCGCCGAGGCGCGTGGTGACCCATTCGAACACCGTGCGATTGTAATAGTCCAGGCCGCGCACCAGACGCGGATTGATCTCGTACGCAACGTCGTGGCGCTTGAGAATGGATTGCAGCTCGTCGAAATGCTTCAGCGCATCCTCTTCCAGTTCGTCCATCAGCTTCGGCGCGCCCGCGATGATCTCCTGCATCGCCGGGTTCTTGCTGTCGAGGATGCGTAGCGGGTTGCTGTGCAAACGGCGCGTCGCGTCCGCATCCAGCACGTCCTTGTGCTGTTCGAAATACGCGATCAGCTTCTCGCGGTGGCGATGGCGCGAGGCCGTGTCGCCCAGGGTGTTCAGTTGCAGCGAAACGTCGCGGATGCCGAGCTTCTTCCAGAGCCGCGCGCACATGATGATCTGCTCCGCGTCGATGTCCGGCCCGGCAAAGCCCAGCGCCTCCACGCCGACCTGATGGAACTGGCGGTAGCGCCCCTTCTGCGGGCGCTCGTGGCGGAACATCGGGCCGCTGTAGTACAGGCGCTGCGCCGCGTTGTACAGCAGGTTGTGCTGAAGCACGGCGCGCACGCACGAGGCGGTACCCTCGGGACGCAGCGTCAGGTGGTCGCCGTTGAGGCTGTCCTCGAAGCTGTACATCTCCTTCTCGACGATATCGGTGACCTCGCCGATGGCGCGCTTGAACAAACCCGTCGGCTCGACCAGCGGCATGCGGATGTTGCGGTAGCCGTAGCCTTGCAGCCAGTCGCGCACCGTGTCCTCGAACCATAGCCAGAGTCCCGCCTCTTCCGGCAGGATGTCGTTCATGCCGCGTACGGCCTGTAGTGTTTCGTTGCTCATAATCTCAAATTCGTGAAAAGTGAAATGTGATGACCACCCGGCGCTTCGCGCCCCCTCCCCTCGGGGAGGGTTACGTTTCACTTTTCACATTTCACGTTTCACATACTTTCTTGCCACATAATCGTCCACGATCTGCACGAACTCCGCCGCGATGTTATCGCCGCGCAGGGTCATCGCCTTCTCGCCGTCGATGTAGACCGGCGCGGCCGGGCTCTCGCCCGTGCCGGGCAGGCTGATGCCGATGTTCGCCAGTTTGCTCTCGCCCGGTCCGTTCACCACGCAGCCCATCACCGCCACGGTCATGGTCTCCACGCCGTCGTACTGCTTGCGCCACTCCGGCATGCGCTCGCGCAGGTGCGACTGGATGCGCTGCGCCAGTTCCTGGAAGAACGTGCTGGTGGTGCGTCCGCAGCCGGGGCAGGCGGTGACCATGGGCGCGAACGCGCGCAGTCCCATGGTCTGCAAAATCTCCTGCGCCACGATCACCTCCTCGGTGCGCGAACCGCCGGGCTGCGGCGTCAGGGACACGCGGATGGTGTCGCCGATGCCTTCCTGCAGCAGCACCGCAAGCGCCGCGGTCGAGGCGACAATGCCCTTCGAGCCCATGCCCGCCTCGGTCAGGCCGAGGTGCAGCGCGTAGTCGCACTGCTGCGTCAGCGCGCGGTACACCGCGATCAGGTCCTGCACCTCGCTAACCTTGCAGGACAGCACAATGCGGTCATGAGGCATGCCCAGCTGTTCTGCGCGTTTCGCGCTCTCCAGTGCGGAGGCGATCAATGCGGTGCGCGTGACCTCGCCCACGTCCTTCGGCTGCGGCAGGCGCGAATTCTCGTCCATCATGCGCACCACGACGTTCTGGTCGAGGCTGCCCCAGTTGACGCCGATCCGAACCGGTTTGCCGTAGCGTATCGCCGTCTGGATCATGATCGTGAACGGGTCGGCTTCCTCGCGCACGCGCCCGACGTTGCCGGGATTGATGCGGTATTTCGCCAACGCCTGAGCGCACTCCGGAAATTCGGTCAGCAGACGATGGCCGTTGTAGTGGAAGTCGCCGATCAGCGGCACATCGCAACCCAGCGCATCAAGGCGTTTGCGGATAGAGGGAACGGCGGCAGCGGCCTCAGGCGTGTTCACGGTGATGCGCACCAGTTCCGAGCCGACCTGCGCCAGTTCGAACACCTGCTGCACGGTCTTCTCGATGTCGGCGGTGTCGGTGTTGGTCATCGACTGCACTACGACGGGGGCACCACCGCCCATCATGACCTTGCCCACCAATACCCGTTGCGACGGGCGGCGTTTGATCACTGCTTCGCTCATGTTACTCCAGGGTCAGGCGCGCCACTTCGCTCGTGGCATTGGTATAAGGCTTCAGGTCCACCGGCTTGCCCTTGTAGTACAGATGCGCCGATGCGGCATGACCGATCACCAGTGACAGCGGCGCACGGCCGTCCAACCGCAACTCGCTGCCGCGGGGATTCACCTGCGAAGAAATCAGCTTTCCATCACGATCCCGGATTTCCGTCCAGGACTCTTCATCGAAAACCAGACGCAGCGCGCCGGTCTTTGCTGGTGCCTCCGGTTGTGGCGCGGATTTGACCTGTTGAACCGTCGTCGGCACGGCCGCAGGTTTCGTTGCCGGTACCGCGGAT
>DASTGP010000164.1:0-20770 GCA_035605585.1 Gallionella sp. | reverse complement strand
GGTCGGCGTGCTATCCGCCCTCTTTCTCGCCGGACACAGCTTCATGGACGGCGTCGGGATCGGCCTTGGATTTCAGGTTTCCCAATCCACCGGCATCCTTGTTGCCATTGCCGTGATCTCCCATGATTTTTGCGATGGCCTCAATACGGTGAGCCTGATGCTGATCAACCGCAACACCACTCGACTTTCCATCGCGATGCTTATGCTGGACTCGATTGCGCCGGTGTTGGGAGCAGCCTCCACCCTGCTTTTCCAAGTGCCCCCCTCCATCCTGATGCTCTACCTGGGATTCTTCGCCGGCTTCCTGCTATACATCGGCGCCTCGGACATCCTGCCCGAGGCGCACTCGCTCAAGCACGCGCCGGTTACCGCCATTCTCATCGGGCTTACCTGCCTGGGAGCGCTATTCATCTTCGTTGCATCTCACCTTATCTGACCGCCCGGCCTTTTGCGCCGGGCGATCCGTGGTGGCATCATGCCCCCAGCAGCTCAGCAAACCGCATTCGCTTGGACTCAACCCGGGACAAGAGAGAGGTGAGCATGACCATCCACAACGCCGACATCGCCGCGATCTTCACCGAGATCGCCGACCTGCTGGAGATCGAAGGCGCCAACCCGTTCCGCATCCGCGCCTACCGCAACGCGGCGCTCACCATCGGCACCCTGCCGCGGGAAGCGGGCGAACTGGTCCAACAGGGCGACGACCTCACGCGGCTGCCGGGCATCGGCGAGGACCTCTCCGCCAAGATACGCGAGATCGTCACCACCGGCCGCTGCAGCCAACTGGAACGGCTGCACAAGGAACTGCCCGCGGCCGTCACAGAGCTGCTGCACATCCCCGGCATCGGCCCCAAGCGCGTCAAGACGTTGTACCACGACCTCGACATCCAGACGGTGGAGCAGCTCTACCGCGCCGCGCACGACGGGCGCATCCGCGAGCTGCCCGGCTTCGGCGAGAAGACCGAGCAGAACATCCTGCAGGCGGTGGAGGCGCATGTCAGCCTGGCGCGCCGCTTCAAGCTGGCGGTCACCGCACAATATGCCGATGCGCTGCGCGGCTATCTGCTCAAGGTGCCCGGCGTCGACCAGGTGACTGTGGCCGGCAGTTTCCGGCGCATGCGCGAAACCGTAGGTGACATCGACATCCTCGTCACCGCATCCCCGAACAGCCAAGTGATGCAGCGCTTCACCGCCTACGAGGAAGTCGCCGACGTGCTCTCATCCGGCGAGACGCGCGCCAGTGTCGTGTTGAAGAGCGGCCTGCAGGTGGACCTGCGCGTGGTCGAGAAGGAATGCTACGGCGCTGCCCTGCATTACTTCACCGGTTCCAAGGCGCACAACATCGCCATCCGCCGCATCGCACAGAAGGCGGGCCTCAAGGTCAACGAATACGGCGTGTTCCGCGGCACCAAACGTATCGCCGGCGACACCGAGGAATCGGTGTTCAAAAGCGTCGGCCTGCCCTTCATCCCGCCCGAGCTGCGCGAGAACCGCGGCGAGATCGAGGCGGCACGAGAAGGCCGGTTGCCGAAGCTGGTCAAACTCGCAGACCTCAGAGGCGACCTGCACGCGCACAGCAAGGCGACCGACGGCCACGACACGTTGCGCGACATGGCCCAAGCCGCTCGCGACATGGGCTTCGAATATCTCGCCGTCACCGAACATTCGCAGCGGCTCACCGTCGCACATGGCTTCGACCCGCAGCGGTTGATGCGCCAGTGCGACGAGATCGACGCGCTCAATGCGGAACTGAAGGGAATCACCCTGCTCAAGGGCATCGAGGTGGACATCCTCGAGGACGGCAAGCTGGACCTGCCGGACGACGTGCTGGGGCGGCTGGACCTGGTGGTGGGTGCGGTACACAGCAAGTTCGACCTGTCGCGTGCGAAGCAGACCGAGCGCATCCTGCGCGCGATGGAGCATCCCCACTTCACCCTCCTCGCCCACCCTACGGGGCGGCTGATCGAGCAGCGTGCGCCCTACGACGTGGACATGGCGCGCATCATCCGCCAGGCTGCGCAACGCGGCTGCTTCCTGGAACTCAACGCGCATCCCGAGCGCCTCGACCTGCTCGATACGCAATGCCAGATGGCGAAGGAGGAAGGGGTGCTGGTCAGCATCGACTCGGATGCGCACAGCGTGCTCGACTTCGCCAACCTGCGTTACGGCGTGGGACAGGCGCGTCGCGGGTGGCTGGAAAAGCGCGACGTACTGAACACCCGGCCGTTGAAGGAATTGCGGCCGCTGTTGAAAAAGACCATGTGAGCCGGGATACCTCCGGCTCACCGTTTGACATTAAGGCCCACCGTGGCGACCGACGCTGATACGCTTCGCCTGCGCGCCTTCGCCCGCGATCTCCTCGATGAACTTGACCTCGTCGCCCTCCTTCAGTTGGTCGAAGCGCGGGCTCACGACGTTCGCGCGGTCGAAGTAATGCTCGGTGCCGTCCGGTCCGGCGATGAAGCCGACACCATCCCCGGGAAATATCCGCAACACGCGCCCGACGAATTCGGAGGCATGCTGCTTGGTCTCGCGCCGATTGCGGCGGGAAAACTCTTCCAGTTGGCGTTTTGCGGCGTCGAAGCCGTCGCGCAGTGCGACGAATACATCCTCATGATGATCGCGATTTACCACGATCTCGTGGCCGGGCACGCCGATATCGATGCGCAGGGTGTATTGCTTGCCCTGGTGCTTGTGCCTATGCGGCGACTCCACCACCACACGGCAGGAGATGATGTGATTGAAGAATTCCTCCAGCTTCGCCACTTTCTGGCGGATGCGGGCTTCGACGGCCTCGGACTGGGGAACGTCACGAACAGTGATTTGCAAAGGGGTCTGCATGATAGCCTCCTGATCGGTAGACTGACTGGCGATAGCTTCTTTTACTTTTGCACCAGCCTGTCAATTCGGTCAATTCCGAGGGCAGGAGTTCAATCAATCTTCTTCGATGTTATGTTCACGTTTCTTGGGAGGAATACCACCTGGCTCACGTTTGACCGGTGGTTGCGTCGCGTCGGGAGCAGGGCGCGCGACGGGTGGGGATTCGACCTTGCTCTTGCGCGTTTCTTTCACTGCATCTGGCGCTGTCACGGTCGTGCCTGCCGATGGCCGAATGATCGAACATGCCGGCAACAGCAGGACTAAAAATAAAAAAAAGCTTTTCATGCCTGTCCCCTCGCAGCGAAAAGAAAATCAGGCTTCATGATGACTCATCCCCGCTCTTCCTCGTATTACCCGAATGACGCCCGTTGTCGTAATAACGATCACTATTTTGGCTGACGTCGCGCAGGTTTAGTTCCTGATCAAGATCACCGGGATCTCACGGACGGTCAATCTTTGGGCCGATGTTCTTTCAAATAGGATTCTATCGAAGCAACCGCTTGGCTTAGATTGTTTGCCGTAGCCTCGATCAATTGCGGATATTTCCCGGTCTCTTCCGTCTGGATCGCCAACTCCAGTTTGCCGGCGGATTCCGCCAGGAAGCCGGCGCCGACGGATGCCGCCACACTTTTCAACGTATGCACCAAACGTTCCGCCGACGTACGGTCGTTGACGGCGAGTGCGTCTTGTATGGATTGCACCGCCTGCCCCTGGCTGGGAACGAACTTGCCGAGCATGGTCAGATAGAGATCCTCTCCCCCCATTCTGGCCATGGCATTCTCCGCATCGAGGACGGATGGCGTGCCGCCCGGCGGAGGGACTTCTTCAGCGGCACGCGCTGCGGGCTCATCCCGCTGAGTCCAGCGTGCAAGGGTCGCGTACAACGCCTGGTAGTGCAACGGCTTGGCGATATAGTCGTTCATTCCCGCGGCAAGACAACTTTCCCGATCGCCCGCCATGGCGTTGGCAGTCATGGCGATGATAGGAAGGTCGGCCAGTGCCGGATCTTTCCTGATCTGGCGCGTTGCCTCCAGCCCCCCCATTGTCGGCATCTGCATATCCATCAATACCGCATCGAAACTTTCGTGCCGCAGTGCCTGCAGAGCTTCGAGCCCATCGTCGGCGATGCCGACGTTCACACCGGCGCGGACCAGCAGTGTATTGGCCAGTTGCTGATTGAACTTGTTGTCTTCCACCAGCAACACACGCAAACCGGTCAGGTCGGGGTGCGTATCGATCGGTGGCACTGACGGTGGCGGCTTGGTCGGCGTTGAAGTGCACGTCATGATCACATCCAGCAATCCCGATGGCGTGACGGGTTTGTTGAGCACCGCGTCCAGCAGCTTTACCGCCCCGGAAACATTGATCATCTCGGTGTGTTTATGACCGGCGAGATAGATGACTTTTGGCCGCTGGTGCAGCGGCAATTCCTGCTTGATGCGCTTCGCGGCTTTCAGACCGCTCATGCCGGGCATGTCCCAATCCAGCACCACGCAGTCGAACGGCTGCCCCTCTTCGTCGGCCTGTTCGATCGCCGCCAATGCTTCCATGCTGCCCGACGCCGGCACCGCCTTGATGCCGAATGATTCAAGAAGAGACAACATCACGCGGCGCGCACTGTCGTTGTCGTCCACCACGAGCACCCTGAGTCCGCTCAGATCCGGAACGCTGCCGGGCTCCTCCGGCAAGAAAGTGAACGGAATGCTGAATGCGAATACACTGCCCTCTCCCGGTGTGCTTTCCACCCACACCTCGCCGCCCATCAACTCCACGAGACGCCCGGATATGGCCAGCCCCAATCCGGTCCCGCCGTATTTTCGCGTGGTGGACACATCGGCCTGGCTGAAAGGCTGAAAAAGTTTTTCAATCTGATCGGCCGTCATGCCGATGCCGGTATCGCTCACCGTAAAGCGCAATACCACCTGGCCATAGTTCTCGTCCTCGCCGGGAATCAGATTCTCCTTCCTGATCCGGACCGCAACCTCGCCCGCTTCGGTGAACTTCACTGCGTTGTTGACGAGATTGTTCAGCACCTGCCCCAGGCGCAACGAATCGCCGACGAGCAACTGCGGGATCCCGGGCTCCTCGTCGATCAGGAACTCCAGGCGCTTTTCCTCCGCGCGTATGCTGATGATGGCGGCGACGCTCTTCAGCACCGCATCCAGACTGAACGGGGCTTTCTCCACATCCAGCTTGCCGGACTCGATCTTGGAAAAATCCAGTATGTCGTTGATGATGCCCAGCAGCGAGTTCGCAGAAAGGGCGACCTTCTCCAGATAGTCCCTTTGCACGGGCGTAAGCTGGGTTTCCAGGCACAAGTGGGAGAATCCGATGATCGCATTCATCGGCGTGCGTATTTCGTGGCTCATGTTGGCGAGGAAATAGCTTTTGGCCTCGCTGGCCAGTTCCGCACCGTACTTTGCGGCGATCAATTCTTCCTGGATGCGTTTGCGCCGGGAGATGTCGCGCACCATGCAGGTGTAATGGCGCTGACCGCCCAGCATCACCTCGCTGACCGCCAACTCCAGCGGAAAGGTGCTGCCATCCTTGCGGCGTCCCTCGATCTCGCGCTCTCCGCCGGTATTCGCATTGATGCTCCCTCGCGACAGGTTATCGTCGTGCAGCAAGTTCACAAAATCCGGCATCAGCGTGCTGATGTTCTGTCCGATAGCCTCGTCGGGTGAATAGCCGAAGATGCGTTCGGCGTTGGCGGCGAATTCCTCGATGGTGCCGTCTTCGCCGAAGGTGATGATGCCGTCCGCGATGGTGTGCAGTATCGCGTACATGCGCGCCTCGGTGTCGCGCAGAGCCAGCTGTTTGGCATATTCCGCGGCGGCCGCGCTCAGGTCCTGCTGGGCCTTCAGTTTCGAATAGCGCATCTTGGTGTAATACCAGCAGCCCGCCAGCAACAGCAACAGCATCCCCGTCGTGTAGAGCGCGGTAGACTGTCTCACCCTGGCGCTCGATTCCCGAACCTGGCTGCTCGGGACGAATGAAACCACCTTCCAATAGTATTTTTCCGGATCGACACTGGTCCGTATCTGGTGGCTGGTATCGGTTGGCGTACGTTTGTGCGATTTAAGCGGGTAGACCGTTTCGAAATTCCACAGTCCGCTGTCGTCTTCGAACTGACCGTACTTCGCCGCAGAGATCCTCTTCCATGCAGCGGGGAACCGGGCGCCCAGCGTCGTGGGCTTGTTGAACATGAATCCCCATTCCTCCTCCGGGATGTCGCTCTTCAGCCAGTAGCCATCGCTGTTCAGCAGCATGTTACGGCTCCTGGTCAGGTCGTCGCTGGCGCCTATCCGTGCGAGAAGATCGTTGGCGTCGACAGTCACGACCAGCACGCCGAGACGACGTGCGTGGGTATCGAATACCGGCGTGGAGATGCGGATGATGGGGCGGTAGGGAATAACGACCTTCTTGTTCTCGAACTCGAGCTGCATCGGGGATACATATACCTTCCCCGGATCCAGCGAGAGACTCCCGGTGAAGTAGAACCGGTCGCTCTTGCTTTCCAGATGGCTCCGGTCCGTGACGCTGATATGCCCATCGAGATTGTTGATCCTCATGAGCTCCCTGCCGCCTTCATCTATCAGGCGCAGCTTGGAGTACATCGGATGCATCAGACAGAACCGGACGAATGCCCGCTGCAGGTTTTCCATGCCGGTCCGGGTGATGACCGGTGTTGCCGCCAATTCCGGAAAAGATGCAAGGTAAAGCACATCCTGGACGCTGCCATCCAGGGAGCGCTCGATGGCCCGCCCGCCGGAAACCACGTTGATCGAGCCATCCGCTTTCAGGATGGCTTTCTGCTCATTGACTGCCTGATTGAAAATATAGGCCGCGGCCAGAATGACCAACAGCGCCAGGGGAAGGAACAGTGCAAGGAAGCTTCGGCGAAACTGACTGTGCATCTGGAAGCCTTTCATGGTGTGATCGCCAATCACTTGTCCGATGCCCCTGTTTGATGTCTGGTTCAACGCCCCGGACCGCGGCCGACGTCAACGTCTGACAAGCTGGTCGCCGCCCCACATGAATTCCTTCAATTGCTGCAACTCGGCCAACTTCTCGCCGGCATCCTTCAGCAGCTTGGTATTTTCGCTCCGCAGGAAGTCTTGCATCATCTTGATCTTGAGATGCGTTCTGACCCGTGCGGCGACGATAGGCGCGCTGATAGGCTTGTGTATGAAATCCGCTGCACCCACGGCGAACCCGAGCTCCTCGTCCTTGATCTCATTCTTCGCGGTGATGAAGATGACCGGGACGTGCACGGTCTTTGCGTTGTCCTTCAGCTGGCGGCAGACCTCGAAGCCGTCCATGCCCGGCATCATCACATCGACCAGGATCAGATCGGGCGGTTCGGCGAAAGCCAGCTTGAGCGCCTCCGGACCGTTGCTGGCTTTTTGTATGGTGTAATCCCTGTTCAACAGCCCGTCCATCAGGCTCAGGTTGAACGGCTCGTCGTCTATCACCAATACTGTTGGGCGTTTAGAAGGAACGGACATGGCATATCCTTTCATTTGGTTGATGAACCACCCGGGTCATCCGCAGCTGGGGGGCAAGCGTCATTTCGTTCCACGCGCAAGGCTGCGAAAGAAACCGACGCCTCGAGCAGAGCGACATCGCATCCGATCGACTGCGTGACCTCACCGCACATCCGGCATTTCCGACCGAGCGCACAAGCCGGATCTGCCGACATGCCCGGCAAATTCTAAACATGCACTGCCTCCTTGCAATAGGGGTGTGGACCTACCGAACGGGTAGGTCCACACCTTACCTTGGCCCCTTCGCACGATGAGCGATCACAGGCAATCGACGACAAGACAAGCGGTTACACACCCGATTCCGGGCGCATAAAAACCAAAGGGGCTGCGTGGCAGCCCCTTTGGCAGGTTCGGACGAACCGTTATCGCATCAACGTTTGGGGCCGTTGAATTTGGTGGAATACTCGGCGTATACGGATGGATCTTCGACCCCTTCCACCCGGAATTCGATCGGCGTCACCTCCTTCTTGATGTTGGCGCCGGGCGCCTTCACGAAGATGGTGAACGAAGTACCGCGTCCATGGTGCGTCAGCGGAGGATTGTCGGCCCCGAGGATCGTTTGCCCCTCTATCCCGCCCGTGGCGGTGACCTTCACATGGATATCCCTGTCGGTCTTGTTGAGCACCTTGAAGTCATACTTGTTCTGGATCGATCCGTCGCTCATGCTGACGAACAACGGCTGACGCTCGGGCAACACCTTCAGCGTCATGGCGCCCAGATGGGTCAGGCCGTACACGATGCCGGACATCGCGATGACGATGATGCCGATATAGACGAGCGTACGGGGATGCTGGTACAGCTTCTTGACCGGCTTGCCCGAGAGCTCATCCAGCGATGCGTAGCGGATCAGGCCGTACGGCTTGCCGATCTTGTCCATGATGGAGTCGCAGGCGTCGATGCACAGGCCGCAGGTGATGCAGCCCAGCTGCTGCCCCTTGCGGATGTCCACTCCCGTCGGGCAGACCTGCACGCACTGGAAGCAGTCGATGCAATCGCCCTGCTGCGCCACCGCCTCGCCACCGCGGCGCAGCTTGCCGCGCGGTTCGCCGCGGACGTAGTCGTAGGTCGGCAGGATGGTCTGAGAATCCGTCATCACCCCCTGGATGCGCGCGTAGGGACAGAGCCAGAAACAGGCCTGCTCGCGCAGGAAACCGGCGAGGAGATAAGTACCCACGAAGAACAAGGCGATCACGACCCAGCCAACCGTGGGCAACTGGAAGTGGACCAGGTCGTTCCAGTAATCGAAGGCATCGACGAACCAGATGGAGAAGCTGATGCCGGTGAACAGGGCCGTCAGCATCCACAGCGCATGCTTGAGTGTCTTCTTCTTGAGCTTGTCCAAGCTCCACGGCGCCTCATCCAATTTGCGGCGGGCCTGCGGATTGCCTTCGATCTTGTCCTCCAGCCAGGTGAACCAGTCGGTCCATGCGGTCTGGAAGCAGAAGTAGCCGCACCACACGCGCGACGCCACCGAAGTCACCGCGAACAGCGTCATCGCCGCCACCAGCAACACCAGCGACAGCATCCAGATGTCTTGCGGCAGCACGGTCAGGTTGAAGAAATGGAACTGGCGGTGCTGGATATCGAACAGGATGGCCTGTTTGCCATTCCAGCGCAGGTAAGGCAACAAGAAGAACGGCGCCCACAGCGCCCATTGCGTATAGGTCCTGAGGGTGCGGAAGAAACCCGGCATGCGCTTCGCATGGATGGTCTTTTCGCCCAGGTTGGCGCTCCAGGTATCCAGCTCGTGGTAGATGGTCGTGACGGTGCCCATCTCCTTCTTTTCTGTCGTGTCGTTCATGCCTTTACTCCCATCAGATTCTCGAACTTGGCGAGCAGCTGCTCCCTGCTTTCCGCATGTGCCGGGTCGGGCACGATGCAATCGACGGGGCACACGTCCACGCACTGCGGCGTATCGAAGTGGCCTACGCACTCGGTGCACTTCGCCGGGTCGATGACATAGGTGTCAGCCCCTTGCGAGAGCGCGCCGTTCGGACATTCCGGTTCGCACACATCGCAGTTGATGCATTCGTCAGTGATCAGCAGTGCCATTTTTCATTCCTCAAGGTTGGTTCTTTGTCTTTCAATCTCGCCGCAACAAGCGCGCCAAAAAGAACCTGTGGCGCCTCGCACCACAGGTCAAAGCTGACGGACGCACCGTCCGTTCAGGGGGACTTACTGTCAACGACTCTAAATTTAGCAACCACCGTGCCACCTCCGTCCACAAATATGAATCTCATTTACTATCAACAAGATAGTTGTGACCAAATATAAAGCGGGCAATCAAGAAAAGTTGTATTGCGCGCCACATCTGTCATACACTAACTGCCATGACTGCCGATTATGACATTAGTTCCACCCAATCCTCGGTCTCGACGGAAACGCTGGCCCTGCTGGACAGCTTCCCCGAACCCAAGATCCTGCTCGACGGGCAGTACCGCATCGTCGCGGCCAATGCCGCCTACCGGCAGGAATTCGGCGCAGACCGGGACGTCGTGGGGCGCTACTGCTACGAACTCTCCCACCACTACGACAAGCCCTGCGACCAGGCCGGGGAGAACTGCCCGCTGCGGGACTGCATGGAGAGCGGCCATCCCAACCGCGTGCTGCATGTGCATCACACCTCCGCAGGCCGGGAACATGTCGAAGTGGAAGTGGTGCCGGTCAGGAACGAGGCCGGGGACACGACCTATTACATGGAGACCATGCACTTCCTGCGCCAAACCGGTGAAGGCACCCGCGACCGGGCGATGGTGGGCTACTCCCGCCCGTTCAACCGCATGCTGGAACTCGCCAAGCGCGTGGCCGAACATGAAAGCTCGGTACTGCTGCTGGGCGAATCGGGCACCGGCAAGGAACTGGTCGCCCATGCCATCCACGACATGAGTCCGCGGGCGGCCGCTCCCTTCGTCGCGGTCGAGTGCTCCGGCCTGACCGAGACGCTGTTCGAGAGCGAAATGTTCGGCTACGAAAAAGGCGCCTTCACCGGCGCCACCGGACGCAAGACCGGACTGGTGGAGGCGGTGCGCGGCGGCACCCTGTTCCTGGACGAGGTCGGCGACATCCCGCTGTCACTCCAGGTCAAACTGCTGCGCCTGATGGAAGCGGGCACCTACCGCCGCATCGGCGGCCTGGAACCGCTGCGCGCGGACTTCCGCCTGATCGCCGCGACCCACCGCGACCTGGCGCAGATGGTGCGCGAGGGCACCTTCCGCCAGGACCTGTATTTCCGCATCAACGTCTTCCCCATCCACCTGCCCCCCCTAAGGGAGCGCATGGAAGACCTGCCCATGCTGGTCACCAGCCTGCTGTCCCACCTCGATGCAACCAGAAAGATCGCGCTCAGCGAAGAGGCTTTGGCCACGCTGATGCGCCACGACTTCCCCGGCAACGTGCGCGAACTGCGCAACATCCTGGAGCGCGCGCTGATCATGGCGGACGGCAACACCATCCTGCCGCAACACCTGTATCTGGATACGCTGAAAAGTGGAAAGCAGGAGACTGCAGCCGCGAACCCGACCGAAGAGATCGCCCCGCTCGCAAGCCTGGAAAAGCGTTACCTCGCGTGGGCCGCGGAGAACTTCACGGGCGACCGCAAGGCCCTGGCGGAACGGCTGGGCATCAGCGAACGCACCCTGTACCGCAAGCTCAGGAACACGGATACGCACTGACTCCATCAATGACCGCACTGGCCGTTCGCTCGTGCAACGTCGAAAAGAATTCGCAAAAAGGAAACTGGCAATGAGCAACACACGGGATGCCTCCCCCCCGCCCGCAACGGATCGCGGACAATGCGTCGCGCTGATCTACGCCCTCGTGGCCGAGCACCTGGCCGCCCATTACGAACACGGGCAATGGCTGACACAGGCGCAAGGCGCCACGCTCGCCGCGGACTGGCTGGCCCGCTCCAAACGCAGCCTGCCGCTGGCCGAGCGCAAACACCTCTCCGACCTCAGCGACCGGCTCGCCAGGCAGATCGCCACGACCACCTCCCGCGACGCGGGACTCTATATCACCCATGAGATGCAGGAATCGCTGGATGCCCGCCATGAATCCGAGATCGGGCAATCGATCATGGCCGAATGCGAACGGCTCTTCGATAGCGAATCACCTGTGTAACAGCTGCGCCGGACGAATAAGTCCTCCGTTCGTGGTGAGCTTGTCGAACCATGACCGGAGGACTATTCAATTGCCTATATATTTCGGCATATTGTTTTTGGCCGGAAGCTCCCATAGAGTTGCGCACCCTGACAATAAGCTGCAATCCGCGAAGCAATCCATGAGCCAGCCCGCCAACCCGCTCTCCGCCGCCGAACCCTGGAACCTCGTCGCCGACGGTTACGCCGAGACCACCATGAAAGTGTTCGAGCAGTTCGCCGCGGAAGCCATCGCGGCGAGCCACCTCAAGCCGGGTGCGGCAGTGCTCGATGTCGCCTGCGGGCCGGGCACGCTGGGGCTGATGGCGGCACGCAAAGCGGACAGCGTGCACGGCATCGACTTTTCCGAATCCATGCTCGCCGTGTTCCGGCAGAAGATCGAACGCGAAGGACACGGCAACATCACACTGCATTGCGGCGACGCGCAAGCCCTGCCCTACGCGGACGAAACCTTCGATGCTGCGTTCTCGCTATTCGGCCTCATGTTCTTCCCCGACCGCAAGCGCGGCTTCGCCGAGATCTACCGCACGCTCAAACCGGGCGGCACCATCGCCGTCACCAGCTGGGCGCCGGTGGACCAGTCGCCCGCGATGATGACCATGTTCGGCGCACTGCGCGCGATCAAACCCGACTTGCCGCCACCGCAACGCTCCATCGGCACGCTGGAGAACCCCGACGTCTTCAAACAGGAGATGCAGGACGCCGGCTTCCGCAACGTCGAGATACGCCGCGTCACCAAGCCCTTCCCCGTCGGCACCGTCCCCGAATTCTGGGACAGCATGGTCAAGGGCAGCGCCCCGATCCAGATGATGAAGAAGAGCCTGGGCGAGGACCTGTGGCACGAAAAGGAGAAGCTCGCGCTGGCCTGGCTGGAAGAGACACTGCCTACGCTGAAGATGCCGCTGACTTCGGATGCGTGGTTAGGGGTGGGGGCGAAGTGACTGAGGACGCTAGTTTCAGAAAAATAATTCGAACTGCCCCGTTTAATTCAGAAATTTCTCCAGCTGCGAATACGCACAACGAATTGCATAGACTGGATTATCTAGATACTTCGGCATATGGTTCTCGACCCGCAGTTCGGGTAAGGTCGCCTGCCTTCGTTACGCATACCACCGACTTTGGATGCTTGAGTGGAGATAAACAGGGCACGTTAAAGCAGCGTGCCTGCCAAATTCTAATCAAAGGGAATGTTATGAACAAAAATCCTCTAATTGCGATTGCCCTGACCAGTCTACTTTGCGCGTGTGTAACACCATACGTTGACCCAAGAACACCTGAAGAACAAAAAGCAGAATTTAACGGTGCAATAAACATCCTCCATGGAGATTACATCGTAAAGGATAGCCGTAATAATGATGGTGGATTCACGAAAGTAACGATTACTCCTGACGACAAAGAAGGCATTATGGCCACATTCGTTACAGGAAATGGGGACATGTTTTATGTGTACGGCGGCGAAAAGTGTTCAGGTGGATACAAGCCAAACACTGGATATGCCAGCCTATTCTGCAATAACGAAAAATTCGGCGACCACATTTCCATGCTTGAAATAAGGCGGGTTCTCACGCCGGAGACTATTCCTGCGGGACCTGGTCTTTTTAACTATCAAGCCATGAAAATTGAAGGTGGCTATTACTTGAATTATTACTTAGGCAACAATGGTCGCCCCCACATTTATGCGCTTGAAAAGAAATCCCCTCAAGCCCCCCATTGATTCCAAGCTAAATTTCTAAATAACTAGGGAAAGATTTATGCTGAATGGCCGCAATAGATTCATTTTGATGCCTCTAGCGCTGATGTTGGGTGCGTGTTCATCATTTGCCGATCTTGCAAGCAAGATTGACCCAACCGTCAAGAGTGCCTCTGTCGCCTATAAAGAACCCGATGGTAATACTGGAACAAGACTCAGAGTTGTCTCAAGTGGTATAGCCAAACTTATTCCAGACAGAGCGTGTGATGACTGGCTGGCCCCTGGTGGCGGCGTGGTTGTCTCACATGTTTTTGGACTGGGAATTGATAATAGCCTTAACAATAAAAAAATAGGCATCCCCAAAGATGGCGAAATCAAGAATAGTTCGGAAGTCTACATAAGACCCAAGCAGCCGATTGTTATCGCGTACGACGTGTCCGAGACTCTTGGTACAAAAACATGGAGGTGCATCGCCACAGGTTATTTTATTCCTGAAGAGAATACTGATTACCAAGCGTTAACCGGAGGAACCGGGCAAAGGTGTTTTATCAATTTATCTAAGATAGCGATTGATAAGACTTCAAATGCAGTTACCTATATTCCAGTTAAATTGGAAGAATCTAAAGACTGTAAGCGCTAAATAATTAAAAGAGGGTGTCCGGAATGCGCAACCGGAGTTCCAATTAACGGGGTTAGCTTCGAAATACCTCGAACGAAAAAAGCCCGGAATCGCCGGGCTTTCTATTTAGCAAACGATGCGAACGCCCTATTGATACAACTCCGGGAACCGTTTGCGCAGCTGTTCCACTTTGGGCCTGTCGTTGATCAAGATATACGGCTGGTATGGGTGCAGGGAAAAGTAGTTCTGGTGGTAGTCCTCGGCGGGATAGAACTGCTTGAGCGGCACGACCTGCGTGACGATCGGACCGGGGTAGGCGTGCGCGGCGGTGAGCTGGCCGATGTAGCCTTGCGCGAGTTCCTGCTGGTCCTGGCCGGCGTAGAAGATCGCCGAGCGGTATTGGGTCCCGTAGTCCGGCCCCTGATGGTTGAGTTGGGTAGGGTCGTGCGCCACGCTGAAGAACACTTCCAGCAGCTTCCGGTAACTGACCTTCGCGGGGTCGAAACTGACCTGCACGGCTTCGGCATGCCCCGTGTCTCCCCTGCTCACTTGCTCGTAGGTCGCGGTCGCCGCGCCGCCCCCGGCATAGCCGGACACCACCTTCGACACGCCTTTGACGTGCTTGAACACCGCATCCACGCCCCAGAAGCAGCCCCCGGCGAACACCGCCGTCTGTTCGGCGGGGGCAGCCCATGCCGGCCCCTGGCTGGCCATGAGGCATGCGCATCCGAGCAGGCAATGTTTGAAGGTACGGTTCATGATCGTTTCCTTTCAACGTGGAAAGTTCACGGTGTTAGAACCGAGGATGGATGCATAGGTTTCAAGCCCGGCTCACCGTGTGAAATCGATCACCACGTTGTCGTCCAGTCCGCCGAGAATGTTCTTCTGCTGCAGGAAATTCGCCAGCGCGGTCGCGTCCCCCTTCACGTACGCATCGAGGAACGGGATGGCCCAGCCAAAGACGTCGCCGGCGTAGCTGCTCGCGTATCCGTGCGGGACCCCGGTCAGCGCAACCATGTAATGTGAGTTCTGGAACAGGTTCATGGCCTGCACCATGCGCGCCATCGGCGCCACGATGTCTGCGGTGCCGCAGATCGCCAGGTACGGCGTGTTGACGTTGACGGCGGTGGCGTTGTTGGCGCCGAAGGCCGGCAGGAAATTCTCTCCGGCGTACGGCACGTAGCCGACCGCGGCCTTGATGCGCGGGTCGTTCACGGTGGGGTGCGCGTTCTGGCTGACGAAGCCGTCGGTGACGGCTGCGCCGAGCAACCACGTCATCGAGGCGCCGCCCATGCTATCGCCCACTCCGCCGATCTTGGCCGGATCGATGCGCGGCGCGAAATCGGGATGGGCGAGCAGCGCATCGACCGTGGCCTTCAATGCCAGCGGACGCAACGCCTCCATTTCGACGAAGTGATTGAAGTTCCTCAACACCGATACCAGGTCGCCGATGTTGGCGAGCTGGATCACCGAGAAGCGTGCATCGCCGTGGAAAGGCGCGGCAACGATATAGCCGAAGCTGGCCAGCCGCCCAATCACATCCAGCGAAGCGGCATCGAGTGGGCTCCCCGCGAGCCCGTGCGAGAGCACGAGCAGCGGCAACAGGTTCGGATCGGGCATGCCCGGCACCACCGGCCGCATGGGCGGGAATATCGGCTTCTGCCCTGCGCGCTGCATCTTCGGGACGACCTGCATGCCGGGCAAGGGGTAATCCGGACGCGTGTTGGCGACATCGGTGGGATAGCACACGATCACCACGAAGGGCACCGGCCTGTTCCAGGTCTGCACGTAGAAAGCGGGGTCGGCCGGCACCACCGGATTGATCTGGATCGTGTCCAGCGGTTCGAGCAAGACATCGGTGAAGTAGCGCGGCACGCCGTTCAGCGGATTGCCTTCCCAGAAATCCGCCGGGGTGCCGCCGATCAGATTCACTTTGTTGATGTCGTAAGCGACGTCGCTGCAGGCGGCGGGGAACGGGCCTGTGGCGAGCGGCGGGTTGACGACAGTGCGCACGGCATGAGCGGTGTTGAAGCATGCCATGCACATCACGAGCAGGGAGGCGGCGAAAAAGCGATACATCGCTGAAGTGGGAAGCGTCATGGCGTCCTCCTCAGTAAAGAAACTTGAGAGATTGCCGATGGGAGCGTGCGACCGGGCGATACATATGCCGGATGCAGTCTGTGTCGCGCTTGATGTCTCGAGGCACATCTGGCCCTTGGGAGAGATGGCCGACGACGTCAAGTTTCCGGTCGCACTGTGACGCAGATTATTCCTGCGGCGACGCGCATTCAATTCGCAGATGGCTGTATTTTTTCGATACGCTACGGCATCCACCTTCCCTACCGGCGCAATTACACGATCGGCCTCATAGGCAGAGGACGGAGAGAGGCATTCAATGTGCTGCGCACATGACGTCATGTGCGACTGTCACTGCAATCCACTCGACGGGTCATTCTCTTGAAAGGCGGATGACTGATGACCACTCCCTCCCTCACCCAATACCGGCACAAGCGCAATTTCCAGCGCAGCCCCGAGCCGGATATAGCATCTCCTCCCGGCGTTGCTCCGTCGCAGGCCGGCCATCTGTACGTGATGCACAAGCATGCCGCACGGCGGCTGCATTTCGATCTGCGCATGGAGCAGGACGGCGTGTTGCGCAGCTGGGCGTTGCCCAAGGGAGCTCCTCTGAATGGCGGTGACAAGCGGCTTGCCATCGAGGTGGAGGACCACCCGCTGGAATACGGCACGTTCGAGGGCACCATCCCCAAGGGCGAATACGGCGGCGGCACGGTGATGCTGTGGGACGTGGGCATGTGGCAGCAGAACGGCCGCTTCGACGACGAACAGATCGACTTCATCCTCACCGGCACCAAGCTCAAGGGTGCGTGGACGCTGGTGCGCATGCACCACTGGGACGTGCACGGCAAGCAGAAGCAGTGGCTGCTGATCAAGCGCACCGACCACCTGCCGCACCCGTTGCCTGACGAGCTGAGCGTGGCCAGCGGGCGCAGCATGGAGGAGATCGCGGCCGGCACGAAGAGCCACGAGGCAGCGGCACAGCGCCCTGCTCCACCGGTCGCGAGCGCGCTCCCCGGCGCCATCCCGTCCCCTCCTCCCGCCACCCTGCCTCCACAGTTGGCCGCCACCGTCGAGCTCGCGCCGACCGGCGAGGACTGGCTGCACGAGATCAAGTTCGACGGTTATCGCATCGTGGCTCACATCGAGCACGGCAAGGTCCGCCTGCTGACGCGCAACGGCCGCGACTGGACCGCGCGGCTGCGAGCCCTGGCGAAACAACTGCAGAGCCTGCCGGTGGAACAGGCCATCCTCGATGGCGAGCTGGTGGCGCTCACCGCGGGCGGTGCCAGCAGCTTCCGCGAGCTGCAGGAGGCGCTGAGCCACAAGCAGACCGCACCGCTCACCTATCAGGCCTTCGACTTGATGTATCTGGATGGCCACGACCTTTCCGCGACACCGCTGCTCGAGCGCAAGCAGGCGCTGGCTCAGTTGCTGCAGGCGGCGGGCTACGAGCCCCGCGGCGCAGTGCGCTATTCGGACCATGTGCGGGGACAGGGGCCGGAGTTCTTCGAGGAGGCGTGCAGCCTCGGGCTGGAAGGCATCATGTCCAAGCGCGCCGACGCGCCCTATCGCAGTGGCCGCAGCGAGCTCTGGCTCAAGGTGAAGTGCGCCACGCAGCACGCCGAATTCGTGGTGGGCGGCTACACGCCGCCCGCCGGCGCGCGCAGCGGCTTCGGCGCCTTGTTGCTCGGCGCCTTTCGCGACGGGCGGCTGGAGTATGCGGGGCGGGTGGGCACCGGCTTCAGCACTCGCCAGCTCGAGCAGCTGCACGCACAGCTGCAGAAACAGGAGATTCCCGAATCGCCTTTCGCCCCCTCGCCGGCGCTGCCAACTTCGCGCGGCGTGCACTGGGTGAAGCCCACGCTGGTGATCGCGGTCGAATACGCCGAGCGCACGCGCGACGGCCTGCTGCGCATCCCCAGCTTCCTTGGCATACGCGAAGACATCGAGCCCGAGGAAGTCGGCTCGTCGGGCGACACGCTGGAAGGAGCCGCGCACGTGAGTGCGCCCACGGTGCGCCACGCATCGGCAGGCTCCGTGGAGGTCTCGGGGATCCCGCTCACCCACCCCGAGCGCATCCTCTACCCTGAACTGGGCGTGACCAAGCTGGCCCTGGCCCGCTATTACGAGTCCATCCATGAATGGGTGCTGCCCTATCTCGCGCATCGCCCGCTGGTGCTGCTGCGCTGCCCCGAAGGCCGCGAGGCCTGCTTCTACCAGAAGCATCTGCCAAAGACGCAGGCAGGCGCGGTGCCGCGCATTGCGATCCGGGAAGGCCGTTCGGTGCGCGACTATGTGTACGTGCGCTCGCTGGCCGACATCGTGGCGCTGGTGCAGCACGAAGCGCTGGAGCTCCACCCTTGGGGCTGCCGGGTGGACGACATCGAACACCCCGATCTGCTGGTGTTCGACCTCGACCCAGCGCCTGAGGTGGCATGGAATTCAGTGCTGCGGACCGCGCACGAACTGCGCGAGCGCCTGCAGCAAATGGGGCTCACCGCATTCCCGCGCACCACCGGCGGCAAGGGGCTGCACCTGGTCGTGCCGCTGCACCCCGAAGCGGATTGGGAGACGGTCAAAACTTTTGCACGGACGGTGGTCGAACAACATGCGCGGGACGAGCCGCGACTGCTCACCGCCAACATGAGCATGTCGAAACGACGCGGAAGAATCTTTCTCGATTACCTGCGCAATGCTCGCGGCTCGACCGCCATCGCCAGTTACTCGGCCCGCGCACGAGCCGGGGCGCCGGTGGCGGTGCCGTTGCGCTGGGACGAACTCAGCCCCGCGATGCATTCGGACCACTACACGGTAGGGACGCTGCCGCGCAGGTTGGCGGCGCTGAAGGCGGATCCGTGGGAAGGCTTCTTCGAGGCCGCGGTGCCGCTGAGTGCGGGAATGCTCAAGGCGGTGGGCGTCAAGGTGTAGGAGCGGGCCATGCCCGCGATATTGCTGGTTGCGGGCATGGCCCGCTTCTACGGTTGCTCCGATAAACCCGTCCGGAGCGCCGTTCATTCCTTCGACAAGCTCAGGACGAACGGGATCAGCGGTCAGAGCCAACGGAATTAAGGAGGTGCAAGATGACAATACGCGCGATGTGGAAAGGGATAATCCATTTCGATGCGTTCCGCGTGCCGGTGAAATTGTACGGCGCCATCGAGGATCGCAACGTGCACTTCCGGCTCCTGCATCGCAAGGACTTGGAGCCGGTGCATCAGTCGTACGTCAACCCGGAGACCGACGAGGTCGTGCCCTATCAAGAGACCCGCCGTGCCTACATCACCGAGTCCGGCGACCGGGTGCTGCTGGAACCGTCGGAGCTGGAGGCGCTGGAACCCGAGCCGTCGCGCGACATCGAGATACTCGGCTTCCTTCCCCTGCATGTCATCGATCACCGCTGGTACAACCGTCCCTATTACCTGGGGCCGGATGAAGACAGCGCGGAATTCTTCGCGCTGGCCGATGCCATGGAGGCGATGCAGGTAGAGGGGCTGGCGCGCTGGGTGATGCGCAACAAATCCTATGTCGGCGCATTGCAGTTGTATCAGGGATACCCGATGCTGATGTCGCTGCACCACACCGAAGAGCTCGTCCCCGCGGACGCATTGGCTCCCCCGGAAGGGCCACCGCTGGACCAGCGCGAGCTGGGACTGGCGCGACAGCTGATCGAGATGCTGGAGTCGGAGTTTCAGCCACAGGAGTATCACGACGAATTCCGCGAGCGCGTGCTGGCGATGCTGGACGCCAAGGCTCACGGGAAAAAGGTGCGCAAGCTGGCGCCCAAACCCCGCGAACGGAGCGTGGACATCGGCCAGGCGCTGGAGGCCAGCATCCAGCAAGCGCGTAAACGTGCGTGAGGTGTGACATGAAAAAAGACGACACTGATCAAGTGCAGATCGAAGATGAGGAAGAGCAACAACAATCCGGCGCCTTCTGGTCGGGAATCATCGCCTTCGGCCTGGTGAGTCTTCCGGTGAGCCTGTTGCCGGCCGCTCGCGGAAAGGTCGCGCTGAAGATGGTCGATGCCAACGGGGCGCTGCTCAAACGGCAGTTCTTCTGCGAGCAAGACAAGCATCCGCTGGAACTCGACGATGTCGTGCGCAGTTACGAGATCGAGAAGTACCACTATGTGGTGGTCGAAGACGAAGAGCTGGAGGCGCTGGAGCCGAAGCGGTCGCGCGAGATCGACCTGAAACGGTTCGTGCCCTTACGCTCGATCAACCCGGTGTATTTCGAACGCGCCTATTACCTCGTCCCCGACAGCGACACGACCAAGGCCTACCGCCTGCTGGCGAAAAGCATGGAAGACGAGCAGAAGGCCGGCATCGCCAGCTTCGTGATGCGCGGCAAGGATTACCTGGTGGCGATCTTAGCCTCCGGCGGCATCCTGCGCGCGGAAACGCTGCGCTTCCACGACGAACTGCGCACGCCCGATCAGGTCGGGCTCCCGCCGCGCCAACATGCGGACGACAAGCTCGCCGAGCAGATGCGCGCCGCCATCGGCAAAACGATGCGCAAACGGTTTGACAGCGAACTACTGAGCGATCAGCAGGCCAGGAACTTGATGCAGCACATCGAGCAGAAACTCAAGTCCGGCACAGGCGTGCTGAAAGCCCCGGAGGAACCCGAATCATCCGAAGCCGCAGGCAACGTGGTCGATCTCATGCAGGTGCTCAAGGAACGTCTGCAGGGACGACAACCAGGGCCTTCCAAGCCAGCGCACTCGACGAGTCGGGAAAGCAAACACAAGCGATAACGGAGTGCCGTTCGCCCTGAGCTTGTCGAAGGGGGCTCCCTC
>DASTGP010000152.1:0-48969 GCA_035605585.1 Gallionella sp. | reverse complement strand
TGAGCAGTGCTTCTTCGCGCCGCAGACCGTATCGGCGGGCGACGCGATGGCCGGCGGGCTTGCTGCGCCATGAGATGATGGCTCGGACAATGTAGAGGGATGCAGCTTGCGCCATTCCCACGGCGGCATCGGGTCGCTCAGCGCCCAGAGTCCGCGCGGTTCCCGCTTGGCCTCTTCCTGCAAGGCCAGCATCGCGCGGTCATTGTGGAAGCGGGAGTACTCCCAGGCCATGCCTCGGCGGAGCTGCTCGGCATTCACGTCCAGCCCGCCCATGTTGAGATGCGCGACCATGCGGCCGTATTGATCGATCGCCTCGCTGGTTATCTTCACCTGCTGGCCGAGCACCATGTCGGCCAGCGAACGCCGCGAAGTCTCGCCGAAGGTCTGCGCTTTCTCGGGGGCGTCAATGCCGGCCAGTCGGATCTTCTTCAGGCCATTCGTACGCTTGATCAGAACGGTGTCGCCATCGAGCACGGCGATCACCTTGGCAACGAATTCCGCTCCCTGCGCTGCGCCGCCTGCAAACAACAGCGACATCAGCAAGAGGGAGCGGAGAAGCATCATGGCAGCACGCTCTTGATGATCGCCAGGCACAACAGCGTGTAGCCGGCGGCGAGCAGGTCGTCGAACATCACTCCCAGCCCGCCGTGCCAGGTGCTGTCGAAGTAGCGTATCGGCGGCGGTTTGACGATGTCGAAGAAGCGGAACAGTGCGAAGGCCAGCAGCGACCATTCCCAACCCGGCGGCGTGAAGAACAGCACGATCAGGAAGGCGACCACTTCGTCCCACACGATGCCGCCGTAGTCGGCCACGCCCAGCGCCCGGCCCGTGATGTCGCATACCCACACCCCGATGGCGAACGCCCATACCAGCACGAGGATGAACATCGCATCCGACAGGCGCGGCGCAAGGAACCAGTACATGGGGAAGGCAACCAGCGTGCCGAAGGTGCCCGGCGCCTTGCGCGCCAGGCCGCTGCCGAAACCGAACGACAGCAGATGCGCTGGATGGCTGAACAGGAAGCGCCAGCTCGGCTTGACGAGCAGATCACCGGAAGTGGTCATAACCCTCTACCTCGATATCGATCGGATGTCCGTGCGCATCGTGCACGATGCAGCCCCGCCCCGCAACGATTTTTCCGATGCGGGTCAGCGGCAGGCCGAGCGTCTCGGCGATGCGCTTGACCTCGGCACGGCGCTCCGCGGGTACGGTGAAGCACAACTCGTAATCGTCGCCGCCGCATAGGGCCAGCTTCTGCTGTGAGCGGCCACGCAGCGACGGAGAGACCGGCAGCGCGTCGAACTCGACCTCCGCGCCCACGTTCGAGCGTTCTAGGATGTGGCCCAGGTCGGCGAGCAGGCCGTCCGAGACGTCGATCGCGCCGCTGGCGATCCCGCGCAACGCCAGTCCCAGCGCCACGCGCGGGTGCGGCTGGTGCAGGCGCGCCGCGCAGGCGGCGAACTCCGCCTCGCCCAGCTTGATGCGCCCCAGCAGATGCGCCAGCGCTAGCGCGGCATCCCCCAGTTCGCCCGAGACCCAGATGTCGTCCCCGGCCTTTGCACCGTCGCGGCGCAGCGCCTGTTGTGCCGGGACTTCGCCGAAGATGGTCACGCACAGATTGAGCGGCCCGCGCGTGGTGTCGCCGCCGACCAAGTCGACGCCGTACTGTTGCGCGAGCGCGAAGAAGCCCGCGCTGAAGCGCTCCAGCCATGCCACCTCCTCGTTGGGGATGGAGATGGCCAGCGTCGCCCAGCGCGGCACGGCGCCCATCGCCGCGAGGTCGGACAGGTTCACCGCCAGCGTCTTGTGGCCCAAAAGGTACGGATCGGCATCGGGAAAGAAATGCGTGCCGCACACCAGCATGTCGGTGGAGACCGCCAGCACGTTGCCGGGGCTCACCTGCAGCAGCGCGGCATCATCGCCCACGCCGAGCACCGCACCGGGAGTGGCGCGGGTGAAGAAACGCCGTATCAGATCGAACTCAGACATAGTGCAATCCGCAAGCGGGCTGGTTCACTTGCGCGCCGCAAACTCCACCGCGCGCACTTGCGGCGCGAGCTTGTCGAGTACGCCGTTGACGTACTTGTGTCCGTCCGTACCGCCGAAGGTCTTGGCCAACTCGACCGCCTCGTTGATGACCACCTTGTAGGGCGTCTCGATGTGCTGAGACAACTCGTACGCGCCCAGCAGCAGCACGGCGAATTCCACCGGGCTGAGATCGGCGAGCGGACGGTCGAGGTGCGGGGTCAGCAGAGCCTCGGTCTCGGCGTGCTGCGCCAGCGCGCCGCGCAGCAGTTTGGTGAACAGGCCCTTGTCGAACCGGCCCAGCGTCTTTTCCGCCAGCACCTGCTTTTCGATGTCGTGCGCATCGCTGCCCGACACGCGCCACTGGTAGATACCCTGCATCGCGAGCTCGCGCGCGCGGTGGCGCGGGCTGACGGCTGCTGTCTTCTTCGCTTCCATTTCGCTCATCCTATGTCCCGCAGCAGGTTGACCATCTCGATGACGACTTGCGCCGCTTCGCCGCCCTTGGTGTGCATGCGCGCGATCGCCTGTTCGTCGGTGTCGGTGGTGAGGATTGCATTGGCGATGGGCACGCCGCTGGCCAGTTGCACGTCGCCCACGCCGCGCGCGGACTCGTTCGACACCACCTCGAAGTGGTAGGTGTCGCCGCGGATCACCGCGCCCAGCGCGACCAAGCCGTCGAAGTTGCCGCTCTCCGCCATGCGCAGCAGCACCAGGGGGATCTCCAGCGCGCCGGGCACGGTCGCCAGCGTGATGTCGTCCTCAGCCACGCCGTGCTGCACCAGTTGCGCGCGGCAGGCACCCAGCAGGCCCTCGCACACTTCGCTGTTGAAGCGGCTCTGCACGATGCCGATGCGCATGCCCTTGCCGTCCAGTTTCTTCTCGATTTCTTTCATATCGCTCTTTCTATTTTTTTACCCTCTCCCCTGCCCCTCTCCCACAAGTGGGCGAGGGGAACGATTCCCTCTCCCGAGGGCGGGAGAGGGCTGGGGAGAGGGTGATTCCAATATCACAGCCTGGCTGACCTAAGCCAGGCCTACATCTTTTCCTTGTTGTGACAGTAACGCACCACTTCCAGACCGAAGCCGGTCATGCTCGGCAGCTTGCGCGGGGTGGCGATGAGACACATCTTGCCGACGTTGAGGTCGCGCAGGATCTGCGCGCCGATGCCGTAGTTGCGCGGGTCCCACTGCGCGTGCTGCGCCTCGGGTTGGGCAGTGGCGCGCGCCAGCAGGTCTTGAGACGTTTCGGCATGGTGCATCAGCACCAGCACGCCGGCCGGCGCCGCGGCGATGAGGGTCAGCGCGTCGTGCACGCTGGTCGAATGCGGATAACTCACCTGCTCGAGGAAATCCATCACCGACAGCGGCTCGTGCACACGCACCAGCGTCTCGTTCTGCGGCTGGATGTCGCCCTTCACCAGCGCCAGGTGCGCGCGCTGCGTGGTCTTGTCGGTATAGGTCACCAGGTCTAGCTCGCCGTAGGCGGTCTGCACCGTGCGACGCGCAACGCGCTCGATCAGCGTCTCGTTCTGGATGCGGTACTCGATCAGGTCGGCGATGGTGCCGATCTTCAGGCCGTGTTCCTTGGCGAACGGAATCAGGTCAGGCAGACGCGCCATCTCACCGTCGTCCTTGAGGATCTCACAGATCACCGAAGCCGGGGTCAGGCCCGCCAATTGCGCCAGGTCGCACCCTGCTTCGGTATGCCCCGCGCGCACCAGTACGCCGCCGCTCTTCGCGCGCAGCGGGAAGATATGCCCGGGCCGCACGATGTCGGAAGGCTTGGCATCCTTCGCCGCCGCCGCCTGGATGGTGCGCGCGCGGTCCGCCGCCGAGATGCCGGTGGTCACTCCCGTCGCCGCCTCGATGGACATGGTGAAGTTGGTCGCCAGCGGCAGACCGTTCTCGCTCACCATCAGCGGCAGATGCAGCTGGTCGCAGTGCGCCTCAGTCAGCGTCAGGCAGATCAGCCCGCGCCCGAACCGCGCCATGAAATTGATCTTCTCGGGCGTGACGAACTCGGCCGCGAACACCAGGTCGCCCTCGTTCTCGCGGTCCTCCTCGTCCACCAGCACCACCATGCGCCCGGCGCGAATTTCGGCGATGATGTCCTCTATCGGTGCTATGTCTGTCATGCGTAACCTCAAAAATGGCAGTCCGCGCAAAAGCGCGGCTGCCGAAGATGTGCAATTCTATCATTTCGGCACAGTGACCCGCTTGCCCTATACGGAGGATCGCAGGAAATGGCACGGAAAACGGCATCCCGCTATTGGTCCGCGCAGGTGACGCAAGAGAGCTACGCGCTCGACCTGGAAGAAGGCGTCTTCACCTGGCACGACCCGAAACGCATCGCCGAATCTCTCAAGCGCTCGGCGGACGCGAGCACCCGCCGCAAAGCCCCGCCCTTCCGCTCCGCCATGTCCATGCTGGTGTTCTACATCAACCGTGCGGGCAAGAACCTCGACGAAGACCAGAGGCGCACCCTCGAACAGGCGAAGGACGAATTGCGCGCGTTGTATGGCAAGGGCTGAAATGCATAGATAATCCGGCATATTGATTCTGACAAAGCACTCGGGTAGGGTGCGCGACTGTCAAAGGCACCCATACGCATGACAGATTCATCTCGCTATAGGCAGTACTAAAATCTCAACAAATTGAATAACAAAAATTTTTTGCCCATCACCTGATTCAATGTTTTGCGTTAAATGGGATGGCTATTTAACGTTGATCACTTCTTTCCGACATTCCATCAACTACGCAACAGAAGAACGATATGCAAGTTAAAAATCTTAACGGAACGTCAGAGAACAAATGCAAGTGCGATAGCTGGTACGCCCACTGGCAGAAGTTCAGCGGGCAAAGAACCAACCAGTGCGTTGTAACTGGTTGCGCCGGCACCGACCTTGTTGGGGGGCACGTACAAAAGGACAGCGCTTCCGATTCTTCTTGGTACGTGATTCCCATTTGCAAAGCTTGCAATGGGAAGAAGGGGCAAACGTTGAATGTTGTAGATCAAGTCAAGCTGGTATCGGCAAATGTCAGCCAAACCTGTGGCTAATCTCTGTTCACCAAGCGCCCTCCCCTGCAATGCACCGGACCTACGCAAAAAAGCCGCGCAGGTCGGGTAATTTTGAACGGTTATGCAGAAACAAGGAACACAAGTGACAACAAAAACTGACGTAGTAGCGTCGATCAAAACAATTACGGTCGGCGAGAGGGATAGCTCCAACAACAAAGTTGTCAATGTATTAGCTAAACACAATGAATTTGTCATCTACGAAATAGAGACCAATGACATAAACAATAGGCTGAAGGTCTTTATAGATGGTCACACAGATGCTTCTGAAGCAGCGCTCCAGGGGCGTTTCAATCGCGTCAAGCAGAAGTATATTGAGGCCAAAGGTATGCTTTCGAAGTCATCAAACTTCGAAATGATGAAGCATCGAATTGCGCATACATTGTCTAGCTGCCTAAGCAGTGATGAGACTGATGGGAAAAAAGAATTTTCCGAGCTAATTTCGACAATCGTCCGCGAGCACGAAGAGTTGGTCACTAATCGCGCAATCTATTTGGCTCCAGCATTTGGAGCGATTATCTTGTTATTTGTTGCCTGCCTTGTCGATATGAATGATAGGCTCAGCAACACTCCGACTTGGCAAGTATTGACATTGTTACTCGCGTCATCCCTTGGTGGTGGTGTCAGTATATTGGCTAACGCGAAAACGCTAAACTTTGAGGAATTCAAAACGAAGCTGCACTATTTGATGCTTGGTATTGAACGTATTCTGTTGGCATTTGTTGCTGGCGGTATTGTATTTATTGCTTTGAAAGCGGGCGCATTACTGCCGACTTTCATGAGTGCGAATTATTGGTCATTTATGTTAGTTTTGGTTGTAGCTGGATTTTCAGAGTCTTTTGTTCCAGGATTTCTTTCGAAGACAGAATCATCATTGCATAGCAATGCATTCCGGCGGACAAACCACTGATTGGGACGTTATGCATTGTGAATGACATGAAACGTTTTACATTAACTGATCTCGAGAAGCTGCACTTAGTATTTCGCGGCTATCGTAGCCATGATGGGTTAGCCAATTGGTTCCGAGGTCAGGCGGACTCGGATTGGGAGTTATTGCCGAAGGCGGGGAGAAGGGAGTATCGCCTGCCAAACAATCGGGACCTTGGAAGGTTCAATTCTTGGTGCGGTCAGGCTATCGCCTACTGCACCTTACCGGTGAGCCAATTGGAGCAGCTTGCCCTTGCTCAGCATCACGGACTAGCCACAAGACTACTTGATTGGACTAAGAACCCCCTCGTGGCTTGTTATTTTGCATGCTGTGAGCTTCCATCAGTTGACGGCGCTGTGTACATATACGAAATACCAGAGAAACTATTTACCGAGCAAAGCACGATAGATCAAATACGAGAACAGCAGGGCGTATTTGGCTACATTCCCAACGCAATTGCACCGCGCGTGTTGAATCAGAAAGGTCTGTTCACAGTCCATTGCGATGCCACCCAGCCTATAGGAGTCGCACCATCTCGCATGGGAAACGGCGAACCGAATTTGGTGCAAATAGTCATCCCAGCAAAGCTGAAGAAGGAGGTTCTGATACTCCTTGATGACTACGGTGTTGATCGATCCATGTTATTCCCGGATCTAGACGGGCTTTCGTCGCATATCAATAGTCACACAGCTAGAATGAAGCGTCATGCATTCGACTAAGCTGGCAAACGACGCCAGCCAAGTCGCTGGTTATCAGCACGAACGGTCTTGATTTTGTTTGTTGGGTTACGCGCTGCGCGCTAACCCAACCTACGCTTCCGCCGCCATCATCCTCTCAACATACCGCGCGATCAGGTCAATCTCCAGGTTCACCTTCGCGCCCGCCTTCAGCTCGTTGAGCGCGGTGACTTCCAGCGTATGCGGAATCAGGTTCACTTCGAACTCGGCGCCCGCGACGCGGTTTACGGTGAGGCTAACGCCATTGATGGTGATGGAACCCTTCACCGCGATGTATTTCGCCAAGTTGTGCGGCGCGCGCACCACCAGACGCCAACTCTCGCCGATGTCGTTGAAGGCCACCACTTCGCCCACGCCGTCCACATGGCCGGTGACGAGGTGACCGCCCAAGCGGTCGGACAGGCGTAGCGCCTTTTCCAGATTGACGTAGCCTCCCTGCTGGTCCAGCCCCACGGTGCAATTCAGCGTCTCGCGCGACACGTCCACGGTGAAGGTCTTCCCTTCCAGTTTCACCACCGTCAGGCACACGCCGTTCACAGCGATGCTGTCGCCGAGCTGCACATCCTCCATGCCCAGCGCTTCGGTCGCCACGGAAAGGCGCAGGCCGCCTTCGCGATCCTCCGCGCGTTTGATGATGCCGACATCGGCCACGATTCCACTGAACATATTCACCCTCTCCCTAACCCTCTCCCGCAAGCGGGAGAGGGGATTTACGAATTCTCGCCACGATGCGCAGGTCCGCGCCCACTTGGCGCACGTCCTGCCATGCCAAATCGATGCGCTGTTCCAGCGCGGTCAGTTCGCCCAATTGCGCAATACCGCGCGCGGCATCGCCCAGCAGCTGCGGCGCGACGTACAGCAGCAGTTCGTCCACCAGTCCGGCGCGCAACAGCGCGCCGTTCAGCGTACTGCCTGCTTCCACCAGCACTTCGTTGATGCCGCGCACGGCGAGGTCGCGCAGCACCGCGGGCAAATCCACCTGCCCTGCGCCGTCCGGCAACACCTCTACCGCTGCGCCCGCTTGCCGCAACGCGGCGATCTTCGCCTCGTCTTTCGTTGCCGCGTAGATCAGCACATTACTGCTCTGCAGGATGCGCGCCGACGGAGGCGTTTGCAGCTTGCTGTCCAACACCACACGCAGCGGCTGTCTGCTTGTTTCGATGTCGCGCACGTTGAGTTGCGGGTCGTCCGCCAGCACCGTGCCGATGCCGGTCAACACCGCGCAAGAGCGCGCACGCCAATGCTGCACGTCGCGTCGCGCCGCCGGACCGGTGATCCACTGGCTGACGCCATTGGCCAGCGCAGTGCGTCCGTCGAGACTCATGCCGGTCTTGCTCCTGACCCACGGTATGCCGCGCGTCATGCGCGCGAAGAAACCGATGTTGAGTTCCCTCGCCACCGCTTCCATCAGGCCGCAATCGACGGCGATGCCCGCGGCGCACAGCTTCGCAATGCCTGCTCCTGCGACCTGGGGATTGGGGTCCTGCACCGCAACCACGACGCGCTCCACGCCTGCGGCGATCAGCGCATCGGCACAGGGTGGCGTGCGCCCGTGGTGGCTGCAGGGTTCGAGGGTGACGTAGGCCGTCGCACCGCGCGCCGCCTCGCCGGCCGCGCGCAAGGCATGGACCTCGGCATGCGGTTGGCCCGCGCGTTCGTGCCAGCCTTCGCCGACGATCTTGCCGTCCTTCACCAGCACGCAGCCGACGCGGGGATTGGGGCTGGTGGTGTAAAGGCCGCGCTCGGCCAGCCGCAGCGCCTGCGCCATCCATTCGCTGTCCTGCGGCGTCAGCATGGTCAGTTTTGCGGTTTGCGGCGCGGCGTCTTGCGCACCGCGTTCACCGCGTCGGCGAAGTCGTCCACGTCCTCGAAGCTCTTGTACACCGAGGCGAAACGGATGTAGGCGACTTTGTCGAGCTTGAGCAGCTCTTTCATCACCATCTCGCCGATCTGGCGCGAGCCGATCTCCCGTTCGCCCAGTGCGAAGACTTTCTGCGTGACATGGTCGATGGCTGCATCGACCAGCTCGGTGGGAACCGGCCGCTTGTGCAGCGCCCGGTTGAAACTGGTGCGCAGCTTCTCCTCGTCGAATTCGCTGCGCATTCCGTTCTGCTTCACCACCTGCGGCATGCGCAACTCCACCGTCTCGTACGTGGTGAAGCGCTTGTCGCAGGAAAGGCAACGGCGGCGGCGGCGGATGCTGTCGCCTTCCTCGCTTTCGCGAGTATCCACCACTTGGGTGTTGTCGCCTTTACAGAACGGACATCTCATGACGTGAAATGTGAAACGTGAAACGTGAAACGATGCCACCCTCCCGGCAGGGAGGGTCGCGCCACAGGCGCGAGGTGGGCATCACGTTTCACTTTTCACCCTTCACAGCGTTAAGCGCCGTACACAGGAAACTGCGCCGTCAGCTTCTTCACCTCGCCTGCGACGCGTGCGATCACGGCTTCGTCGTTCGGCGCATCCAGCACGTCGGCGATCAGGTGTGCGAGCTTCTCGGCTTCGAGTTCCTTGAAACCGCGGGTGGTCATCGCCGGGCTGCCGATGCGGATGCCGGAAGTCACGAACGGCTTCTGCGGGTCGTTCGGGATGGAGTTCTTGTTCACGGTGATGTGAGCCAGGCCCAGTGCCGCTTCGGCGTCCTTGCCGGTGAGGTTCTTCGGCTGCAGGTCGACCAGGAAAACGTGGCTGTCGGTACGGCCGGAGACAATGCGCAGGCCGCGCTCTTGCAGCACCTTGGACATCACGCGCGCGTTGTCCACCACTTGCATCTGGTACGCCTTGAATTCCTTGCTGGCCGCTTCCTTGAACGCGACCGCCTTGCCGGCGATCACGTGCATCAGCGGGCCGCCCTGGATGCCGGGGAAGATCGCCGAATTCAGCGCCTTCTCGTACTCGGCCTTGGCCAGGATGATACCGCCGCGCGGGCCGCGCAGGGTCTTGTGGGTGGTGGTGGTGACGAAGTCCGCGATGCCGACCGGGCTGGGGTACACGCCCGCCGCGACCAGACCGGCATAGTGCGCCATGTCCACGAACAGGTACGCGCCGACGCTATCGGCGATCTCGCGGAAACGCTTCCAATCGATCACCAGCGAGTAGGCCGAGGCTCCTGCCACGATCATCTTGGGCTTGTGCGCGGTGGCCAATGCCTGAACCTGGTCGTAGTCGATCTCTTCCTTGTCGTTCAGGCCGTACTGGATGGCGTTGTACAGCTTGCCGCTGGCGTTCACCGTCGCGCCGTGGGTCAGGTGGCCGCCGTGCGCGAGGGAAAGGCCGAGGATGGTGTCGCCGGGCTTGAGCACGGCCATGTACACCGCCTGGTTCGCCTGCGAGCCGGAGTTCGGCTGCACGTTGGCGTATTCCGCGCCGAACAGCGCCTTGGCGCGATCGATCGCCAGTTGCTCGACGACGTCCACATATTCGCAGCCGCCGTAATAGCGCTTGCCGGGATAGCCTTCGGCGTACTTGTTGGTCAACTGGCTGCCCTGGGCTTCCATCACCGCCGGGCTGGTGTAATTCTCCGAGGCGATCAGCTCGATGTGATCTTCCTGGCGGCGGTTCTCGTTCTGGATCGCGGCCCACAGGTCGGGATCAACGGTGGCGATGGTGTTCTTTCTCGAAAACATGGCGAATAGTCCTAAGAGTTGGAAAACTGGAAAGCGCGAATTTTAACACGCCGGACTAAGAAACGATGAGCAAGTCCGTTCGCCCTGAGCTTGTCGAAGGGCAGCTTAGCTACCCATATGATCCCGGAACGACCACCGTTCATGGTTCGACAGCCTTTAGTCCTGAGCTTGCCGAAGGGTCACCACGAGGTGGGCTGGTTCAGCGTCCCGCGACAGTCATCCCCTCGACGAGGATGGAGCCGCACTGGCGCGAGCCCTGCACCAGCACGTCGTTGCCGACGGCGGCGATGTTGCGGAACATGTCCTTGAGGTTTCCCGCGATGGTGATCTCCTGCACCGGATACTGGATCTCGCCGTGTTCCACCCAGAAGCCCGCCGCACCGCGCGAATAGTCGCCGGTGACGTGATTCACGCCCTGGCCCAACAGTTCGGTAACCAACAGGCCGCGGCCCATCTGCTTCAGCAATCCGTCAAAGTCGAGTTCGCCGGGGCGCAGGATCAGGTTGTGGTTGCCGCCGGCGTTGCCGGTGGTCTTCATGCCGAGCTTGCGCGCCGAATAGCTGCCGAGAAAATAGCCGCGCAGCACGCCGTCCTCGACGATGCGGCGCTTCTGCACGCGCACGCCCTCGTCGTCGAACGGGCTGGAGGCCAGCCCCCTCGGGATGTCCGGCACGTCGTCGATCTCGATGTGCGAGGCGAAGATCGGTTTGCCCATCTGCCCAAGCAGGAAGGAAGACTTGCGGTACAGGCTGCCGCCGCTGACGGCGCCCACGAAATGCCCCAGCAGGCTGGAGGCGACGGGAGCCTCGAACAGCACCGGCACCTGCATGGTGGCCAGCTTGCGCGCATTGAGGCGGCGCACGGTGCGCTCCGCGGCGATGCGCCCGACCTCGTCTGCACGCAATATCTCGTGCGCGTCGCGCGCCACGCTGTACCAGTAGTCGCGCTCCATCGCATCATCCTTGCCGGCGATCACCGCGCAGCTGAGACTGTGGCGCGAGGATGGATAGCCGCCCATGAAGCCCAGGCTGTTGGCGAGCACGAACTGAGACTCATGTACGTTCACGGTCGCGCCTTCCGAGTTGTTGATGCGCTTGTCGCGCGCCAGCGCAGCCTGTTCGCATTCGCGCGCCAGCCCGATGGCATCCTCCACCGGCAGATCCCAGGGGTGGTAGAGGTCGAGATCGGGACAATCGTGCGCCAGCAGCCCGGGCTCCGGCAGGCCTGCGCAGTCGTCCTCGGCGGTATAACGTGCGATGGACAGCGCGGCATCCACGGTATCCCTCACTGCCTGTCGCGAGAAATCCGAGGTGCTGGCATTGCCGCGCCGCTGGCCGATGTACACGGTGATGCCCAGTCCCTTGTCACGGTTGTATTCGATGGTCTCCACCTCGTTCTGCCGCACCGTGACGGTCTGACCGAATCCTTCCGACACGTCGGCGCAAGCGGCAGTCGCACCGCGCTGTTTGGCGTAGTCCAGCAAGTCCTGCGCAATGTCGCGCAAAGCTTCGGCGGAATGGGAAAAGCGCGGCACGGTCGGAACGGAGCGATTCATAACTGAGCGAACGGAACAAGGAAAGGCGTTATCATAGCAGCATCGCAAAATCTCCAGTTCCACCATGAGCCACCGCCACGAACACGACGAGGAATTCGACCTCGACCAGCCGCTTCCGCCAAGCAAGACCAAGATCAAGCAGCAGATGCATGACCTGCAAGCTCTTGGTGAGGAGCTCGTCGCACTCGGCAAGGACCAGCTGGCGCAGCTCGACCTTCCGGAAAGCCTGCACGACGCGATCCGCGAGATGCACCGCATCAACAAGTTCGGCGCACAGCGCCGCCAACTGCAATACATCGGCAGACTGATGCGCGACATCGAGGACACCGGCCCCATCGTCGCGAAATTGAATGCGTGGAAAGGCGTGTCGCAGCAGCACACCGCCCACCTGCACCTGCTTGAGCGCTGGCGCGACCGCCTGCTGGAAAACGACGACGCGCTGACCGAACTGCTCGCCGCCCACCCGCACGCCGATGCGCAACACCTGCGTGCGCTGATTCGCAATGCCAAAAAAGAAAAGGAGGCCGGAAAGCCTCCTAAGAATTACCGCGAGATCTATCAGGTATTGCGCGAGCTCATGCCCGAACCGGATTGATGTAGTTAGCTCCGATCGGAGGATCGCTGGCCCTTCCCGCACCAGAGGGCTACGCCCCACCGTGTCAGGGCGCACCTCCGACACGTTACTGGCGAAGCCAGCCGTTTGCGGAAGGAGGTGCCTGGCGGCCCTTCCCGCACCAGAGGGCTACGCCCCACCGTGTCAGGGCCGCCCTCCTAAGAATTACCGCGAGATATTCCAGGTACTGCGGAGCTCATGCCCGAACCTGATTGATCTCCCCAGGGCGGCGCCTACGCCGCCTTGCCCATATTCGGGTGTTTGTCGATGACGACCTGATCGATCACCTGCATCACTTCCAGGCTGGCATCTTCGGCACATTTGAGCGCATCGAATATCTTGTCCTGCAGCGCCTCGTCGCGTTCCCACTTCTGTTCCAGCATCTCGACCATCTCATGCACGCAGCTATGCACCTTGACATGGGGCGCAGCCAGCTTGCGGTATGAGGGAGAATCGCCGAACACTTCCTTGGCGGGACCTTCATACCATTTGCCCAGACGGCAGCTGTGATGATCGACACTCACGGCCTTCTTGAACTCATCGTTATCCGAGTTGCCCACCAGGACGTAGGCGCGCTGCTTGTAGATGACGTGATCCACCTTGACCAGCGAGGCGAAGCTGAGGTCCTGCGCGTAACGGGCGCCAGCCAGCGTGGTGACGGCCGATTCGTAAAACTGCCCGAATTTCTGCTCGAGCCGGCCGATGACCCCTTGGGACGAATTGGCGATCTCGTGCATCTCCTCGGAGTCCACCAGCATCTTGGCCGCCTCGCTCTGCAACATCTGCATGATGCGGCCGATCGACTCTGATGCGTTCTTGGTGTTCTCGGCGAGCTTGCGCACCTCGTCCGCGACCACCGCAAAGCCGCGCCCCGCCTCACCGGCACGCGCCGCCTCGATCGCCGCATTCAATGCCAGCAGATTGGTCTGGTCCGCGATCGAGGTAATCAGCCCCACCGCCTTGTTGATCTCGGTGCTGCGCGCATTCAACTGCGTGATCGCCGTATTCGCGTGATTCACCCGCTCGACGATGCCCGACAGCCGTTCCACCACATCCTTCACCGATGCGCGACTCTCGTCGGCATCCTCGCGCGTCTGCCTGGACAGCGACGCCAGCTGCCCCATGTTATCGGTGATCACTTTCAGGTCCTGCTGGCTGGACGTCAGGTTCTTCAGCAGGTTTTCGGTATTGAGGTGATGAGCACGCGACAGCATGTTGGTGCGCATGGCCGCGAGTTTCTGGCCCGCCATCCCCTCCAGCAGGATATTCTGATTTTCCAGCCCCTTGCTGAATCCTCCATGCATACCGCCGCTCATCGCCACGCGATTGAAGTGGCCGGCCAAATTGCTGCGGAAGCTCGATTCCTGTTCGCGGAAGAACGCGCCGAGCTGGTCCAGCATGTCGTTCACGCTCCAGCACAGCAGGCTGATCTCGTCCTTGTGCTCGGAGATGCCGGTCACGCGGCTGTTGAACTTACCCTCGGCGACTTCGTCGATGACCGCCTTCAATCTTGCCACCGGCGCCAGCCAGCGCCGCGCCAGCCATTGCCCCCAAATCGACACGCCCACGCTGAACACCAGGAAGCCGAGCATGAACGCGTCTACTCCATGCCGGGCGAAGCTGGTCAGGATGATGACCAGCACGCCGAACGAGAACGACCACAGCAGCGCGGAAAATCTAAATTGCAAGGACGAGTTCATCATAGCTGAGTCCCTTTTCGTTCAATATGTCGATCAGAATCTTGGTGGAAGCCGCAATGGCATTGGCCGGCCCGGCTTTCTTTTCCGCCTCCAGCATGGCGGCATATACCGCGCTCGCGGTCTGTACGCCGCTCAGTTTCGGCTTGCGGCGCACCGAAAAATAACCTGTGATGTTTCCCGCCGGATCGAAGGTCGGCGTGACGTTGGTGAACACCCAGTAGAAGCTGCCGTCCTTGGCCATGTTCTTCACATAGGCGAAGCACTCCTCGCGATTCTGGATCTTGTCCCACAGCAGTTTGAACACTGCGCGCGGCATGTCCGGATGCCGGATGATGTTGTGCTGGGCACCGAGCAACTCGGACTCGCTGTAGCCCGAAAATTCGATGAAGATACGGTTTCCGTACGTGATACGGCCTTTGAGATCGGTCATGGAGACGATAAAATCGCCCTCACGCATCACCCGCTCTACCGATGTAGGGGTAATATTTCGCTTCATTATTTCTCCACCCTGGCTGCTTTTAATAATCAATCGCCCGTTCGCCCTTATCGGCGGCTCCGACGATTACTTTAGCGGCATTCTAAAACAAACCAGCGACTGCATAATCCAACGAACAGAGGAAAAAATGTCCGGCAATTTCGCAAGCATCACCATCGAATCCGGCAAAAACCCGCGCCACAGCATCATCTGGCTGCATGGGCTTGGAGCGGATGGACACGACTTCGAACCCGTCGTCGACGAACTCAGACTGCCCTGCGCAATGCGCTACATCTTTCCGCACGCGCCCATGCGCCCGGTGACCATCAACGGCGGATTTGTCATGCGTGCCTGGTATGACATCGCCAGCCAGGATATCGGCGCCCGGCAAGATGCTGAAGGAATCCGCGCCTCTCAAGCCGCCATCGAGGCACTGATCGCCCAGGAAGTCGGACGCGGCATCGCGCCCCGCAACATCTTCCTGGCCGGGTTCTCACAGGGCGGCGCGATCGCGCTGCATACCGCCCTGCGTCAAAGCGCACCGCTAGGCGGCGTGCTGGCGCTGTCCACCTACCTGCCGCTGGCGGACAGCGTGCAAAGCGAGATGCGGGCGGACACACGGACGACACCGGTCTTCATGGCGCATGGCCGCAGCGATTCGGTCGTACCGTACAAGCTGGGAGTCGATTCGAGAGAGGCGCTGCTGGCGTTGGGTTGCGCGGTGGAATGGCACGAATATGCGATGCCGCATTCGGTGTGCGACGCTGAACTGCGTGACATCGAAAGATGGCTTGCCGCGCGTATTCAGTAGCTCACGTCGCCACCGGACTCCTGCTCGACCAAGCGGAAGCGCGCCAGATCGTAATCGAAGCCGCGCTCCAGCAAACACACCGGGATCAGCAGGTAATGCTTTCCGTTGAACCGGGTCTGCAGACTGCGGTGCATGGAGAAAGTGTCCGCCTTCATCAAGAGCCGGGCCTCGTCGTCCGGCTCACCCGGTTTCGCATGCAGCCACAGCGCGGGCAGCCCGTCGTCCAAACTGCCGCTCCGCCCCAAGACCATACTATCGACATGGCTGGACAGCATCTCCGCGCCCACATGCAGCAAGTTGTCACTGTCGCGCATCAGGCGGCGCACCACGGCAACGCCCCAGTGAGACACGCTCCCCGGCCGCACTCCGAGCAGCGTGCCGATGCGTATGCCGTCGATTCCCTGCGCCGGCAACACGGCACGGAAGCCGTTGCCGCTGATGTCCTCGATCTCCCAATACACCGCTCGATCTTCGCCGCCCTCGCCGGCGCGTTCGACTAACCCGGCAAAGCCGCTTACCACGTTCATATCGATTTTGATGCTGCGGCGCGCGCTGCGGCGCAACGGCGGATCGGCGAGATATTCCAGCAGATGCAGGGCCGCTCCGCGCACCCGTTCCGCCTCATATGTCCCGCCCAGGTTCAGCTCATCCGGCACGACATCCTTGTCCAGTGTCTTGAGCAGACTTTCCAGTTTCGGCCGCATCGCCGTCATGTCGACGTAACGCATGGATGGATGCACGGTGCTGTCCAGCTTGATCCGCACCAGGGCGGCAGGACGTTCCAGATTGAAACTGAACAGGCTGTTCGCGCCCAAGTGCGCGCCGAACTCTATCGCAGCGCAATACTGGCCCACGATGCGCTCGACAAAGTGGATATCCAGCGGACTCAAGGCACTACCTCCGCAACCATACCAGCCCAGCAAGTGACTGACCGCCAATCGAACCGAGGTGTCCCCCCCCATGCCGTGATATGGCACAACAGGAACATCCAGATAGTTCTGCTGTTCGGCGTGCCGGTACAGTTTCGCGAGATCGGCCCAGATGCCGCTGTCCGCGGGACAGTAATGCGCACTGGCATATTTCAGCCGCCGGGTCAGCGCGTGCAATGCGCGCGTCACGATCAGCGGCACATGCTCCCTGAGCGTGCCGGCCCCCTTGTCGCCGCTGCTGTAGCGGTCGAACAGCGTGCCATATGCGTTGAAGGAATGACGGTAGAAGTTGTCCAAGGCCAGCCACAGCCGGTTCTCCTGGAACTTGCCGAGTTCGCCGGGAGTGAAGTAGTCGCGCGCCAGCTTGTGCACATGCGGCTGTGCAGTCTCATCGAGCAGGCGCAACACGGCAAACTGGTGTTCCAGCCGGAAGTCCGCCTGATCCGACACCGATTCGATCCATTCGGCCAGTTCTCCCAGCGACCTGTGCGCATCGTTCTTGGGCAGGTCTTCCAACAATGCCTGTGCCGACTTGATGTCCGCCATGGGGTGATCAGATTTCTTGCCGAACAGAACCGATAACATCGCCACCTCGCCATGGTTGCCTTTGACCGTGGCAATATAATCATAAAATACCCGCATTGAATATATGCCAAAAGGTCTAATCCGATGATCCCCTGGCTCACCGAAAACGCAGCCTTCCCACCAGTCGAACTGGCCCTGCGCTCGCCCAACGGCCTGCTCGCAGCGGGCGGCGACCTGTCGGTTCCGCGCCTGCTGGAAGCCTACCGGCACGGTATCTTTCCCTGGTTCAACAGGGATGAGCCTATCCTGTGGTGGAGCCCTGACCCTCGCATGGTGTTGATCCCGAGTGAATTCAAGATCTCGCACTCGCTAAGCAAGATCCTGCGCAAGGGCAATCATGAGGTGCGCGTCGATACCGCTTTCGAGCAGGTGATGCGTGCGTGCGCCGCGCCGCGCGAAGGGGCAAGCGGCACGTGGATACATGAAGAATTGATAGAGGCCTATTGCGCGCTGCACGAACTGGGATACGCGCACTCCGTGGAAACCTGGCTGGATGGAGAACTGGTGGGCGGCCTGTATGGAATCGCCATCGGCCGCATGTTCTACGGCGAATCCATGTTCAGCCGCAGGAGCGATGCCTCCAAGATCGCGCTGGCCCACCTCGCCAGGCAACTCGGCCGGTGGCAGTTCGGTATGATCGATTGCCAAATGAACACACCGCATCTCGCCTCGCTGGGCGCGCGCGCGATCCCGCGCAGCGAATTCCTCGAACGACTGGGGCAACTGACTGCCCTTCCGGGCGTCCCCTCACCCTGGCATTTCGAAGGCTAGCCCGGCCGAATCCGAGTCGCTCGACGCGACACAGTTCCGGCCGTTATGTTTGGCCTCGTACAACGCAGCATCGGCGCGCGCATAGATGCTTTCCTGCGAGTCGCCTTCCTCAAAGCTGGCAATCCCGATGCTGATGGTGAGCCTGCCTATTTCGGGAAAAGTATGCGACTCGACGACCTTCCGGACCTTCTCGGCGAGCGTGTGTGCGTCTTTTTCTCCGTCCACCATCGCGACCAGGCAGAACTCCTCGCCGCCGACGCGAAAGAGTTGATCCGACCCGCGGATCGAGGCATGGATCAGTTCGCAAACGATACGCAATACACCGTCGCCGGACTGATGTCCGAATTCGTCATTGATGCGCTTGAAGTGGTCGATGTCCATCATCAGCAGGGCGAACCGATGGTAATGACGTACCGCATTTGCGATCGAGATATCCAGCACATCGTGGAACTTGCGGCGATTGAAGACGCCGGTAAGCGGGTCGACTACCGACATTCTTTCCAGCTCTTCTTTCAGCTCCCGAAGCCGATCATTGCTGGTCCGCAAACTGTGCTCGACCCGCTCGGCCCGATCCAGCAGGAACGCCGCGTAGATACCAAATGCGACGAACATCACGGACACCAGCAGCCGCATATAGAGCTCCATCGGCTCCAGACTGAACAGGCCATGATGGAACAATTCGCCCAGGCCAAACAGATAGACATCGATCGCCGCGTCCGACAGCCAGAACAACGGCACCATCAGCACGCCCATCCACGCAACCTTTCTGGAATTCTTGCTCATGTGAGCCAACGCTTTCAACCACAGGCACGGGACACAGAACAATCGCCCTTGCCGAGTGACTCCAAGATGCATATCGGACATACCCTCACCTTTCTATCAGCGGCCCCCTGAACAACGTTCCACTCTACTACTCATGCAGGGGAACTCCAACCGCAAGACCGACATGGTTTTCGTCAACTTCCCGAAATTGGTACACTCACGCCATTGCACCACTGCGAGCCACGCATGAGCCTCCTGAACGACATCCCGCTCACCGCGCTGCATTTTTACCTGACCGCGCCCTATCCCTGCAGCTACCTGCCGGATCTGCAGGCGCGCTCGCAGGTCGCCACGCCCGCCTTCCTGATCAGCGCGCCGGTGTATTCGGAACTGGTGCTGCACGGCTTCCGCCGCAGCGGGACTTATACCTACCGTCCGCATTGCGACTCGTGCCGCGCCTGCGTACCGATGCGAGTATCAGTCGAGCGGTTCGCTCCGGACCGCTCGCAGCGGCGCGCCTGGGCGCGGCATGCCGGTCTCGATGCGACATTGCACCCCTTGCAGGACAAGGCCGAGTATTACGCGCTCTACCAGCGCTACCAGCAGGCACGCCACAAGGACGGCGGCATGGACAACGACGACCGCGAGGCCTACCAGAACTTCCTGCTGCAAAGCCACGTGGATTCCGTCCTCGTGGAGTTCCGCGAGCAGGGCGTGCTGCGCATGGTCAGCGTGATCGACCTGCTCAGCGACGGCCTGTCCTCTGTCTATACCTTCTACGATCCCGACCTGCCGCACGCCAGCCTCGGCGTCTACAACGTGCTGTGGCAGATCGAACTGTGCCGCAAGCTCGAACTGGAGTATGTCTATCTCGGCTACTGGATCAGGGACAGCCGCAAGATGAACTACAAGACCCGCTACCAGCCCGCGGAAGGGCTGATCGACGGCGTCTGGCAGCCGTTGGTTGCAGACATGAATGAAGGAGAAAGACCATGAAGATACGCCTCGGCATTTTCGTCCTCACACTGCTGCTGTTGCCGTTCTCAGGGATGCTGTTGAGCGGCAAGGAATGGGGCGAGCTCGCCTCCGGCGCGACGCCGGCCGACGGTACCGCCGCCACGGTCGTCATCGCGCTGGCACTGCTGTGCACGCTGCTGCTCAGCAACCTCGTCGTGACGCTGCGCACCGAAAACAATCCGCTCAAGGTGCAGCGCAACTATTTCCTGTCCGTCGGCGTCGCAAGCGCAATGCTCGGCTGGCTGCTGGCCTACCTGAACCACTATGCCGCAAGCTGGACGACCGCGCAGGAGAACACCGTGTGGCAGGCCGTCCTCGATACCCTGCTGTTCGCGCTGCTTGCTCCCGCGGTATTGAGCCTACGCGCCCTGCTCGGCTCATTCGCCGGCCTGCTCCGGTGCCTCGCACGCGGCCCGTCCATTCCCGCTCCATCCGCGGAAACGCAGGCCTTCGTCCTCACACCTCTCGTAGCGCTGGGACTGATCGGCGGCGCGGCGTGGCCGGCGCAGCTGTTCTGGCTGCTCTGGCTGGCTCCGCTGCTGTTGCTGACCGCGCTGCAGCTGCTGTGGCACGAGAGCACCGTCTTCTCCGGCCTGAAGTCCGGCGACTGGGGACGCGCAGTCTGTGCGGCCCTGTCCGGACTGGTCGTCGGCAACCTTGCCGTGTCCGGCTATCAGGCCGCAGGCGGTGAACTTCTGGTCAACCTGCCGCTGCCGTTCGAACAAGCGGGCTATATACTGTTCGGCCTGTTGTGCCTGCAGCTTGGCGATGTCATCGCCGAACAATGGCGCGGCAAGACCCGCTTCGAACTGTTCAAGAGAAAACCTTTCCCTATCCCCGTCACCACCAAGAAATGAATCCGTACAACCTGCTTCGCCCCGCGCTGTTCGCGCTCGACGCCGAAACGGCGCACCACCTCACGCTCAACGCCCTCAATACCGCGCACCGCCTCGGACTGCTGCCGCTGGCCGCACGCCGTCCCGCCGATGATCCGCATGCCGTGATGGGTCTGACCTTCCCCAACCCGGTGGGACTCGCCGCCGGCCTCGACAAGAACGGCAATTGCATAGACGCGCTCGCCTCACTCGGCTTCGGCTTCATCGAAATCGGCACCGTCACCCCACTGGCCCAGCCGGGCAATCCCAAGCCGCGCATGTTCCGCCTGCCCGAGGCACAGGGCATCATCAACCGCATGGGCTTCAACAACGAAGGCGTCGATGCGCTGATCGAGAACGTGAAGCGCGCGAAATTCAGGAGCAAGGCCGGCCATCCGTTGCTGGGCATCAACATCGGCAAGAACGCCGTCACGCCCATCGAGAAGGCTGCGGACGACTATCTCATCTGCCTGCGCAAGGTATATGTCCATGCCGACTACGTCACCGTCAACATCTCGTCGCCTAACACCAAGAACCTGCGCCAATTGCAGGGCGGCGACGAGCTCGATGCGCTGCTCGCGCAACTGAAGGCGGAGCAGGAGAAACTTGCACAGCAACATGGGCGTTACGTGCCGCTGGCCGTGAAGATCGCCCCCGACCTCGACGACGAACAGATCAAGCAGATCGCCGCGCTGCTCACCAAGCACCGCATCGACGGCGTGATCGCCACCAATACCACGCTGTCGCGCGAAGGCGTGGAGAACCTGCCTCACGGCAGCGAGACCGGCGGCCTCTCCGGCGCGCCGGTGCGAGACAAATCCACAGCCGTCATCCGCCTGCTCGCTGCCGAATTGAAAACCTGTGCGGAGCAGAGTCGAAGCAGCGCGCTGCCCATCATCGGCGTGGGCGGCATCCTCGAAGGTGAAGATGCCGTGGAGAAGATGCAGGCGGGCGCAGCGCTGGTGCAGGTCTACAGCGGGCTGGTCTACCGCGGCACCGACCTCGTGGCGGAATGCGCCGAAGCGATCCGGCACATGCACGCCCTGTGACAACGCCCGACTTCTCATCGCTCACGCCGGACTGCGTGCTGAACGCGCTGGAGCATCTTGGCCTGCGCACCGACGGCCGCCTGCTGGCGCTGAACAGTTACGAGAACCGCGTCTACCAGGTCGGCATCGAAGACGGCAAACCGCTGGTGGCGAAGTTCTACCGCCCCGCGCGCTGGACCGACGCGGCGATCCTCGAAGAGCACGCCTTCGTACAGGAACTGGCCGAGCGCGAGATTCCCGTGGTGCCTGCGCTCGACATCGGCGGCAGGACACTGCACCACTTCGAAGGATTCCGCTTCGTCGTCTTCCCCAGGCACGGAGGCCGCGCGCCCGAACTGGAAGACCGCGACACGCTGGAATGGATGGGGCGCTTCCTCGGGCGCATCCATTCCGTAGGCAGGCTCAAGCCCTTCATCGAACGTCCAGCGCTGGATATCGCCAGCTTCGGCATCGCGCCGCGCGACTACCTGCTGGCGCACGACTTCATCCCGCCCGACCTGCTGGCCGCCTACCGCAGCGTGATCGATCAGGCGCTGGACGGAATTCGCCACGCCTTCGACCGTGCGAGCAAGGTGAAAACCTTGCGTCTGCACGGCGATTGCCACGGCGGCAACGTGCTGTGGACGGATGACGGCCCGCACTTCGTCGATTTCGACGATAGCCGCATGGGGCCGGCGGTGCAGGACCTGTGGATGCTGCTGTCGGGCGAGCGGGCCGACCGTGTGCGGCAACTGGGCGACGTGCTCGCCGGCTACGAGGACTTCTGCGAATTCGACGCGCGCGAACTCCACCTGGTCGAGGCCCTGCGCACCCTGCGCCTGATCCACTACGCCGCGTGGCTGGCGCAGCGCTGGGACGACCCTGCATTCAAGCAGGCGTTCCCATGGTTCAATACTCAGCACTACTGGCAGAACCACATCCTCGAACTGCGCGAACAGATCGCGGCGATGGACGAGCCACCGCTGTGGCAAAGCTGAGCTTAGAGCGCCTAGTCCGGAGGAAAATTTGAGAGCCGTTTCCATTCTGCCGTTCCTGCTGTCCCTGTCCACCTGCCCCGCGTTTGCCGCCGACCAATTCCAGAGCGAACAAGCCGCGCAGCAGCATTGTCCCGACGACACCGTGCTCTGGCTCAACCTGCGCAGCGGAATGATTCATTCGAAAGGCCAACCCTGGTACGGAAAAACCCAGGCCGGTGCGTATGTCTGCAAAAAGGATCTGCCCGGAAAAAAGAGCGAGACAAGAGCAAGTGAAGAAAAGACCGGATGGCGCAAGGTTGTGGAAGATGACACGCGCACCGTCTATGCCAGCTCGTCCCCGCTTGAGAAAATCGGCGACAAAGTGACCATATTGGCGATGGTCGACCTCAGGAAACCCAAGGCGCTGAGCGACGGGAAAGAGTTCAGGTCGTGGGAAACACAATATGAATTCGACTGCAGGAAAAGACAATCCAGAATCGTTGCAGCGTCCATGTACTCAGGAAATATGGGGGGCGGCGAGGTAACGGGCAGTATCGTCTACGAATCCCCGGAGTGGGGGGCCATCCCCAAGGGTAGCAACGGGGAGGCTTTATGGAAGCTTGCCTGCGGGAAGGTCGGTTGAATCTCCTTCGGAGAACGCCATCCATCGGCTGCAGCCGACTCCGGTTAATTCAACTGGAAACAACCTCCGAGCTACGTGTTTTGCCCTATTGTTGCCGCCTTACGTGCAAGTTAACGTTTGCCCCTGTAGATCGAATCTATAAGGAGATGGAAATTGAACGCGCTTGTTTCTTTTTTCCAGCAGTCCAGACTGGTCGATGCCTGTCAGAGCCTGATGGGCGTGATGCACGGCAAAGAGAGTCTTCGGTCAAGCCGGGAGGCTCGGGAGGATGCCGGTTACCATAACGCTTTCTTCGCTTCCCAAACCTGGAGTTTCGTTCAGACGGATCGCCCCTCAGAGGATCGCCACCGGTAAACGATGACGGTCCAAGCACAAGCGAGCTTGGCGCAAAGCCTTCCTAAACGAACGCCTCAACCAAACAAGCTGTGCTGCACCGGCTCACGCCCAGACCTGGTCAGATCTTCCAGCGCACGGCGCGCCCCATCGGTCATGCCATGCTGTTTGCCCAAATCAAGAAGCTTGGCCATCGCAAGGTCGAAAGGGTAATCGGCATCCGACCATTCCTCGACCAGTTCCTTGGCGGAGAGCCTGGTCAGTTTCAGCACCCCGGACCTCACGCCCACCAGATGCGCGGAGGCCCGGCTTCTTTTCGCCACGATGGCGATATGCCGCTGCCGGTCCATCAGCACCTGACCGCAGATCACATGCAAAGTAGGTGCGATGAAATCAACGGTGCTGTAATCGGTCGGGTCCTTGGCCATGCGTTCAACTATATATCCTGAATAGTTGCAATCTTAACTTGTACGGGAGGGGAATGCCCGTCCGACGGCTAATCCTGTGAGCGAGAGTACGGCGATTGCATTCGGCATAGTGCAAGCGTAGAGTGCCGCCCCATTCTTCCGCAGAGAAGAATAGGGGGGAGACACCATGAGCGGTGCGCATGTAAAACAAAAATTGCCCACGTTATTGCTGGGCGCCATCGGCGTGGTCTACGGCGACATCGGCACCAGCCCGCTGTATGCGCTGAAGGAGACGTTCGCCGGCCATCATCCGTTGCCGGTCATCGAGACCAATGTGCTGGGCGTGCTCTCAGTGATGTTCTGGACCATCATGCTGCTGGTCTCTCTCAAGTACGTGACCATCATCATGCGCGCGGACAATCGCGGACAGGGCGGGTCACTGGCGTTGCTGGCCCTGGTCAGCGAACTGTCGGCCAAACGCCCCGCCACCAAGTGGCTCATCGCGACCCTCGGCTTGTTTGCCGCCGCGCTGTTCTACGGCGACAGCATGATCACCCCTGCCATCTCGGTGCTCTCGGCGGTCGAGGGCCTGAATGTCATCGCCCCCCAACTCCATAGCTATGTGCTGCCCATCACTCTCGCGGTGCTGACCGCCTTGTTCATGGTGCAAAAGCACGGCACGGGCGCCGTCGGAATGGCGTTCGGCCCCATCATGATCTTCTGGTTCGCCGTCTTGGGGCTGCTGGGCGCGATGTCCATCGCACAAAATCCGCAGGTGCTGTTTGCGCTCAATCCGTTCTATGCCTGGCGCTTCCTGGTGTTCGATCCCTGGCTGTCCTTCCTGACCCTGGGCTCGGTGGTGCTGGCCGTCACCGGCGGCGAAGCCCTCTACACGGACATGGGGCACTTCGGGAAATTTCCCATCCGGCTGACATGGTTCTCCTTCGTGCTGCCCGCGCTGGTGCTGAACTACTTCGGGCAAGGCGCGCTGTTGCTGGCCAACCCGCAGGCTGTGGAAAACCCGTTCTACCTGCTCGCCCCGGCCTGGGCGCTCGTGCCCATGGTGCTGCTCGCCACCGCCGCCACGGTGATCGCTTCGCAGGCGGTGATTTCGGGCGCATTCTCGGTCGCCAGCCAATCGGTACAGATGGGCCTGCTGCCGCGCATGGATATCCGCCAGACATCCGACAAGGCGCAGGGACAGATCTACGTCCCGCTGACCAACTGGACGCTCTACCTGGCAGTCGTCTTTTTGGTGTTCACCTTTCAAAACTCCAGCAATCTGGCTGCCGCATACGGCATCGCCGTCACCGGCACCATGATGATCGATACGGTACTGATCGGCTTCGTACTGGTGGCTTGGCGCTGGTCCCCCTTGCTCGTCTTCCCGTTGATCGGCACCTTCTTCCTGGTCGATCTCGCGTACTTCTCGGCCAATGCACTCAAGATCCCGCAAGGGGGCTGGTTCCCGCTGGGGATCGCCGCCCTTTCGTTCACCGTGCTCACCACCTGGAAACGCGGCCGGCAGTTGCTGCACGATGAAATGGCCAAACACACCATCCCCCTGCAACTGATGCTGGACAGTGCGGACGACGTCCACCGGGTACAAGGCACCGCCGTTTTCCTGACCAGCATCGACGAAGGCGCGCCTTCCGCGCTGCTGCATAATCTCAAACACAATCAGGTGCTGCACGAGCGCAACGTGTTGCTGACCGTCATTGTCGAAGACAAGCCCTATGTTTCCAAAGGCAACCGGCTGCTGATCGACGATCTGGGCAAGAATTTCTACCGGGTCAGGATCTTCTACGGGTTCATGGACACCCCTGACGTTCCGGCGGCACTGGAACTGTGCGCCTCACGGGGATTGCCCTTCGACATGATGACCACGTCGTTCTTCATCTCGCGCGACGTGATCGTTGCCGGCCCTACCCCCGGAATGATCGGGTGGCGCGAGCAACTGTTCCTTGCGCTCTCGAAGAATGCCACGACCGCGGCAGACTTCTTCAGGATCCCCGCCAACCGCGTCATCGAAATGGGTACAAGGATCGAAATCTAACTTGCGGCTATATCCATATTCCAGAACGGTTATTGAAGCCATATATAAATCGGCGCATAATCCGCGGCTGTTTTTAAGAGCAAGCGATGGCTGACTACTTACTCATAGTGATCGGCACGGTGTTCGTGAATAACATCGTGATGGTCAAGATCCTCGGGCTTTGCCCGTTCATGGGGGTTTCCAAGAAACTGGAAGCCGCCATCGGCATGGGCGCCGCCACCACCTTCGTACTGACGCTGGGCTCCGGCAGCAGCTACCTGATCCAGCACTACCTGCTCGGGCCGGACCTGGCCTATCTCACCACGCTGTCGTTCATCGTGGTGATCGCGGGCATCGTGCAGTTCACCGAGATGACGGTACAGAAGACCAGCCCGGAGTTGTACCAGGTGCTGGGCATCTACCTGCCGCTGATCACCACCAACTGCGCGGTGCTGGGTATCCCGCTGCTCAACGTACAGGCTAAACACAACTTCGTCGAATCGCTGCTGTTCGGTTTCGGCGGCGCGGTGGGCTTCACGCTGGTGATGGTGCTGTTCGCGGGGTTGCGCGAGCGCATGGAAGGCGCGGACGTACCGGGCATCTTCAAGGGTTCCGCCATCGCATTAGTCACTGCCGGGTTGATGAGCCTTGCTTTCATGGGATTCTCGGGGCTGGTGAAGTGATGGGCACCTCGGAAAACCTACTGCGCGACTTGATTGCGGCGTTGCGCGGTGCTCGCTTCCTCGCCTACCCACAAGGTATGCCTCGGTCGCTGTGCTCCGTGCGCCTTGCACTCAAGCCGCTCGCTACGGTTTTTCGAGGTGCCGAAATGCGAACCGTAAACCAAGGAAGCTTCCCATGCTGACCGCCATCCTGGTGATGTCCGCCATCGCCGTCGGACTTGGCGCGGTGCTGGGCTACTCTGCGATCAAGTTCCGCGTCGAGGGCAATCCGCTGGCGGACAAGATCGACGCCATCCTGCCGCAGACGCAATGCGGCCAATGCGGCTTCCCCGGCTGCCGCCCCTATGCCGAAGCGATCGCCGAGGGCAATGCCGACATCAACCTGTGCCCGCCCGGCGGCGAGGACGGCATCCGCAAGCTGGCCGACCTGCTCGGCGTAGAATTCAAGCCCTTCGGCGCGGGGACAGAACCCAAGCCCAAATCGGTCGCCTTCATCGACGAGAACATCTGCATCGGCTGCACGCTCTGCCTGCAGGCCTGCCCGGTGGACGCCATCGTAGGCGCGGCCAAGCAGATGCATACCATCATCGCCTCTGAATGCACCGGCTGCGAACTGTGCGTCGCGCCCTGTCCGGTGGATTGCATCAGCATGATCGCCATCGAGGAAAAGATCACCACCTGGAAGAGGGAATATCCCGTTTACGCGCTGAGACCGGTGCGCCAGGAAACTTATGGCCGGGCATCCGCATGAGAACGCTCCATCAATTCCATGGCGGTGTGCACCCGCCGACCAACAAGACGCAATCGAACCAGAAGCCGATCGCGCAGGTGGTATTGCCCTCCAAGCTGGTGGTTCCGCTGCACCAGCATGTCGGCAACAGCGCCAGGCCGTCGGTCAAGGTCGGCGACCACGTGCTCAAAGGCCAGATCATCGGTGCGCCGGAAGGCCGACTGTCCAGCGCCGTGCATGCGCCCACATCCGGCACCGTCGCCGCCATCGATATGCAGGTGGTGGCGCACCCGTCCGGCCTGTCCGACCTGTGCATCACCCTGATCCCGGACGGCAAGGACGAGTGGATCGAGCGCAAGACGCATGACTGGCACGGGATGCAGCACGCCGAGCTGCGCCATCTTCTGCGCGAGGCGGGTGTAGTCGGCTTAGGCGGCGCGGTGTTCCCCAGCGACATGAAGCTGTATTCCCACCAGCACAAGATCAAGACCCTAGTGCTGAACGGCGCTGAGTGCGAGCCCTACATCACCTGCGACGACCTGCTGATGCGCGAACGCGCGGCGGACATCCTGCAGGGGGCCGAGGTCATGCGCGCCCTGCTGTACGCCGACGAAGTGCTGATCGGCATCGAGGACAACAAACCCGAAGCGATCGCGGCGATGCGCGCAGCGGTGGCCGAGGGCAAGCACGAGCGCATGGAAGTCATCGCCGTGCCGACGGTGTATCCGGGCGGCGGCGCAAAACAATTGATTCGCGTGCTCACCGGCATCGAAGTCCCGACCGGGGTGCGCTCCACCGACATGGGCGTGCAGTGCTTCAACGTCGGCACCGCCTACGGTGCGTGGCGCGCCATCGCGCACGGCGAGCCTCTGCTCTCGCGCATCGTCACCGTGACGGGCAATGTCGGCAACCCGCAGAATTTCGAGGTGCCGTTCGGCATGCCGGTGGACGAGCTGGTCGCGCAGGCCGGCCTGCTGCCCGGCACCACCGGCTACATCATGGGCGGCCCGATGATGGGCTTCCGCCTGCCTTCCGAGCAGGTCGGCGTGATCAAGGCGACCAACTGCATCATCGCCATGTCGGACGCGTTGTTCCCGCCGGCACCGCCCGCCCTACCCTGCATCCGCTGCGCGCGCTGCGCCGATGTCTGCCCGGCGGACCTGCAACCGCAGGAGTTGTACTGGTTCTCCAAGGCCAAGAATTTCGGCAAGGCGCAGGAATATCACCTGTTCGATTGCATCGAATGCGGCGCGTGCAGCTACGTCTGCCCCAGCCACATCCCGCTGGTGCAGTATTTCCTGTTCTCCAAGAGCGAGATCCACGCGCGCGAGCAGGAGAAGCAGGCCGCCGACCGGGCACGCGAACGTTTCGAGTACCGAGAGTACCGCATCGAGCGCGAGAAGCAGGAGAAGGCCGAGCGACTGGCCGCCAAGGAAAGAGCGGCAAAGGAACAGGCCGCGAAGCAAGTGCCGGCTGTCGAGGCGCCGGTACAGGCCAATCCGGAGAACACCCTGCAGCTGAAGATCCAGGCAGCGATCGACCACGCCAAGGAACAGGCCGCCGCGGTCAAGCCGAAGAACGTCGAAAACCTCACGCCCGAACAGCAGGCTGAGATCGCCGAGATCGAGGCACGCCGCGAGCGCATCCGCGAACTCGCCCAGTCCAACGTCGAAACGCCGAAGGAATAGCCAGACATGCTTTTCGCCCCCTTCATCAGCAAGCCGCTCAACGTCTCCCAGATCATGTTCAGGGTGATGCTGGCGCTGATCCCCGGCATCGCGCTGTATGTGTGGTATTTCGGCCCGGCCATCCTGGTTTCGCTCACGCTGGCCAGCGTCACCGCGCTGGCGGTCGAGGCCGCCATGCTCAAACTGCGCGACCGTCCCGTCGCGCCGTTCATCAAGGACAACACCGCGCTGCTCACCGCCTGGCTGCTGGCCCTGTCGATCCCACCGCTCGCGCCCTGGTGGCTGGTGGTGGTCGGCACGGCTTTCGCCATCAGCGTTTCCAAGCACCTTTACGGCGGCATGGGCAACAACCCGTTCAACCCGGCGATGATCGGTTACGCCGTGCTGATCATTTCGTTCCCGGTGCAGATGACGCACTGGCTCACGCCGCACGGCCTGGGTCAGGTCGAACTGACTTTCCTCGACCAGCTGAACTTCATCTTCTCCGGCATGTTGCCGCCGGGCGTGACGCTGGATGCGGTCACCATGGCCACGCCGCTGGACACACTGAAGACCCAGTTGCACCTCGACCGTCCCATCCAGGACATCATGGGAATGCCCATCTACGGCCGCCTCGCGGGGCAGGGCAGCGAAATGGTGGCGTGGGGCTTCATGCTCGGCGGCGCATACCTGATCGCCACCCGCATCATCAGTTGGCACATTCCCGTGTTCTATCTCGGCGCCATCTTCGTCACGGCGGGGATTTTCCACCTGGCCGACCCGGCCCACTACGCCACGCCGCTGTTCCACTGGTTCTCCGGTGCCGCGATGATAGGCGCGTTCTTCATCCTGACCGACCCGGTGACCGGGCCGACCACGCCGCGCGGCAAGATGATCTTCGCCGCAGGCGCGGGCTTCCTCACCTACATCATCCGCGTGTTCGGCGGCTTCCCGGACGGCATGGCGTTCGCCACGCTGCTGATGAACATCTGCGTACCGCTGATCGACGCCTACACCCAGCCCAAGGTGTTCGGCCGCAAGGAGAAGAAGGCATGAGGCGCACCATGGCGAAAGCCTCGCTCCACGCCGCGCTGAACCTGCTGTTCTTCGCGACGCTGGCCACCATCGTGCTGGGGTCGACCTATTTCCTCACCCGCGACAGCATCGCCAAGAGCGTGGAGGATGAGAAGCTCAATCTCATCGCCCAGGTCGTGCCGCAGGAGCTTTTCGACAACGCCATCGTGCAGGACACGATCGAACTGCCTCCCAGCGAGCTGCTCGGCACCGAAGACAAGACCATCGCGTACCGCGCGCGCCTCAAGGGCGAGGCCAGCGCCGTGGTGTTGCAGCCCATCGCGCCGGACGGCTACAGCGGCAAGATATTCCTGATCGTCGCCATCCGCAGCAACGGCGAACTCAGCGGCGTACGTGTGGTTTCCCACCGCGAGACGCCGGGACTGGGCGACTACATCGAACTGCCGAAGAGCCCTTGGATCAAAGGCTTCGACGGCCAGTCGCACGCAAAACGCAAGGATGCGACGTGGAAAGTGAAGAAGGACGGCGGCCAGTTCGACTATGTCGCAGGCGCCACCATCACCCCGCGCGCCATCGTCAAGGCGGTGCACAAGTCTCTGCTGTATTTCGAGCAGAACCGCGACAAGCTGCTCGCAGCACCCGAAGTAAAAAGGAGCAAGAAATGAGCCTTGGAGAGTATAGGGACATCCTGCACAACGGCCTGTGGAAACAGAATCCCGGCCTGGTCCAATTGCTCGGCATGTGCCCGTTGCTCGCGGTCAGCACTTCGGTGGTCAACGGCGCGAGCCTCGGGCTCGCCACTGCCGTGGTGATGGCGCTCAGCAACGCCAGCATCTCCCCGATCCGCAACTTCGTCCCGAACGAGATCCGCATCCCCGTCTTCATCCTGATCATCGCGGTGCTGGTCACCGTGGTGCAGTACCTGATGAACGCCTACATGTACGGGCTGTACGTGGTGCTCGGCATCTTCATCCCGCTGATCGTCACCAACTGCATCGTGCTGGCGCGCGTCGAGGCCTTCGCCTCCAAAAACGCCGTACTGCCCTCCGCACTGGACGGCTTTGCCATGGGCCTGGGCTTGACCGCCGTGCTGGCCGTGCTGGGCGGCATGCGCGAGATCCTCGGTCACGGCACGCTGCTGTCCGGCATCGACCTCGCAGTAGGCGACGTGGCGAAGGACTGGGTCATCCATGTCATCCCCGATTACAAGGGCTTCATGCTCGCCATCCTGCCGCCCGGCGCATTCATCGGCCTGGCCCTGCTGATCGCCGGACGCAACTGGCTCGCCCTGCGCGCCGAACGCAAGACCCGTGGCGCCAGCGCCAGCATCGCACCGGTCGAAGGCGGCTGCAGCCCAGCATCGCACGGATGAACGCCGCGAAGCGCCGCGAGATCTTCCTGCGACTGCAAGCGGCAAACCCTCACCCCACCACCGAACTCGAGTACCGCACGCCGTTCGAACTGCTGGTCTCGGTGATGCTCTCGGCCCAGGCTACCGACGTCAGCGTCAACGCCGCCACGCGGCAACTCTACCCGGTCGCTAACACTCCGCAAGCGATACTCGATTTGGGCGAAGCAGGCCTGCGTGAATACATCCAGCGCATCGGCCTGTACCAGACCAAGGCCAAACACGTGATCCAGACCTGCCGTTTGCTGCTGGAACGCCACGGCGGAGAGGTACCGCAGACGCGCGAGGAGCTGGAGGCACTGCCCGGCGTGGGACGCAAGACCGCGAACGTCGTGCTCAACACCGCCTTTGGCCAGCCCACCATCGCGGTGGACACGCACATCTTTCGCGTCAGCAACCGCACCGGCTTGGCACCCGGCAAGACCGTGCTGGAAGTGGAGCAGAAGCTGATCAAGGTGGTACCTGACGAGTTCAAGAACGACGCGCACCACTGGCTGATCCTGCACGGCCGTTACATCTGCCAGGCGCGCAAACCGAAGTGCGGCGTGTGCATCATCGAGAGCCTGTGCGAATACAAGGAAAAGGTTTTCTGATGTTCAACCCGAGCCGAGACGAAGCGCGCAATTTCCTGTTCGAATCCTGGCGCAAGCGGCGAGCCAACGAGCTGCTCACGCCGCTGGAAGACCTCGCCGCCCAGCTCATCGCCAAACACCCCGAGTTCCACGGCGCCTTCGAGGACAGTGAAGCCTACCGCGACAAGGACTACCTGCCGGAGCACGGCACGGTCAATCCCTTCCTGCACCTGATGATGCACCTCACCATCGAGGAGCAGATTTCCATCGACCAGCCACCCGGCATCCGGGCCCATTTCGCCCGCCTGACGCACAAGTTCGAATCGGAGCACGAGGCGCAGCACGCGATGATGGAATGCCTGACCGAGATGATCTGGCAGGCGCAACGCGACCGCACCCAGCCGGATGCTGCCGTCTATTTCGCCTGTCTCGAAAAACAGTAATGTCGAACCACGCCGAACCCGGCCTGCCGCATCCACCATGCGGAACGGGCTCACGAGACGCTGCGGCAAAGTCGTTGACGCATAACGACTTATCGGTTTAACTACGCGCCGCAACCAACATTTTTTACCCATGTCCTCCCGATTCTGGTCTCGCTTAGCCCGTAATTTCCTGCCAGCCGCGCTGCTCATCTGCACGCTGGGCGGCATCTTTTACCTCAACGAGTCCTCCGACGACGAAACAACGCTGCTCGAGAACGAAAAGGATCATCTCCATGCGGGGGTAGAAGCCGCCAACCGCGCATTGCTCTCGCTGGCGCGAGATACCCAATACCTGGCGCATTCGCAGCCGCTGGCCAAGGCCATCGCCAACCCCGACGCGGCCATGCTCGACAACACGGCTCGCGATTTCGCCGCTTTCATCAATGCGAAGCGCGTCTATAGCAAGATACGCTGGATCGATGAAACGGGAATGGAGCGGATACGCGTCGAGTGGGTGGCGGGCAACGCAAAAGCCGTCCCGGCGGACCAGGCTGAAAACAAGCGCCAGCGCTACTACGTCGATGAAGCGATGAAGCTCAAGCACGGCGAGGTCTATCTTTCGCGGCTCGATCTCGAGATCGACCACGGCCAGATCGAAAAGCCCTACCGTCCGGTCCTGCGCGCCGCCACGCCACTATTCGGACCAAGCCAGCAGCGCCTGGGCATCGCCATCGTGACCTATGAGGCGCAGGACTTGTTCCAGCACGTCGAGGAGGTCGCCGCCACCGGCGACTCTCAATGGATGCTGCTCGAACAGCAGGGCCATTGGCTGCACAGCCCGGTGGCGTCCGATGAATTCGGTTTCATGCTGCCGGACCGGCCCAGCATGGCGGAGCGCAATCCGCAGGCATGGAAGAGAATCAGCACGGCGGCGTCCGGCCAGTTCAAGGACGATGCGGGAAACCTGTGGCTGTTCGAAACCATCCTGCCGTATCGAGCCATCGCGGACGGTGCAACAGCAGACAACGATCTGGTTTGGAAGATGGTCAAGCGCATCGATGCCGCTGCCATTTCGTCAACGCACAAATCGATGCGCCGCCAGACCGCCGTTCTGATCATAATGTTGCTGGCTCTCTCGCTGCTGATCAGCGCGAGCCTGACCCGTTCGCAACTGAGCCAGGAGTTGCATCAAAACGAACTGAATCGCACGCTGAATGAACTCGGCCAGCAGAAATTCGCACTCGACCAGCACGCCATCGTCGCCATCACCGACGTGAGCGGCACCATCACCTACGTCAACGACAAGCTCTGCGCCATCAGCAAATACACCCGCGAGGAATTGCTGGGGCAGAACCACCGCATGCTCAAGTCGGGCTACCACGATGCCGGATTCTTCCGCGACATGTACCGGACCATAGCCGGCGGAGAGGTATGGCACGGCGATATCTGCAACCGCGCCAAGGACGGGAGCATCTATTGGGTGAACACCACCATCGTGCCGCTGCTGGACGAGACCCATAAACCCAAGGCGTATATCGCGATACGCACCGACATCACCCACACCAAACTGCACGAAGGCATGCTGGAAGAGGCTCAGCGTCTGGGCCGGATCGGACACTGGGAACTCGACTTCAGCACCAACCGGCTGACCTGGTCGGACGAAGTATTCCGGATCTTCGAGATCGACCCTCAGCGCTTCGAAGCATCCTACGAGGCGTTCCTGGCGCTGACACATCCCGAGGACCGCGAGTTGGTCGACCGCGGTTTCCGCGATTCGGTGGCGAATCATCGCGAATACAGTATCGAACACCGCCTGCTGTTCCCCGACGGACGCATCAAGTGGGTGAACGAACGCGGTACCACGCACTACGGCCAGCAAGGTCAACCGTTGCTCTCGCTGGGCACGGTGCAGGACATCAGCCAGCAGAAGGAGACCGAGGAAAAGCTGCGTATCGCAGCCATCGCGTTCGAGACGCAGGAGGCGATCGTCGTCACCGACGCACAGGCGCGAATCATCAGCGTCAATCGTTCGTTCGAACGCCTCACCGGCTATACCGCCGCCGAGGCAATCGGCCAGAATCCCCGCATCCTCCAGTCGGGCAAGCACGATGACGAGTTCTACAAGGCCATGTGGGAATCGTTGCGCGAGCACGGCAGCTGGTCTGGCGAAATGTGGGACAAGCGCAAGGACGGCCTGATCTATCCCAAGTGGCTGAACATCACCAGCGTGCGCAACGAGGAGAACGAAGTCACCCACTATGTGGCGATCTTCATGGACATCACCGAGCGCAAGCGCGCCGAGGAAGAGATCCATCGACTCGCCTATTACGACACGCTGACCCAGTTGCCCAATCGGCGCCTGTTCATGAACCGGCTCGACCAGGCCATCAGCGCCAGCCATCGCAGCAGCCAGCACGGCGCGCTGCTGTTCATGGACCTGGACAACTTCAAGATACTGAACGACACCAAGGGGCACGATGTCGGCGACATGCTGCTGGTCGAAGTCGCCAACCGCCTCCGGCTGTGCGTACGCGAAACGGACACCGTGGCGCGTCTCGGTGGCGATGAGTTCGTGATCCTGCTGCAGGACCTCAGCAGCAGCGAAATACTGGCGGGCAACCAGGTCAGGGTGGTCGGTGAAAAGATCATCGAGGCCATCAATGCCCCCTACATCCTCAATCAGCACGAACATCACACCAGCCCCAGCATCGGCGCCTGCCTGTTCCGCGAGCGCGGCATCTCGGCGGACGAGCTGCTCAAGCGCGCCGATACCGCGATGTACCAGGCCAAGGCCGCCGGACGCAATGCGATGCACTTCTTCGAGGCCTCGATGCAGATCCAGCTGGAATCGCGTGCCGCGCTGGAAAAGGAGTTGCGCCACGCGCTCGCCAAGGACGAACTCCAGCTCTACTACCAGTTGCAGGTCAACAACAAGCGGCGAATCATCGGCGCCGAGGTGCTGCTGCGCTGGATCAACCCGGAGCGAGGCTTTATCTCGCCCGCCCAATTCATCCCGCTTGCCGAGGAAACCGGCCTGATCCTGCCCATCGGACAGTGGGTGCTTGAAGCGGCCTGCCAGCAACTCAAGCGCTGGGAGACGGCCGCCGAAACTCGCTACCTGCAATTGGCGGTGAACGTGAGCGCCCGCCAGTTCCGCCAGGCCGACTTTGCAAAGCGGGTCCAGGAAACGCTGACGATGACCGGCGTCAATCCCGCGCTGCTGAAGCTCGAACTGACCGAAAGCCTGGTGCTGGTTAACGTGGATGACACCATCCAGAAGATGAACGAACTCAAGAACGTCGGCGTGCAGTTCTCGATGGACGACTTCGGGACGGGCTATTCGTCGCTCAGCTACCTGAAGCGCCTGCCGCTGAGCCAGATCAAGGTCGACCAGTCCTTCGTGCGCGACATCGTGATCGACAAGAGCGATGCGGTGATCGTAAAGACCATCATCGATATGTCGAAGAACTTCGGGCTCGACGTGATCGCCGAGGGCGTGGAGACGGAAGAACAGCTCGAGATACTGCAAAACAACGGCTGCTCCGCCTTCCAGGGCTATCTGTTCAGCAAACCGGTGCCGGCGAAGGAATTCGAATCGCTGGTCAAGAGTGCGGCAGGGAACCGGCCCGACCGCCCAAACCCGTTCATCGAATTGGACATCTGACGCTCCCGCCGCCCCTCATGCCATGGGGAGCGGCCCCGCCGGACTACTCTCCCAGCCGGGCGGCGATCTCCAGTTCGGCCGCCATCCAGTGGTCGGTGGAACATCCCTGAAAGCCGTTGCGTTCGGCGATGAAATAGGCGGCAGTCTGAACCATGCGGTAGCGCTCTTCCGGGCTCGGCCTGTCGTTGGCCGGGGATTTTGCCGCAACGGCCTTCCTGACCGGGACCTTCTTTTCGGCGGCGGGGGCAGCCGCTTTTTTCACGACCGTAACCTTGGGTTTCTTCGGCTCAGCCGTTGCGATAGGGGATTTCTTCGCCACAGTTTTCACTGTGGTGGCGACGGACGCCGCTCTGGTGGATTTCGGCTTGCCGGCAACCGTGCGGGCCGCGGCTAGTTTTGTTGCCGATGGTTTCTTGTGCTCTGCCATGTCAATCACCTCGTTCTCATTGGGTTGCAAGGATTCCTCCTAATGCCCCGCACAAGCTCGCCATGATGCACCCAGGCCTGTCCAGTGATTCTTAACTGCGTGTTATGGCGGGCATAATATTGGGGGAGGCTATACCCGTCAACAAGTTAACGTTAACATCCCGTTTCCCGAACACTACATTCCGATCACTCGTGAGACATTTCAAATCCGAATTGCCGATCGCCATCGCCCTCGTCGTACCGGGACCGGGCTTCACCGAACATGCGGTTTTGGAATACGGCGTCGCAACGTTGCGACGGGATTGATGTGATGTCTACGCTGGAAACCTGGGAGCTGCTAAGTTATGTCGTGACCGTGGTCGGCCTGCCGCTGGCGATCGCAGTGTTCATCTTCGAACAGCACAAGGAGCGCGACAACGAAGATGAGGAGGTCTACCAGCTGCTCTCCGACAACTATCAGGAGTTCCTCAAGATCGCGCTGGCCAATCCAGACCTGCGCCTGTTCGCGACGGAAGAGACTCCCGAGCTCACGGCGGAACAGCGCGAACGCATGTTCATCATCTTCAGCATGCTGATCTCTCTGTTCGAGCGCGCCTACCTGCTGCTCTACGAGGAAGGCATGAGGGAGAAGCAATTGCGCCGCTGGCGCTCGTGGGAGGACTACATGGGCGAGTGGTGCGAACGCGCGGACTTCCGCGATGCGCTACCCACCTTGTTGCGCGGAGAAGATCCGGCATTCGCGGGCTACATCCAGCAGCTGGCGTCGCGTCACTCCTGACGCTGCCGCAGCGCCACGCGCTTGAGATAGGCCTCACGCGCGATCTGTACGTCTTCAAGGAAATACGGAAGCTCTTTCAGCAGCAGCGCCTGCGGCCCGTCCACCAGCGCCTTGGGCGGCGCGGGATGGAAGTCCACCAGCACCATGTTGGCACCGGCGAGCACGCCTTGCGCGGTGACGTGCATCACGTCGAGGATGCCGTCCGGCGCGGCGGCACGCGTACCGACCGAATGCGAGGGGTCGATGCACACCGGCATGCGCGTCAAGCGCTTGACCACCGGCACATGGGCGAAATCGACGAAGTTGCGGTGCGGGTCGCCCATATTGGTCTTCATCCCGCGCAGCCCGAAAATCACCTTGCGGTTGCCCTCGGAGGCCAGGTATTCCGCCGCGTTGAGCGACTCGTCCAGCGTGATGCCGAAGCCGCGCTTGAGCAGGATGGGCATCTCGGCCTGGCGCCCGACGATTTTCAGCAACTCGAAATTCTGAGTGTTGCGCGTACCGATCTGCAGCATCACGCCGGTCGGATTGCCGGTCTGGTGCAGCGCCTCGTTGATCTCGTCGAGATGGGATTCGTGGGTGATCTCCATCGCGATCACCTTGATGCCGTACTTGCCCGCGAGTTCGAACACATAGGGCAGGCAATTCCTGCCGTGCCCCTGGAAGGCGTACGGGCTGGTGCGCGGCTTGTATGCTCCCATGCGCGTGCACACCTGCCCCGCATCGGCCACCGCCTTCATCATGATCTCGACATGCTCGCGGTTGTCCACCGCGCACAGCCCGGCGAACACATGCAGCGTGTCCTGCCCGAAGCGCACGCCGTTGTAGTCGAAATGCGTGGGACGCTGTTCGTCCTTATGCCTGCCGAGGACGCGATATTCCTCGGATACACGCACCACCCGTTCGACGCAGGGCAGGCTCTGCATGTCGTCGCTGTCGAGCTGGTTGGTATTGCCGATCAGGTAGATCTCGGTCAGCGTCTGCTCGGTGCCGCGCTCGACGTGAATGCGCGTCTGGATGCCATCGAGCGTCGCGAGGTGCGCCAGCAGTTGCCGGTATTCCGGCGACTGGTCGCCGACGTTGGGTTCGAGGATCAGGATCATGGCTTGCTCCCGAAGAAGTTATTTACCCAGCAGGATACTCCGTTGTGACGTCCACTGCGCCAGCGGGTCGCGCGAGAAACCGCTCTTGGCGAACTGTTGCCAGCGGCCGGTCACATAACACACCAGCACGTTGGCGTGTGCGCCCACATCCACTGCCTCCCCCATCTCGCCTTGCGTCGCGGCCATGCGCAGCGACTGCTTGAGCGTCGCCTCGATGCGGTCCATCAGCTGGTTGATGCGGGCTTGCAGGCGCTCGTCCTCGTTCACCAGCGCGTCGCCGGTCAGCACGCGTGTCATGCCGCGGTTCTTCTGCGCAAAGCCGAGCAACATCGAGACGATGGCGTCAGCCTGCTGCAAGCCGCTCTTCTCTTCCTGGGTGATCTTGTTGATAAGGCCGAATACCGTCTGCTCGATGAACTCGATCAGCCCCTCGAACATCTGAGCCTTGCTGGCGAAGTGGCGATACAGCGCCGCCTCGGAGATGTCCAGCCGCGCGGCAAGGGCTGCGGTGGTGATCTTCTCGCCCTTGGGCTGCTCGAGCATCGCAGCCACGGTTTGCAGGATCTGCAGTTTGCGTTCACCCGGTTTTGCAGCCATGTTTTCCCCTTTCAGTTCAGCCGCGACATCACGCGCGGCAGCTCCATGACGCTCTTCACCTTCACGTCCACATATGCCGGCTTGCGCGTCTCGGCGGTCACCCACACGGTGCGCATCCCCAGCCGTTTCGCGGCCTGCAGGTTCTCCGCGCTGTCCTCCACCATCACGCACTGCACCGCCTGGAGGCGGTGACGCCGCAACAGGCGCATGAAGCCGAAACTGTCCGGCTTGGGGCGGTATCGTGCCTGCTCCACCGCCATCACGTCGTCGAACAGGCCATCGATGCGCAGCAGCTTCAGCACCGCATGTGCGTAGTGCTGGGGCGCATTGGAGAATACGAGCTTCTTTCCCGGCAACGCCTTCAGCACATGGCGCAGGCGCGGCTCGCGCAGCACCATCCGCTCAAGTTCAGGGAACTGGTGGGTGTGCCATAAAAAGTGATCCGGGTCGGTGCCGTGGTGGCGCATCAGCCCGGAAAGCGTCGCGCCATAGCGCTGCCAGTAATGCATACGCAGCGCATTCGCCGCCGCCTCGTCCAGCTGCAGGTGCTCCTGCAGGTACTCCGTCATGCTGCGATTGATGTGCGGAAAGATGTGCGGTGTCGCGTTATGCAGGGTGTTGTCGAGATCGAACACCCACACCGTATTCATCGTCACTTGCTCTTGATGAGCGTGCCGACACCTTCGTCCGTCAAAATTTCGAGCAGCAGCGCGTGCTCCACTCGCCCGTCGATGATATGCACGGACTTCACGCCGCTACGCGCGGCGTCCAGCGCCGAGCCGATCTTGGGCAGCATGCCACCGGACAGCGTGCCGTCCGCGACCAGGTCGTCGATGTTCTTCGGCGTCAGGCCGGACAGCAGGTTGCCATCCTTGTCCAGCACGCCCGGCGTATTGGTCAGCAGCACCAGCTTCTCCGCATTCAGCACTTCCGCCAGCTTGCCGGCCACCACGTCGGCGTTGATGTTCAGCGTCTCGCCGTCGGGTGCAACGCCGATCGGGGCGATGACGGGAATGAAGTCGCCGGAATCGAGGAAGGTGATGATCGCCGGATCGATCTTGGTGATCTCACCGACCAGGCCGATATCCAGCATCTTGCCCGGCTCGTCCTTGCTCTCCAACATCATCTTCTCGGCGCGGATGAACGCGCCGTCCTGGCCGGTCAGACCGACCGCCTTGCCACCGTGCCGGTTGATCAGGTTGACGATATCCTTGTTGACCTTGCCCAGCACCATCTCGACCACGTCCATGGTCTCTTCGTCGGTGACGCGCATGCCCTGGATGAACTCGCCCTTCTTGCCCACCTTCTGCAGCAGTTCGTTGATCTGCGGCCCGCCGCCGTGCACCACCACCGGATTCATCCCCACCAGCTTGAGCAGCACCACGTCGCGCGCGAAACTCTCCTGCAGCGCAGGATCGGTCATGGCGTTGCCGCCGTATTTCACCACGATGGTCTTGTCGAAGAAGCGCTGGATGTAGGGCATTGCCTCGGACAGCGTGCGGGCTTTCTTGTCGGCGGCGGAGGGCGTAAGAGACATGGTTTTTCCTCGAATGGTTTGCGGCGGATTGTACAATATAAAACAAAACGAGCGGCATGAAGCCGCCCGTTTGGCGCGAAGTCTGCGCTTACCTTGCCGCTCAAGAATCCTCGTCCAGCCCGCCAACTCCTTCCAGCTCCACCAATACCCCGTTAAACCCGAATGAGCGCAATCTGCATCGATTGGCAACCTTGATCGCATCGATGGAATGCTGAAACTGAATCAGGTAATTACGCTTGTTCGCCATATCGAGCGAGAAGAACCTGTCTGCCCGGATCACTGCGCCGAACCTTGAAAAGTGTTCCTTGAGCGCCATCACAATCTCGCTATCGGATTTGAGCGCTGAAAGTTGCGCAAATAATGTTGAGAAATTTTGCATTCTTCCCCGCTGGAATTCGACCTATAGGACTCAATTTGAGTCACCTCCAAGTAGCTGGAGGCTAACTGCATGTAATTTTACTGATTTTTTCGCAAAATACTAAGCATTCCTTAGTATGTAGTCAATAAAAAAGCAAGAGTATCTTGCGACATGATCGCTACCCCACCCTTCCCTCCCACGTTATTTGCGAGCCGCATGAAGGCGGCACGCCAGATGCTTGGCATTTCCCAAATGGAACTCGGCGTACGCGCCGGCATCGACGAGTCTTCCGCTTCAGCAAGAATCAACCAGTATGAGAGAGGAAAACACACTCCGGACTTCCTGACGGTGTGCAATCTGGCCAAAGTGCTGGGGATACCCGCCGCGTTTTTCTATGCGGAAGACGATAATTTGGCGGAGTTGATAATGATCTTCGGCAAATTGAGAAATACCGACCGCAAATCACTGGTCAGTTTTGCCGAATCGCTCATTGCAGAATCGAAAGAAAAAAACAAAACGGGCGGCTGAGCGCCGCCCGTTCGCAAAAAATATCCGGATACTGGACAAATCAGGTGTCAGGAAGCATCTTCCGCCGGAAGCGCCTGTTCCGTCCGTTCGCCGCGCAGACCTAGTGGTGCATATGGTGAGCGTGTTCGTCCTGTGCCGGCTCGGCCTTGGGCTCGGCGAGCGGCTTCACCTCTGCCTTGGCCTCGACGCTCACTTCGCGCTTGCCTGCCGTCTTGATCTTCAGTGTCAGCGGCACAGCCTCGCCAGCCTTGAGCGGCGCCTTCAGGCCGATCAGCATCAGGTGATAGCCCCCCTCGCTCAAGCTCACGCGCTTGCCTGCTGGCAGCTCCAGCGTCTTCACTTCGCGCATCTTCATCACGCCGCCTTCGTGCGTCATGCTGTGCAGCTCGACGCTCTTGCATGCCGCGCTGGAAATGCCGACAAGAGTGGCCGCCTGTTTGCTGGTGATGGCCAGATCCGCCATCGCGTCAGCCTGTCCCGGCGCCGTGGCGCGCGACCATGCGCCCTCGACCTGGATGTCGCCCGCGTACGCACCGATGTTGAAGGACAATGCGGCCAGCAATGCGCCGATTCGGAGAAGATTAGTCATGTTCAGTCCTACCTGTGAGGGAAATTGAGGTAGCGGATTGTACCCGCCCCGCGCCCGGAAACAAGGATGCCAAAGGACGGCCTGCTTTCTTTTGTGCTCGGGGGAGGAGTCACGATCGGATTCGGGGAAAATGCGGGAATCGGCAATGCCTTACCTTTGGCGTCGTGGAGTATCGGACAAAACCACTGAGCTGAGAATGCGTCATGATGTCGCAGTTCCTGGCCTGCGGCATCTTGTCGCACCCACGCGGTTCCGCCATCCGTTTACAATCGCCGCATGAACAGCACGATACTCTCCTCTCTGCCCGGCCACAGCCAGTTACGCCGCCTCGTCGTCCTGCGCGGCATGGCAGTCGTTGCCCAACTGCTGACATTGGCAGCGGTCTGGAAAATACTGGAACTGGAATTGGACTGGCAGCCGATGCTGCTCACCGTCGCGACGCTCGCCGGAATCAACCTGCTTACCTGGCTGCGTCTGCGCAGCAGCAAGCCCGTCTCCAATCCGGAGTTGTTCGCGCAGCTGTGCATGGACGTGCTGGCGCTCTCCATCCTGCTGTATTACGGAGGAGGATCGACCAACCCCTTCGTCTCGATCTACCTGCTGCCGCTGGTGATTGCTGCCGCCACACTGCCGGGCCGCTATACCTGGGGCATGGCGGCGATCACCGCTGCCTGTTATAGCGTGCTGATGCTGTATTACATTCCGTTGCCGCACAACCATCACCACGACAGCGACAGCGCATTCAATGCGCATGTGATGGGCATGTGGTTCGGCTTTGTCATCAGCGCGGTGGTAGTGGCCTATTTCGTGGTGCAGATGGCGCAGGCGGTACGCAACCGCGATGAGGCTTTGGTGCGTGTGCGCGAGGAGATCCTGCGCAATGAACGCATCGTGGCGCTCGGCACCCAGGCGGCTGGCGCGGCCCACGAACTGGGCACGCCACTCTCCACCATGTCGGTGGTCATCGGCGAATTGCAGCACGATGCCGGGGCGCAGCCGGAATGGCGCGAGTCGCTAGCCATCCTCGACGAGCAGGTGCGCGGCTGCAAGCGCATCCTCGACAAGATACTGGCCAATGCCCAGGAGAGCGGCGCTGCCGTGCTGCTTCCGGCGGACGAATTGGTAGCCGAAGTGCTGGATGAGTGGCAGCTGCTGCGCCCGACTGCGCAATATCGATACCGCAACAGCAATGCACAACCTGCGCCGCTCGTCAGTGCGGACGCAACCCTGCGTGCTGCGCTGATGAACCTGCTCAACAACGCCGCCGACGCGGCTCCGCAATCGATCGATATCGAGACGCACTGGGATGCAAATCGCTTCATGCTGGAGATCCACGACCACGGCAAGGGGCTGAGCGAGGAAGCCGGACTCAAGGCCGGATCGGCATTCTTCACCACCAAGAGCGAAGGGCGCGGGCTGGGCCTGTTCCTGGCTAACGCCACCGTCGAGCGCCTGGGCGGTACGGTACGGCTGTTCAACCGCGACACGGGCGGCGCAACCACGCAACTGATCCTGCCGCTGGCCGGAGTGCAATCATGACTCTGCATTGCGACGAGTCGGCCTCGCTGCTGCTGGTGGACGACGACATCACCTTCTGCAAGGTGCTGAGCAGCGCCCTGGTGAAACGCAGCTTCTGCGTCGCCGTCGCGCACAGCGTGGAGCAGGCCATCCCGATGGCGGAAGCCAACCCGCCGGAATATGCCGTGGTGGATCTGAAGATGGGCGGCGCGCCCGGCTTGGCACTGGTCAAGGCGCTGCACGACCTCGACCCGAACACGCGCATCGTGGTGCTGACCGGCTACGCGAGCATCGCCACCGCGGTCGAGGCGATCAAACTGGGCGCGACTCAATACCTTGCCAAGCCCGCCAATGCCGACGAGATCGTCGCCGCCTTCAACCACGCTCCGGACAGCAATGCGCCTCTCAAGGCGCAGCCGACGCAGATCGACAAGCTGGAATGGGAACACATCCAGCGCGTGCTGCGCGAACACGACGACAACATCTCCGCGACCGCGCGCGCACTCAACATGCATCGCCGCACGCTGCAACGCAAACTCGCCAAACCGCCCACCCGCTCCGAATAACCCCCTCGCGCAATCCCGCAATCTCTCGTATAGTTTGCACGCGCAACCGTTGCCACGGCGACATCGATACTACGAACTCAAGAAAAACACGACACATGACCGACGAAAGCACGCGCGACAGACTCAAACGAGCCCTGTCCAATCTCGACTCCCTGCCCGCCATGCCGGCCATCGCACAAAAGCTGCTGGCACTGCCGCTGGACACCGACGAGGGCGAAGCGCAATTGCTCACCCTGATCGGACAGGACCCGCAAATTTCCGCCAAGGTCATCGGCCTGGCCAATTCGCCGGCGCTGGGCGTGACACGCAAGGTCGGCACCGTGCCAGACGCCGCGCTGCTGCTCGGCCTGAGCCGGGTCAAATCGGTTGCGATCGGCATCGCGGCGTTGTCGGACCTCTCCAAGCTGACCGCTTGCAGACACTTCAAACCGCAGGATCTGTGGCTGCACAGCATGGCCATGGCCATCGTGATGCGCGTGATCTCACAGCACATGCCGAGGGAGATTCGCCCCAAGGAAGACCAGATATTCCTGGCCGGCCTGCTGCACGACATCGGCTTCATGGCGCTGCACCACATCGATGCGGAGGCGAGCAACGAGTTGCACCAACAACTGGCCATACAAACCGAACGTCCGATACTGGATATCGAACTGGAAACGCTGGGGATCACACACTGTTATATCGGTTCGGAATTGGCGCGGCGTTGGCACCTGCCGCCGGAAATCGCGGCCGTGCTGGGCTACCACCACCCGCCTTATGTCGATGAAATGGCCGAACAGCATCCGCTGGTTCGCCTGGTCAGCGTGACGGAAAAGATCCTGCCCGACTTCGGGATCGCCGAACACACCGGCGAAGAAGTCCGCGAATACGAATGGCAGGAACTGGGAATCGACCTGGCGGATACTGAAGAAATTTGCCTTCAGGCCAATGAAATTGCGGTGCAAACCGCACAACTGAGCGACATGTTCTAGCGGGCGCAGAGCCGCGCGGCTCAGTCTTCCTGAAGATGCTTGTTGATTTCGGTCAGCGCCAGGATGGTGCGGCGCAACGACTGGTTGTATTCGTTCCTGAATATCGCCTCTGCGCCGCTACGGTCGCCCGTTTTCAGCCTTTCGACGATAAGCCTGCCCAACTGGTGAAACTGCAGGTGCGCCTCGCTTAACTGGGTAAATTCAGGCAATTCGCGGAACGGCGCGAACTCCTTGCCGTTGATCCAGCTTCCCAGTTGGCAGATGCTGTCCTGGCCGACCAGCGCGGCTTCCAGCGGCTCGCGGATATTGCCCTGGATGTGGTGGCCCAGACGCGTCTTCCACAGGATGTGAGCCTCTGCGACCCCCAGCAGATTCAATCTTTCGCGCAAATTCCGCTTGTGGTAATAATCGAATCCGAAGAAGTCCTTCATACCGGCAAACAGGGCCATCGCAGTTCTCCTTCATTTCATCAATGATGCGGCTTTATAGCCAGCCGGCAGTCAAAGAACAATATGCCGTAATACCTATATATTTCGGTCTAGATATACTGCGGCTACCTCCACCCATACGGCTGCGACTATAATTGCGCCCCCGTTATCGCCACTCGACCATGAAACTCGCCCTTCTGCTCGTCAGCCTGCTTTTCCCCGTCCTGAGCCACGCGCTTCCCGCCTCCGCGCCCGGCGCGCCGCTGCTCGCCGCCAAGTCCTACCTGTTGTACGACTACACCAGCAGCCAGGTGCTGGTGAACCAGAACGGCGATGCGCGCATGGAGCCCGCTTCGCTGACCAAGCTGATGACCGCCTATCTGGCCTTCGATGCCATCAAGCACGGCACCCTGTCGCTGGACCAGGAATTGACCGTTCCCGCCGCCGCAGTGCGCAATACCGGCGGCGAATCGAGCATGCTGCTCAAGGCGGGACAGACCGTCACGGTGGACGAGTTGCTGCGCGGCCTGATCGTGCAGTCCGGCAACGACGCGGCCATCACGCTGGCGGACAACATCGCCGGCAGCGAAGCCGGTTTCGTCGACCTGATGAACAAGGAAGCGCAGCGGCTGGGCATGAAGAACACCCACTTCAGCAATCCGGTCGGCCTGCCGGACGCCCAGCATTACAGCAGCGCATACGACCTGGCTCTGCTGGCCGCAGCCGTCGTGCGCGACTATCCGCAGCAGTACCAGCTGTTCGCCCTGCGCGAGTACACATTCAACAATGTCACCCAGGCCAACCGCAACCGCCTGCTGTGGATCGATCCCTATGCCGACGGCGTCAAGACCGGCCACACCGAGACCGCCGGATACTGCCTGGTCGGCTCGGTCAGGCGCGACAACCGCCGCCTGATTTCGGTGCTCCTCGGCGCAAGCTCCGACAGCCTGCGCGCCACCGAGAGCCAGAAACTGCTGAATTTCGGCTTCCAGTCCTTCGACGCCGTACGCCTGTACCAGAAGGACGTGCCCGTCACCCAGCTGCGTATCTGGAAGGGCACCGACAGCCATGTCGGCGTCGGCTTCCGCCGCGACCTATTCCTGAGCATCCCCAAAGGCAAGCTCGCCCAGCTCAAGGCCACGGTGGAAACACGCCAGCCCATCCTCGCCCCGATCAGCAGCGGCCAGCAACTGGGGGTACTGAAACTCAGCCTGGCCGGCAAACCCTATGCGGAATTCCCCCTGATCGCACTGGATGCGGTTCCGCTGGCCAACGTATTCTCGCGCGGATGGGATAGCATACGGCTGTTGTTCCAATAAAGGAGAGCGACATGACGATCTACCTGAACGGCGAGTTCATGCCCATAGAGGAAGCGAAGGTTTCCGTGCTGGACCGCGGCTTCGTCTTCGGCGACGGCGTGTATGAAGTAATTCCGGTCTATTCGCGCAAGGCGTTCCGCCTGCCGGAACACTTGAAGCGCCTGCAGCACAGCCTGGACGGCATCAAGCTCCCCAATCCGCACAGCGATGCAGAATGGACGCGCGTCGTCGAAGAGATCATCGCGCGCAACGAAGGCGAGGACCAGTACCTGTACCTGCACATCACGCGCGGCGTCGCGAAGCGCGACCACGCCTTCCCCAATCCTCCGGTCCCGCCGACGGTCTTTGCAATGACCAGCCCGCTGCCCGCGCCGCCCGCCGAACTGCTGCGCAGCGGCATCGGCTGCGTCACGGCAGAAGACAACCGCTGGCTGCGCTGCGACATCAAGTCGATCTCGCTGCTGCCCAACGTGCTGCTGCGCCAGATGGCGGTGGAAGCAAACTGCGCGGAAACCATCCTGATCCGCGACAACGAATTCATGACCGAAGGTGCGGCCAGCAACATCTTCGTGGTAAAGGACGGCAGGCTACTCGCGCCGCCCAAGGACAACCTGATGCTGCCCGGCATCACCTACGACGTGATACTGGAGATCGCCGCCGCCAACGACATTCCGTACGAAGTACGCCGCGTGATGAAGGAAGAGGTGTTCGCGGCCGATGAACTATTGCTCACTTCCTCCACCAAAGAGGTGCTGGCGATCACCCATGTCGACGGCAAGCCGGTGGGCACTGGCAAGCCCGGCGCGATGTTCGCCAGGCTGTACCAGTTGTATCAGGATTTCAAACGGGATGTGATGCGCAAATGAATAACGAAGCAACCAAGAGCGAATTGAAAGACAGTCTGGTCGAGTATCCCTGCGACTTTCCGCTGAAGATATTCGGCCAGCAACAGGCGGGCTTCGCCCAGGCCGTGCTGGAAGTAGTCAACAAGCATGACCCGGGATTCGTCGCGGCCAGCATGGAGATGCGCGCCAGCAAGAACGCGCGCTACGTCAGCCTGACTTGCACCATCCGCGCCACCTCGCGCGAGCAGCTCGATGCGCTCTACCAGGAACTGTGCGACCACCCGATGGTGGTCATGGTGTTGTAACCACGGCATGATTCCGCACATCCGAACGCTGGGACTGGTCGACTATCAACCGACCTGGGACGCGATGAAGAAATTCACCGCCGAGCGTACCAGCGAAACGCGCGATGAGATCTGGCTGGTGCAACATCCGCCGACCTATACGCAAGGACTCGCGGGCAAGCCGGAACACCTGCTCAACCCCTCCGACATTCCCGTCGTGAAGATCGACCGCGGCGGACAGATCACCTACCACGGCCCCGGCCAGATCGTCGCCTATTTGCTGCTCGACATGCGCCGCTGGAAGATCGGCGTACGCGAACTGGTGCGGCTGATGGAACAGGCGGTGATCGACCTGCTCGCCGATTACGGCGTCGCCGCCGAGGGGCGCGAAGATGCGCCGGGCGTGTACGTCAACGGCGCCAAGATCGCCTCGCTGGGACTGAAGATCAGGAACGGTTACTGCTACCACGGCCTGGCATTCAACGTGGACATGGACCTGACGCCGTTCGCCAGCATCAACCCCTGCGGCTATGCCGGGCTGCGCGTCACCCAGGCCTGCGAACTCGGCATCACCGCCCCGCTCAACGAACTGCAGGCGGAGCTGGCACAGAACCTGGTCCACGGACTGCAACGGCATCTGGCTTCCGTAGGAGCTGGCCATGGCCGCGAATGAACCTAAAAAACTCGGCAGAGTTTTTGTAGGAGCGTGCCCTGCACGCGATAGCGCTGTTCGCGTGCAGGGCACGCTCCTACAATTGCCCCCCAAAGGCGAGCTTGAACAAAGCGTGAAGAGCTCGCCCCACATAGGCTTGCGCTGTATTGCAAGCGCTTAACTGCGATTTTCAGGATGAAATATGTATCGCGGAGCAGGCCCGCTCCTGCAAAAATGAAATTCACGAATAACGGACACTTATGAGTACCGCCGAAAAGCAGACCGGAAAAGAAAAGACCGCGCGCAATCCGATCAAGATCGTGCCGCTTCAGGAACGGCTGCGCAAGCCGCAGTGGATACGAGTCAAGGCCGGCAG
>DASTGP010000140.1:0-3239 GCA_035605585.1 Gallionella sp. | reverse complement strand
ACTGGTTCGCACCGCTGGTTGCCGATGCTGAAGCCGGATTCGGTGGCGTACTCAACGCCTTCGAATTGACCAAGGCGCTGATCGAGGCCGGAGCCGCCGCGGTCCACCTCGAAGACCAGTTGTCGTCGGCGAAGAAGTGCGGCCACATGGGCGGCAAGGTGTTAGTGCCGACCGTGGAAGCCGTCCAGAAGTTGGTCGCAGCTCGACTCGCGGCCGACGTGTGCGGCGTCCCGACGCTGATCGTCGCGCGCACCGATGCTATGAGCGCGCAGCTCATCACCAGCGACGTCGATCCGAAAGACGGCGACTTCATCATCAGCGGCCCGCGTACCTACGAAGGTTTCTTCCGCATTCGCGGCGGAATCGACTCGGCCATCGCGCGTGCGCTTGCCTATGCCCCCTATGCCGACATGCTCTGGTGCGAGACCAGCGAACCGGACCTCGACGACGCCAAGAAGTTCGCCGAAGCCATCCATGCGAAGTTCCCGGGCAAATTGCTGGCCTACAACTGTTCGCCGTCGTTCAACTGGAAAAAGAAGCTGAGCGACAAGGACATCGCCCGCTTCATCCCCACCCTCGGCGAGATGGGCTACAAGTTCCAGTTCATCACCCTGGCCGGCTTCCACTCGCTGAACCTTTCCATGTTTGAACTGGCACGCGGCTATAAGGACCTTGGCATGACCGCTTATTCGCGCCTTCAGGAGAAAGAGTTCGGCCGCGAGCGCGAATACGGCTACGAGGCAGTTAAGCACCAGCGCTTCGTCGGCACCGGCTATTTCGATGAGATTGCCACGCTGATCTCAGGCGGCACGGCTTCCACCCTCGCGCTGACCGGTTCCACCGAGGAAGAACAGTTCCAGAGTGGCTCGGCAACAGCCCCCGCACATGTTGGCGGACCAGACTCCGGATGCCAGCCGATTCTCGGCGAGTGCCCGAATGACGAAAGCTCGGAGGGACTCATCGCCGGACCCGCTCCGGCCAAGAAACGCGAAGAAGTCGCGTAACCTCCGCAGGGATCGTTCACCAGGCCGCCAGCAATGGCGGTCTCAGACTGCTGACAAACGCGCTTGTTGGGAAGGGCACGGCTTCAGCCGTGCCGCAAACGCAGGTACGGACCGGGGACATGGGTAACAGAACAAACCGGGGACATAGGTAACACTTCGCTCGGAGCAGCGGAGGCATGTAGAAGGAAGCATGCCTTGGAAAGTGAGCGGAGTAGTGGAAGAGCGAGGGCGGTTTGTTTTGGATTACGAAACTGGTCTGTGGACGATGGCGGAGCTGTGCCGACAGTACGGGATTGCGCGCAAGACGGGCTACAAGATCCTGGAACGTTGGGAACAGGAGCGGATGGACGGGTTGCAAGACCGAAGCCGGGCTCCGCTGCGGCATCCCAATCAAACGCCGGCGGCGATCGAGGACGAGGTCATTGAGTTGCGTCGAGCACACATGAGCTGGGGGCCGCGCAAGCTGCGCCGCTGGCTGGAGACTCGTTATCCGCAACGGTCGTGGCCTGCGCCGAGCACGATGGGCGAGTTGTTGAAACGCGAAGGGTTGATTAACCGCACGCGAGTGCGCCGCAAGACGCCGCCCTACACGCAGCCGTTTGCGCATGCCGGCGGGCCCAACCAGGTCTGGTGCATCGACTTCAAAGGGTGGTTTCTCGCTCAGGACGGCAGCCGCATCGATCCGCTGACCATCACCGATGCTTACAGCCGTTATCTGCTGCGCTGCCAGGCCGTAGCCAAGACCGACACCGAGCAGGTACGGGCCATCTGCGAAGCTGCGTTTCGCGAGTACGGATTGCCGCAGGCGATGCGCAGCGACAACGGATCGCCGTTTGCCTCGCGCGGCGTAGCGGGCTTGTCGCGCCTGTCGCTGTACTGGATGAAGCTGGGCATCGTGCCGGAGCGGATCGAACCCGGCCATCCCGAGCAAAACGGACGTCACGAACGCATGCACCGAACCCTCAAGGCAGAGACGGCCACTCCGGCCGCGGCCAATCGGCGGCAACAGCAGCGCGCCTTTAACTGCTTCCGTCGCGAGTACAACGAGGAGCGACCGCATGAGGCGCTGGGCCTGCACACGCCAGCTTCGTGTTACGAACCTTCCCCCCGCCCATATCCGGACCGGGTGAACGAACCGGAATACGACACGGGCTTCGAAGTGCGGCGCGTACACACGCGCGGCCAGTTTCTATGGAAGCGACAAGGCGTATTCCTCGGCAAGGCGCTGGCCGGCGAACGCATCGGGCTCGAACCGGTCGATGATCGCTACTGGCGCGTTTACTTTGCCACGGTTCCGATCGCCTGGTTCGATACCCAGCAGTTACTCACACGTCCGTTGCCGCATTCCGACGGCCAACAGAATTGCGGTGGAAATATGGAAATCTCAAAACCCGAGATTCCCACATTCCCACCGCACGACGACTGCGATTACCATGTTCCCGACGGAGAACAAACAACGAAACTTTCGGGCTGAATGTGTAACCTATGTGCCCGGTTCAAAGTGTTACCTATGTTCCGGGTCGTACAACCTCGCAAAAGTCGCGGGCTTTAGCCCCTGAGGTAAGCCCTTCAGGGCCCCCCATCCTATTTATGAAACCAGTTCTAGTTATCAGTTTTGACGACTGACGACTGACGACTGAGAACTAATAACCGCGTATTCCACCTGCCACGAATCAGATGCACCCCATGTAGAATCGATCTGTGACCACCTCCGCGCCACCAGTGAACGCTGCCGCCGACGAACAGCAAGGATTTTCCTTGCGTCAGCGCATCGTGCTCTCACTGGTATCGACGCTGGGCTATTTCGCCATCCGGTTGATCGGCCCCACGCTGCGGTTCACTGTCTCCATGGAGGAAGGCGGCCCACCGACGGAGCACTTTCATCCCGCCATCTACGTCTTTTGGCACCGCTGCGTGTTCCCCGCTACGTGGTTCTTCCGCCGCCGCAACATCGCTGTGATGACCAGCAAGAGCTTCGACGGCGAGTACATCGCGCGCATCATCGAGATGTTCGGGTTCCCGGCGGTACGCGGCTCAAGCTCCCGCGGAGGCGTGCGCGCGCTGCTGGGCATGCACAAAATCCTCGACAAGAATGACAGCGTGGCCTTCACCATCGACGGCCCGCGCGGGCCTGTGTACGTCGCAAAACCGGGCGCGGCGCTGCTGGCGCGCAACACCCGCGTAGCGATCCAGCCGTTTCACATCGGACTGGAAGATCCCTGGACCTTGCGTTCG
>DASTGP010000105.1:0-33340 GCA_035605585.1 Gallionella sp. | reverse complement strand
CGCATTGCAAGCAAGCTGTAAAACCTGCTTCCAAATATTCCAGCAAGGAGCCAAAGTTTCCGGCAAAAAAATTCCGAACACCAAAACAAAAAATATGGAGGCCCATCGTGACTGACAATTTCCCTTATGACCCGACAGCGGAGGCATCCAGCGTCAACATGAATCCGGACCGCATCCGCCAGGTGGCCGATGAATTTCTCAGGCAGCAGCAACAGGGGGAGTTTCCCGGCGGGCAACTGGTGGTGCGCCGCAGCGGCAAGGTGGTGCTTAAGCTGGCTTGCGGCGTTGCCAGAGGCTGGCAGGGGCGCGGCGGCGACACACTCGTCAAGGTGCAGGACAACACGCCTTTCCCGGTGTATTCCACCGGCAAGCCCATGGCTGCCGTGGTGATCGCCATGCTGGAGTCGCAAGGTTTGCTGGATGTATCGCAACCGGTGATGAGCGTGCTGCCGGAATTTGCGGGACTGGGGCGCGACGGGATCACCATCCTCGATGTATTGACGCACCGTGCAGGCATCATCCTTGCGGATCTGATCGACAACCACGAGATATGGAATGACCGGGATGCGGTGTGGCAGCATCTGCTCAGGACGCCGCCCCGTTACCCGCGCAGCACCTTCGCCTATATGCCTGCGGAATACGGTGTCATCCTCGATCAACTGGTCACCCGTCTTACCGGGCAATCGATTGCCGAAGTATTCCAAAGCCGGCTTGCCGCGCCGCTCGGGCTGCGCAACATGCACTACGGTCTCGGCCCCAATCAACTCGACGATCTGGCCTGGTCTTATTGGCAAGGCAAAGACCGCTATGTCATCGCCGGAATGGATGTGGCCGATCGCTTCGAGGAGAAGAACAACGATACGGCGGTATTCGCCGCCGGCAATCCGGCCTTCGGCATGGTGACCGATGCCGCCAACCTCGCGGCGTTTTACGAACTCATGACCGACGGAGGACGCACGCGTAACGGCGAGCAGATCATCAAAGAGGAATTCATTAAGCGCTACACAACGCGACAGGTATCCGGGTGGAACAAATCCGTCAACACCTATCTCTCGCTCGGGCGCGGTTTCATGCTGGGCACTTTGACGCCTTCGTTTTACGGCTGGTGGGGGACGAGCGGTTGCTTCGGACACGCCGGGATGTTTTCTTCATTGGCCTATGGCGATCACCGAACCGGGCTGTCCGTCGCCATCGTGACCAACGGCAACAAGAGCATAGGCAATCTCTTCTCGCGGTTTGTAAGAATCACTCACGGCTTGAAGATGGCGTGCAAGTAATGCCGAGTTCTAGCGTAGATTGATAATTGAGCTACCTTCCCTGAATTTCTTTCCGGAAAGCGAAAAATGAAATATCACCTGATATCAGCGGTTATCCTTTTGGCCGCAATGGCCATGTACGGCACAGGTTCAAGTGGTGTCAGCTCTGTATTTTTGTTTGTTGGATGTTTGCTTGAGGCATGGTTCTGGGTTCGCACCTTTCGCGGAAAGCATGCAAGGAAGAGTTGAGCGACTCAATCATCATCCATCCCTGCCCCGCCTAACTCACCGCTCGTGATTGAGTTCCTGCATCAGCTGCACCGCCAGTTCCTCGATCGATTTCGCCGTGGTGTCGAACCACTTGATGCCTTCGCGCTTCATCATCTTCTCCGCCGCGGCGACTTCATAGCGGCAGTTTTCCAGCGATGAATATTTGCTGTTGGGGCGGCGCTCGTGGCGGATTCGGTGCAGCTGCTCCGGCGAGATGGTCAGGCCGAACAGCTTGTTGAGATAGGGCTGCAGCCGCGAGGGCAGCTGGCCGCGCTCGAAGTCCTCCGGGATCAGCGGATAGTTCGCGGCCTTCAGCGAGAACTGCAGGGAAAGGTACAGGCTGGTCGGCGTCTTGCCGCTGCGCGACACGCCCACCAGGATGATGTCGGCATTCTTCAGATCGGCATCCGATACGCCGTCGTCGTGTGCCAGCGCGAAATTCATCGCCGCGATGCGCGAGTTGTAGTCCGGATTGGCATGCCCGTGCGAACGTCCAACGGCGCGCGTGTATCTGCAACCGAGTTCCTGCTCCAGCGGGGCGATGAAGGTATCGAACAGGTCGATGAAGAACGCGTCGGCCTGATGCAGGAGCGCGCTGAGGTCTGGATTGGTCTGCGTCATGATGACGATGGGGCGAACGCCTTCGCGCTGTCCCAACTCGTTGATGCGCGCGAGGCAGTCCCTGGCCTTTTCCTCGCTGTCGAGGAAGGGGAAGCGCAGGGGCCGGAACTCGACTCCCTGAAACTGCGCAAGCAGGCCGTGGCCCAAGGTCTCCGCGGTGATGCCCGTGCCGTCCGACACGTAGATGATGGTGCGTTTTGTAATCGTCATGGTCGTTGCTTCGAATGATCCCTATTGTGAGGTTCCCGTCTTGCGATCGCTTCCCAGGTCGGGATAGCGCACGTGGTCGATCAGCGCCCGGACCTCGCGGGGCGGAGCGGCGGTCAGCAGGCTGCCGACGATGATGCCGGCGAAGCCGACCGGCATGCCGAAGATGCCCGCCGCAACCGGGTTGATGTCCCACCACAGCGGCGCGCTCACGCCGAAGAACGGGTAGGTGATGTACATGTAGGTCATGCACGTGACCAGGCCGCCGGCCATGCCGAAGATCGCCCCGGTCTTGTTCGCGCGCTTCCAGAACACGCCCAGCACCAAGGCGGGGAAGAACGAGGATGCGGCGAGCGAAAATGCGGCGCCGACCATGAACAGGATGTCGCCCGGCTTGAGCGAGGTGACGTAGGCCGCGAACGCCGCCACCACCAGCAGCAATCCCTTGGAGATGAACAAGCGGCGCTTGGTCGGCGCCTTCGGATCGATCATCTTGAAGTACACGTCGTGCGAAAGCGAGTTGGCGATGGTCAGCATCAGTCCGTCCGCCGTGGACAGCGCGGCGGCGAGGCCGCCAGCCGCCACGAGCGCGGTGACCACATAGGGCAGGCCCGCGATCTCGGGGGTGGCAAGCACGATGAGGTCGCCGCCGATGGTAATCTCGGCCAGCTGCACGATGCCGTCCTTGTTGATGTCGGTCACGCTCATCAGCGACTTGTCCACCGAGGCCCACGCCGACACCCAGCTCGGCAGTTCGGAGAAGCTCGACCCCACCAGCAGGGTATACACGTCGTATTTCGCGAGCACCGCGAGCGCGGGCGCGGTGATATACAGCAGGGTGATGAAGAGCAGCGCCCAGAACACCGAGTGGCGCGCCTCCCTCACCGTCGGCGTGGTGTAGAAGCGCATCAGGATGTGCGGCAATGCCGCGGTGCCGACCATCAGGCACAGCACCAGCGCGATGAAGTTCTTGCGCTTCTTGTCGCGCGTCTCCTCGTCGCCCGCAAACGGCTCGGCATGGGCGGCGATGGGTCCCGCCTTGGCTCGGGCCGCTTCGGCCTCCGCTCGCCACAGGCTGCGTGCGGCAGCGACACCCGCCGGGAAATCCGCCACGGCCTTGCCAGCCGCCGCGATCGCCTTGGGGTCCTCATCGTGTCTGGCCTTCAGCTCGGCTGCCGCCTTGACCAGCCTCGCCTTCTCTTCTGCCAGCCATGCGGCACCGCCGGCCTCCAACGCCTTCAGCCTGGCCTCCGCCGCTTCCTGTTGACGCTTGTAGATGGCACGCACCTGTGCCTCGCGCGCACCGTCCTGGGTGGCCGGATCGTTCAGCACCTGTTCGCGCGCCGTGACCTGCTTCAGCACATAGCCGTAGGCCGCCTGCGGCACGGGGTTGCCGGTGTGCTTCACCGACAGCCAGATCACGGGGATGAGGAAGGCCACGATCACGATGACGTACTGCGCCACCTGCGTCCAGGTCACCGCGCGCATCCCGCCGAGGAAGGAACACAGCAGGACGCTGCCCAGGCCGACGAACACGCCGACGCCGAAATCCAGCCCGGTGAAACGGCTGACGATCAGGCCCACGCCGTAGATCTGCGCAATGACGTAGGTGAACGAGCACAGGATCGCGGCGAACACGCCGACCGTGCGGGGAAGGTTGCCGCCGTAGCGCGCGCCGAGGAAATCGGGGATGGTGTACTGGCCGAACTTGCGCAGGTACGGTGCCAGCAGCAACGCCACCAGAACGAAGCCGCCGGTCCAGCCCATCACGAAGGCCAAGCCGTCGTAACCGGAGAGATACAGGGTGCCCGCGAGGCCGATGAAGCTCGCGGCCGACATCCAGTCCGCCGCGGTCGCCATGCCGTTGAAGAAGGCCGGGACGCGCCGCCCCGCCACGTAGTATTCCGAGACATCGGAGGTCCTGGACAGGATGCCGATGCCCGCATACAGCAACACCGTCGCCCCGAGCAGGAAGTAGCCCAGCACCACGTTGGGCACCCCCATCTGTTCGAGGATGGCCAGCATGACGACGAAGCCGATGAAGCCGCCCGCGTAGAGGGAATAGTAGCGCTTGAGTTGCGAGAAGAATCCCGACTGGCCTGCCATCACTCGCCCTCTTCCTGCACGCCGCACTCGCGGTCCAGCCGGTCCATGCGCCAGGCGTAGTAGCCGACCAGCATCACGTAGATCAGCAACGCCCCCTGCGCCCCCATGTAGAACGGGAACGGGAAACCCAACACGGTGACGGACTGCAACTCCCTGGCGAACCAGACCACCACAAAGGTCGCGACGAACCAGATCGCCAGCAGCACCGCCGTCAGCCGGAGATTCCTGTGCCAGTACTGTCGGTGCTTCTCGGTCAACTGCATGCGTCCCCCTGTTTTATCGCGTATCAAGACGGTTGCCGATTCTACTCCGCAGGCAGCCATCCCATGCACCCTTACGCGAATTGACGGGCGCACTTTTGACATTTCCACCCCGCCAATTACAATGCCCCACACTAGGCAGCACCTATCCTGCCGCCACTCCCTGAGGAACCCCTGAGTCCCGCAAGATGCGCATCCTGATTGCCGAAGACGATGAAGTACTGGCCGACGGCCTGACCCGCGCCATGCAGCAGGCCGGCTATGCCGTCGACCGGGTGGCGGACGGCTCGGAGGCGGACACGATCCTGAAGGGAGGACAGCCGTTCGACCTGATCGTCCTCGACATCCAGCTGCCGAAAGTCGATGGCTTCACCGTCCTGCGCAACCTGCGCGAACGCAACAACCACGTGCCCGTCATCATCCTCACCGCGCGTGACAGCGTGGAAGACCGCGTGAAGGGACTCGACCTTGGCGCCGACGACTACCTTTCCAAGCCGTTCAACCTGCAGGAACTGGAGGCGCGCACCCGCGCCCTACTCAGGCGCGGACAATGCGGCACCAACCCCCTGCTGACTTGCGGCTCGCTCACGTTCGACAGCATAGAACGGCGTGCCGCCATCGACGGCAAACCGCTGGACCTCACCACGCGCGAACTCGGCGTACTCGAGGCGCTGATGCTGCGCGCCGGGCGCGTCATCAGCAAGGAACAGCTGCTGGAGCGCATCTACAGTTATTCGGAAGAGGCCAGCAGCAACGCCATCGAGGTCTACATCCATCGCCTGCGGAAAAAGATTGCGCCCGCCGGCGTGACCATCCGCACCATACGCGGCCTGGGTTACGTCATCGACAGCCTGACCTGACCGCCATTTCCCCCAAATTCCCAAACGTGCAAACACCGGCATGAGCGCCACGGAAAAAAAGATCCTTTCCCTGCGCAGCTACCTCATGCAGCGGCTGATGCTCTCGCTCTACCTGCTGTGGCTGGTCAGCACGGTCGTCGGCTACTTCGCCACCATCAACTACGCCAACCAGCCGTACGACCTGGTGTTGCTGCAGCGCGCCTATGCGATCGCGGACGACCTGAAACTGGGCAGCGGCCACGAACAGCTGGACGTGGTGCCCCCTCTCCCCGACGGCTCCGACCCAGGCATGCCGGACAAGGTGGTCTACACCGTCACCGACAGCGAGGGACGCAAACTCGCGGGCAACGGCAACACCCTGCGCCCGCTCTCGTACCGACGCGACCGGACCGGTCCGCTGTTCAGCAACGGCGAACGCGAAGGACAGAAGACACGCATGGTCAGCCTTGTCTACCAGTCCAACGGCCATGTGCTCCAGCTGCACGTCGCCGAGACCACGCAGCAACGCCAGGCGCTCATCCGCGGCATCCTTTCCAACATCGTCATCCCGCAACTGTTGCTGACCCTGATCGCGCTCGCCGTCGTATGGTACGGATTGAAGCAAGGGCTGCGGCCGCTCGAGCGACTGCGGAACGAGGTGCTGAACCGCAAGCGCGACGACCTGAGCCAGCTCGACGGCAGCCAGGCGCCCGCGGAAGTGCGCCCGCTGATCGATGCGGTGAATGACCTGCTCGAACGGCTGAAGCAGGTCATGCAGGCCCAGCAGCGCTTCGTCGCCGACGCGGCACATCAGCTGCGCACGCCGTTCGCCGGCCTGAAGACCCAATCCGAACTGGCACTGCGCACGAACGACCCGGAACAGAAACAGCACGCGCTCGAACACATCCTCACCAGCACCCAGCACGGCATCCGCCTCGTCAACCAGCTCCTGGCGCTGGCCCGCAACGAACCGGGCGGCCAAGGCACCGAAAGCTTCGCCGCGCTGAACCTCAACCACCTCGCGCAGGAATGCACCGTCAACTGGGTGCACATGGCCCTGGAGAAGAACATCGACCTCGGCTACGAAGGCGCGGAAACGGTGGAAGTGCAAGGCGATGCCGCCAGCCTGACGGAGATGCTCAACAACCTGATCGACAACGCCATCCGCTACACGCCAGAGGGTGGACACATCACCGTCGGCGTCAACGCCACCGCGCAGGGCGCGGAGCTATACGTGGAAGACAACGGCCCCGGCATCGCGCCGGAACACCGCGAACGCGTGTTCGAACGCTTCTACCGCATCCTCGGCAGCGGCCAGAGCGGCAGCGGCCTCGGCCTCGCCATCGTCGCCGAGGTCGCCAAGCGGCATGGGGCGGAGATCAGGCTGGATGCGGGGAGTGGAGGGATTGGGACAAGGATCAGCGTGCGTTTTTCGCACATCAAATGAAACGCGAAGCTGACTCTTTTAATCTTCTAGGCTGTGGCCCGGCAGAGCCGTCGCACTTGTGCGAATTGTAGCTTTCATCCCGACACCAAATTTCGTATGAAGCGCTCAACCTTGAATAGAGCAGCTCCAAATATCTGGCCTGTGAGGCCAACAAACATACATACCGCAGACGCGGTCAACACATTATCAATGTAGGCCGCACTCGCGACGACCACAACAATGGAGACTGCGAGTGCCCTAAACATGGCAGCGTGAATAGGCACTCCCCAAATTGGATTGAGAGTTATTGATGGACTGTGAGCCAACTTCAACTTTATTCCACGCGAAGGTGTAGCAATGAACAACATTGGCAACTCATCATCATTAGGACGGTTGCACAGGTAAGAAAGTCTCAACTTTTGGTCTCGATTGAAAACCGGGATGTTGTACTCGCGGTTGTGATGATGCTCCTTAAGCTGCGGCGCAGTCGGCTGAGTTTCAGGTGCAACATACTGGCGAGACTGATATTCCTTAGACCAGTGTACGGTGTATGGTGAACCAATTACCTCAGTTTTTTCATTGAGAATCAGTGTCTCATCGTCCGAGTACACTCGCAGGTCAATATTTTCATAGTCTTGCGTAGTGGTGTTCTCAACGTCAAAAACGAACATGTGGAGATTTCTTACTGGCATTCCCTGCCAGGTCACTCTGACATCACCAAAAACTGAGTCGTTGGCCGACAAAGCAATTCGATTGGAAGTCCAATAGAAAGAGATGTAGGCGGTTTTGTTACGAATCTTCGCTATCAGCAACGTGCCAACACCACCAGCCACAGCTGCAGCAAGGTTTTTTAGCAGATCAATATAAGTTATATCCATATCAAACCTTTCTAGTCAGATCCAATGCCCAAAAAAATCACTGGCCTGCGCGGCTTTTACGCAGGCCAGTAGAATGGCAAGCTAGGACTGTTCTTCATCCTCTTCCATAACAACGCATAGTAATGCTTCTCTTGCTACATTGCCGAAATGGTGCTCTCTATGTAACAAAGTCCACGCAAACTTACCTAATTCAATTGTTCTAAGCTCGAATCTATTGGGGATCATTAATGCTTTTTCTAATTTCACATGGGAAAATTCTGGCAACTTAGTGAATTTAGTTATTTCTGCCAATTTTTCCTCTGGAAATCTAGATCCGAAAATCACACGTTTTATAGCTTTAGGGGAAATTTTTCCTACGAAAATTCCATCTTCTACTTCCTCTAAGAGGTTAAGTGTCCGAATGAACCGCCACTCTTTTTCGTATTCCCAATCTAGAGACTTAACTAATAATGATTCGATAACTTTATCAGGAGTAGGCACACCTACCACCTTTTCATTCTGATACCTGACAGAACTTAAAGTGGAAAACATTCTGCCCCCACCAACTACTTTGAATAAGGACTCATGGGTGAAATCCAGTTCAATAACTACACCTTGGTGCTTATCAGCATAGTGTGCCCACATTAGTAAGTTGAGAGGGTCTTCCGATAATGACAAAACTCCTAATTGATTTTTAGTTTCTTTATAGTTTTCCAACGCCATTTCAAGCAATGAGTCTGCATTTCTCTCTGCCATATCGCTTATGCGTTTTAAATCTCCATCAGGCTTACTCTTTACCGTATGGCTTACAAAATCCTCAACTAGTTGCTCTCTAACTTTTTTATCAAATGCCAAATGACATTCGTATGGATCATTTAATTGGTCAGGTTGTGTAAAACGAAGCCCCATCGTATTGAAAAACCGAATAGCGCCTTCCACCCCCATATATTTGTGCAGTTGATCGGTACTTCTCATATATTCCTCAAAAGACCTAACCTGAGCTGTGTCAGATAATTTGAAACTGAATGCGGCCTACGGTTTCAGCGCAGCCACAACCGCCTTCCCCTTCATAGGCAGCTGCTTACCCATACGGGCCCGTTTGCCGAAATGATTTTGCAGGTCCTTGTCCGAAAGCTGCATAACCTGCTCGCGGGCGCCACCGTGCGCGATCACGGTCACCTTGGGATCGTTGATCACGGCAACCGCGGCCAGTTCGTCGTCCTCCGCGATGCCCATCACCACGACGCCTTTGCCGCCGCCTGAAAGCTGCTTCATCTCGGCCAACAGGAAGGCGAGCAGGCGGCCGGAGCGGCAGGCGGCCACGACCAGTGATTTCTCGGAGGGGGTGAACAGGGCGGGCTGGAGGATCTGCTCGCCTTCCACGCTGATGAACTGCTTGCCGGCCTTGTTGCGGCCGACCATGTTGCCTATGGTGCAGGTGAAGCCGTAACCGGCGGCGGTGGCCAGCATCACGTGCTGTTCGGCATTGCCGCAGATCACATGCACGATCTTCGCGCCCGTCGCCACGTCGATCAACGTGGACAACGGCACGCCGTCGCCGCGGCCGCCGGGCAGCTGGTGCACGGGGATGCTGCACACCCGGCCGTTGCTGCAGATCACGATGCAGTGGTCGGTGGTGCGGCACTCGAACGCGGCCAGCAGGCCGTCGCCTTCCTTGAACGAGACGCCGGAGAGGTCGAGGCCGTGGCCCTGCCTGGTGCGCCCCCAGTGCTTGCGGGAGATCACCACGGTGACCGGCTCGTCCACGACCTGCGCAGTCAGCACGACGCGCTCGGCCTGCTCGATCAGCGTGCGGCGGTCGTCGCCGAAGGTCTTGATGTCGTCGTCGATCTCCTTCGCCACGCGGCGGCGCATCGCGGAATCCGAGCCGAGCAGCTTGTTCAGCTCGGCGCCCTCGTCCTTCAGCTGCTGCAGCTCGCGCTCGATCTTGATGCCTTCCATCTTCGCCAGCTGACGCAAGCGGATTTCAAGGATGTCCTCGGCCTGCCGGTCGGACAGCTCGAAGCGCTCGATCAGCGCGGCCTTGGGTTCGTCGGACTCGCGAATCAGCGCGATCACCTCGTCCAGATTGAGGTAGACGATCATGCGGCCGTCGAGGATGTGGATGCGGTCGTTGACCTGCGCGAGGCGGTGCTCGCAGCGGCGGCGCACGGTGTCCAGGCGGAAGCGCGCCCACTCGCGCAGGATCTCGGCCATCGGCTTCTGCTTCGGCCTGCCGTCGAGGCCGATCATCACCATGTTGAGCTGCAGCGAGCTTTCCAGGCTGGTGTGCGCGAGCAGGATGGTCATCAGCTCGTCGGCGGACTGACGGCTGGATTTCGGTTCGAACACCAGGCGCACCGCGTGATCCTTGTCCGATTCGTCGGACACCTTGTCCAGCACGGACAACAGCAGTTGCTTGCTCTGTACCTGTTCCTGAGACAGGGCTTTCTTGTTGGCCTTGACCTTGGGGTTGGTCAGTTCCTCGATCTCCTCCATGATCTTCTTCGCGGAGGTGCCGTGCGGCAGTTCGTAGACGGCCACGCGCCACTGGCCGCGCGCCATCTCCTCGATCTTCCAGCGCGCGCGCATCTTCAGCGAGCCGCGCCCGGTGCGGTAGCACTCGCGGATCTCGTGCGGCGACGAGATGATCTGTCCGCCGCTGGGCAGGTCGGGACCGGCGATGGAGGACAGCAGCTCGTCGTTCGAGCAGTCCGGGTTGCGCACGCAGAGCGCCGCGGCCGCGCCGATCTCGCGCAGGTTGTGCGACGGGATCTCGGTCGCCATGCCCACCGCGATGCCGGATGCGCCGTTGAGCAGCACCATCGGCAGGCGCGCGGGCAGCATCGCGGGCTCCTCGAAGTGGCCGTCGTAGTTCGGCTTCATGTCCACCGTGCCCATGCTCAGCTCGGACAGCAGCAGGTCGGCCATCGGCGTCAGGCGCGCTTCGGTGTAACGCATCGCCGCCGGGTTGTCGCCGTCGCGCGAGCCGAAGTTGCCCTGCCCGTCGACCAGCGGATAGCGCATCGAGAAACCCTGCGCCAGGCGCACCATCGCCTCGTAGGCCGACGAGTCGCCGTGCGGGTGGAACTTGCCCAGCACCTCGCCGACGACGCGCGCCGACTTCACGTGCTTGCTGTTGTGCGCCAGCCCCATCTCGCGCATCGCGTAGAGGATGCGGCGCTGCACCGGCTTCTGCCCGTCGCACACGTCCGGCAATGCGCGGCCCTTGACCACCGACACGGCGTATTCGAGATAGGCGCGCTCGGCGTACTGCGCGAGCGGCACGGTGTCGCCGTCGGGCGGCGGGGGGAGCGGCGAGAACTGGCGGACGTTGCCGCGACCTCCGCCGGATGCTGCGGGTTCGTCCATTGCTTGTTCGCTCTGGGTATCGACAGGCTCTTCGCTTTCGATACCTTCGAACAGATCGTTTTGCGGCAGGTTAGACATCGCCTGTTACCTCGTTTCCGTGATATTCGAGCCAGGCGCGTCTCGAGCCCGACTCCTGTTTTGCCATGAGCATGGTCATCGTGTTTTCCGTCGTGGCGATGGAAGCGCCGTCCAGCGCCACGCACAGCGCGCGCCGCGTATCGGGATTCATGGTCGTGTCCCACAGCTGCTCCGGGTTCATCTCGCCCAGGCCCTTGAAGCGCGAGACGGACCAGCTGCCCTCGCGCACCTTGTCCTTGCGCAACCGGTCTTCGGTCGCCGCGAGCTCGTCCTCGTTCAGTGCGTAGATCTTGCGTATCGGCTTCTTGCCCTGCGCCGGAACGTCGACGCGGAACAGCGGCGGCTGTGCTAAGAAGATGTGTCCGTTGGCGACGAGCTGCGGGAAGTGGCGGAAGAACAGCGTCAGCAGCAGCGTGGAGATGTGCGAGCCGTCCACGTCCGCGTCGGCCATGATGTAGATGCCCTTGTAGCGCAGGCCGGACAGGTCGGCCTGCTCGTCCGGGCCGTGCGGATCGACGCCGATGGCCACGGCGATGTCGTGCACTTCCGCGTTGGCGAACAGCCGGTTGCGGTCGACCTCGAAGGTGTTGAGCACCTTGCCGCGCAGCGGCAGGATGGCCTGGAACTCCTTGTTGCGGCCCTGCTTGGCGGAGCCGCCCGCGGAATCGCCCTCGACCAGGAACAGCTCGTTGCGGTCCGGATTGAAGTCCGCCGCGTCGGTCAGCTTGCCGGGCAGCACGGCCACGGAAGAGCCCTTCTTCTTCTCGACCTTCTGCGCCGATTTCATGCGGCTCTGCGCCTGCTTGATGACGATTTCGGCGATGCGCTTGCCGTAGTCGATGTGCTCGTTCAGCCACAGCAGCAGCGGGTCGCTGACCATGGTAGACACCAGCTTCAGCGCGGTGCGCGACACCAGCCTGTCCTTGGTCTGCCCCTGGAACGAGGGATCGAGCACCTTGGCGGAGAGCACAAAGCTCGCGCGGTTCGACACGTCGTCCGACGTCAGCTTCACGCCCTTGGGCATCATGCCGTGCAGCTCGATGAAGCTCTTCACCGCGTTGAACATCGCGTCGCGCAGGCCGGAATCGTGCGTGCCGCCCGACCAGGTCGGGATCAGGTTCACATACGACTCGCGGGTGATCGCGCCTTCCTCGGTCCAGGCCAGCGCCCATGCCGCGCCCTCGCCCTCGGCGTAGTTGTCGTCGCCCTTGGGGATGTAGCGCTCGCCCGAGAAGATCGGCGCGACCAGCATGCCGCCCTCCTCCTGCGCATTCAGCGCCTCGGCGAGGTAGCCGCGCAAGCCTTCGGGGTAGTTCCACGCCCGGGTCTCGCCCGTCTTCTCGATGTGCAGCGTGACCGTCACGCCGGGCAGCAGCACCGCCTTGGAGCGCAGCATGCGCTCAAGTTGGGACAGGTTGACGGCGGGCGCGTCGAAATACTTGCCGTCCGGCCACGCGCGCACGGTGGTGCCGGTCTTGCGCTTGGGGCATTCCCTCAGTTTCGCCAGCGGACTCTTCGCGACGCCGTTGTCGAAGCGCAGATGGTGCTCGCCGCCGTCGCGGTACACCGTGATCTCTACCGCGGTCGACAGCGCATTGGTGACGGCAACGCCGACGCCGTGCAGGCCGCCCGCGAACTTGTATGCGCCGCCGGCCTCCTTGTCGAACTTGCCGCCGGAGTGCAGCACGGTGAACGCCACCTCGACGACGGACACGCCCTCCTCCGGATGGATGCCGACTGGGATGCCGCGCCCGTCGTCCTGCACGGACACGGAACCGTCGGTGTACGCGGTGACGACGATGTTCTTGGCGAACCCGGCCAGCGCCTCGTCGCAGGCGTTGTCGACTACTTCGGTGATGATGTGGTTGGGATTGTCCAGCGTCGTGTACATGCCGGGACGCTGGCGCACGGGCTCCAGCCCGCGGAGCACCTTGAATGACGACTCATCGTAATTAACGCTCAACTGCTACTCCTGTGGTTAAGTGACATACAACACAAGCATCTTGGGGGACACTACCCGACCCGCAAAGGTCGCAATTGTACAGCGGCTGCCCGCTTGTTTAAGTTCGCCAATTGTTAAGAGCGTGCCCTGCACGCGAAATAACGATATCGCGTGCAGGGCACGCTCCTACTCCGCCAGCTCCTTAATTCGCGGGCGCGACACCTGTTTTCCCCACGCCCAATAAAAAGCCCCGCCGGAGAACCGGCGGGGCAAGGGGAGGTACAACTTATGTGCTGCTTAGTGTGCTGTCGCAGCCTCTGCGTTGATGCCGGTGTTCTGGCGCACGTAGAGCTCGTCCCACATCTCTTCAGCACGCTTGTCGCGCGTGAACAGCGAGAACAGGATCACCATCAGGAAGCCCAGCGGGATGGAGATCAGGCCGGGGTTCTTCAGCAGGAAGAACGGCTTCTCCAGACCCATGATGCTGGTGGTCTGACCTTCGAACTTCGCGAGGTCGGCTTCCGCCTTGGCCTTGGCCTTCTCGGTCGCGGCGATGTCCTTCTTCGCCTTGGCGAGATCAGCCTCGGCTGTGGCCTTTGCTGTCACGTCTGCGATGGTCGGCAGCGAGGTTTCCAGCGCAGCGACCTTCTCGTTCAGCTTGGCGAGCTTCTCGGCGGCACCCGGCTTCGCGGCCTTCTCCGGAGTAGCAGGCTGCGCAGGCTTGGCCAGCACGCAGCCCTCCATCGCGAACAGTTCGCACATGAAGCTCGAACGCTCGACGGCAGGCTGCGCTTCCTTCGCGGGCACTGCGGGCTCGCCGTTCAACACCTTATTGGCCGAAGCGATCACAGCCTTCGGATAAGTCATGTTGGGGGAGACCATCACCAGGCCGATGGCAGTCAGCGTACCCACGACCATGCCGGCGATGATGCCGTTGGTGTTGCACTTCTTCCAGTACAGGGTCAGGAACACGGCAGGCAGGTTGGAAGAGGCCGCAACCGCGAACGCCAGCGCCACCAGGTGCGCCACGTTCTGGCCCTTGGCCATGATGCCCACGATGATCGCGATCACGCCGACGATGACGGACGCGACGCGAGCCGCAACCACCTGCTCCTTCGGAGACGCCTTGTCGCCGCGGATCACGCCGACGTAGATGTCGTGCGCCATCGCAGAAGCGGAAGCCAGCACCAGTCCGGCCACCACGGCGACGATGGTCGCGAACGCCACCGCCGCCACGAAGGCCAGCATGAAGTTACCGAGGACGGAATTCTCGCCGCCGCCCAGGAACTGCGCCAGCAACGGACCGGCCATGTTGCCGCCTGCGTCGATGGAGGAGATCTTGTCCGGACCGACCAGCATCGCAGCGCCGGTGCCCAGGAACAGGGTCAGCACGTAGAAGCCGCCGATGATCGCCATCGCCCAGATCACGGAGATGCGCGCAGCCTGTGCCGTCGGCACGGTGAAGAAACGCATCAGGATGTGCGGCATGCCGGCCGTACCCAGCACCAGGGCCAGGCCCAGGGAGATCTGGTCGATCGGGTTCTTCAGGAACAGGCCCGGCTCGAGGAAGCGCTGGCCGAGTTCTTCCGGCGTCATGGTCGCAGCCTTGTCGCCCAGCAGCTTGGCGACTTGCTTCTGCACGTCAGGATCGGCAACCACTTGTCCCAGGTAGCCCGGCAGGCTGAAGCCGTAAGGCGCCCACACCAGCCCCACCAGGATGATGGAAGCGATGACCAGCAGAACGGCCTTGGTGATCTGCACCCAGGTCGTCGCCTTCATGCCGCCGAACACCACGTAGGCCAGCATCAGGATGCCCACGCCGATCACGGACACTTCGTAGTCGATACCGATCAGCGTCTTGATCAGCACGCCGCCGCCGACCATCTGTGCAGTCAGGTAGAAGGTGGACACGGTGATGGTGGACAGCGCCGCCACGGTCTTGGTCTTCTTCGGATCGTTACGGAAGGCCAGGATGTCGCCCATCGTGTACTTGCCGATGTTGCGGCAAGGCTCGGCGATCACCAGCAACACGGTGATGTAAGCCACCAGCCAGCCCACGGAGTACATGAAGCCGTCGTAGCCGTACAGCGAGATGAGGCCGGCGATACCCAGGAAGGACGCGGCGGACAGGTAGTCACCCGCGATCGCCCAGCCGTTCTGGATGCCGGAGACCGAACGGCCCGCGGCATAGAACTCGGTCGTGCTGTGGGTGCTGCGCGCCGCCCAGTAGGTGATCGCCATGGTGACGGCGATGATGGCGCCGAACACCGCGAAGGTCATCCACTTGAACTCGTCGGCCACCGCGCCGCCAGCCGCCCACGCCGCACCGCTGCCGAGGATGGCAATGGCGGCCAGGAAGAAATTGATATGGTTCTTGCTCATTTGATTCTCCCGCTGTTCACGTCGTCGATGATCTCCTGCGCCATCGCGTCGAACTCGGCATTGGCCTTCTTCGAATAGACGAAAGCGATCGCCCACGCCACCACGAACTCGGACAAGGCGAACAGCAGGCCGAAGTTGACCACGCCCCACACCTTGGTGTTGAACAGTTCCTTGTAGTACGCGGCACCGATCGGCAACAGGAAGTAATAGATGATGGAGAAGACCATCAGCCCCCACAGGAAAAACGTCTTCTTGCGATGCAGAGCCTGGAACTTGGGATTGGCATCGATCGCCGCCCAATTGACATTTGAATTAGACATACTCGCCTCCACAGACAACCAACATGTCAGGGGCAAACAGGCCGCCCCCCCTCATAAAACCATGCGCAGATTACGTGATATAGCTTACAGCCGGCTTACAGTACTTATCCACCGCTGCGCCTGCTCCAGGTCTCGCAAGCCGGCGTAGTCGGCAATGTCCTTCTTGCCCGCCTGCGCAAGGGCGACCTGGAACAGTTGCGCGGTGGCCAGCGCGTCCGCGAGCGCGTTGTGGCGGAGATCGATGCGGATGCCGAAATGGCCTATCCAGTCGTCCAGCGCGCGATATTTCTTCGCCAGCGGAGGATTCAGGCCTGGCATCACATAGGCCAGATCCATCCACGGATGCCTGAAAGACAGGCCGAGGTACTCGCGCAGTGCTCGGCGGATCATGGTCTCGTCGAAGGTCACGTGGAATGCGACGAGGGGAGATTTGCCGAGATAGTCGAGGAAAGCGAGCAAGGCGTCCGCCGGCAGCGCGCCTTCGAGTTGTACCGAGGTGCTGATGCCGTGCAGCAGGATATTCTTCTTTTCGCTGGCCGCCTGCTGCTGCAGCACCACATAGAAACTGTCGCCGAAATCGATCTTGCCGTTCACCACGGCCACGGCCCCGATGGAGATGAGCCGGTCTTGCATCAGGTTGAGCCCCGTGGTCTCGACGTCCACCACCACGCAACGCGTCTCGCCGAAAGGCATGTCCAGCCCGGCCTCGGGCAACGCCTCCCAGGCGTCCAATCGAATCTGCTGCTCCGGGCTCAGCCTCGGTCCGCGGCGAAGCCAGCGCGCCAGCCTAGCGAACACGGCTCGCTCCCCTCTCCTCAATCCTCTGGATAAAACAACTAGCCATTCGACTAAGCTGCAAAAAATCGCAGCCAAGTCGCTGGTTATCCCGCAAGCGGGCGAGGAGATGAACGTGAAGGACGATCTTTGATTCCTGCATCACAGGTGATACTCCAGCGACAGCCGCGCCTGCAGCTTGCGCGCCTGGCGGAAGGCCTCTTTCAGGATGCGACGGTCCAGCTCGTTCAATCCTTCCGGATCGATTTTATTGTCCAGCACGGCATCGCCGGTTCCCTCTGCGCTCGACTCGTCGTGATGGCGCAAGCGCAGCACTTGGATAAACAACAGCGCATCGATCCACGCATCGATCTCCGACTCGTGCAGGTTCATCCTGGCCGCACTCAGGCGCAGGCGCTGGATGGTGTTGGTCTGCGTCACCCCCGCCGCCAGGCTGAAGATGCGGGCCGCATCCACAAACGGCGTGATGCCGTTCACCTTCAGGTCCAGCTTGTTCTCCTTGCCCACCACGAAATCACGCACCACACCCAACGGCGGGCGGTTGTTCAGCGCGTTCTCCGCCATCAGGTGCAGGAAGCGGCTGTTGTCGCTGGCGACCCGCGCCAGCCAGCCGCGTAGGTCGTCGGCCAGATGATGCGCGCCGTAGAGCGCACGGAAATCGAAGAAGATGGTCGCGTTCAGCAACTGCTCGGGCGAGCCGCCGCTGATCCAGTTGTTGAAGGTGCGCTTCCATTCCTCCAGCGACAGACACCACTTGGGATTGCCCGCCATGATCTCGCCCTTGCACAAGGGGAACCCGCACAGCGCCAGCCTCTCGTTGATACGTTTCGCCACCGGTAGCAGTTTTTCGCGCACCTGATCCGCGGTCATGCCTTCCGGCACGTCGAAGATGATGGCGTTGTCCTGATCAGTGTTCAGCGTCTGCTCGACGCGCCCCTCCGACCCCAGCGCCATCCAGCACAGCCCCTCGTGCAGGGCCGTACCGAGCAAGCCGCTGGCCTTGCACTCCAGTTCGACCACGCGGGAGGTGAGCAGGTCGTTGAATGTCGAGATGAACTGGGTCAGCTGTTCCGGCGCCACACCCTGCGCCATCATGTTGTGCGCCATGTGCCGGATGTCGGCGGCAGCCTGTTGCAGCACCTCGGGCGTCTCTGCGTGGCGTATGGTCGAACCGATCTCGCGCAGGCCGACGCGCTGCAAGGCAAACAAGTCCTTTTCGGAGATCAGGCCGATCAGCCGCTCGTGCTCGACCACCAGCACGTGGCGGAAACCGTGCTTCGCCATCATCAGCGCCGCCTCATGCGCCTGCGCCTGCGGCGGCATGCTCGACAGGTGAGCGCTCATCACCTGGATGACCGGCTGATCGAGATCGATCTGCGGGAGCGCGATGCGGTCCAGCACGTCGTGCAGCGTCAGGATGCCCAGCGGCCGCTGCGCTTCGTCGGTTGCCACCATGGAGCCGATGCGCTGTTCGTGCATGACTTCCAGCGCCCGCCGCACGGCAGTGTCGGGCGAACAGGTCACCGGCGCGCGGCGGATGATCGCCGACAGCGGACTGGCCAGCGATTGCTGTTCGACGCTGGACTGGCTGTACTGGGCCTGGATGACCTGCTTGGAATGTTCGAGCAGGTTGGCGATGCGCCGCGTGCAGAAATCGCGAAACGCGGCGCTCATCTCGTTCAATTGCCGGAAATCCGCGGCAGGAAGCTCATAGCAGAAGGTGTCGCTGCCCGCGCGGTAAACGCTGGCGACCGGACGATTGGCCAGCAGCGCGCCCAGCGGGAAGCATTCCCCCTCCGCCAACTCCAGCCAGGTATCCGTCTCGGACGCATTCGCGACGTTCTGTTCGCCGTGCACCATGCCCTGCTTGATGACCAGGAAGCGGTCCACCGCGCCCTGCTCCGGGGACACGATCACCTCGCCCGCCGCGTAGTAGCCGAGACGCATGCGTTTCAGCATCCATCGAAGATGTCCGGGCTCCATGTGGTCGAAAGGCGCATGTCTGGCAAGAAAGTCCAGCTGGGACGGATGAATCGCGCTCAAGGCACCACCTCTTCGTTACGGGCAATGGTTTATTATGGCTGCCATTGCGCCGCATCAACAACCCGGATCGACATGAACTTCACCAATCCCTCCCTCGACGAAATACGCCAGCTGCTGCAGACCGTGCACACCATCGCCGTAGTCGGCCTGTCGCCGAACCAATCACGCCCCAGCTTCGGCGTGGCGCGCGGGCTTCAGGGCAAAGGCTACCGCATCATCCCGGTCAGGCCGCTGGTCGACGAGGTATTGGGCGAAAAGGCCTATCCCGACCTGGAGGGCCTGCCCGAGCTGCCGGACATCGTGGACGTGTTCCGCGCCCCCGAGCATGTGCCGGAAATCGTGGACAGCTGCATCAAGCTCGGCATCAAGCGCATCTGGCTGCAAGACGGCGTGGTCCACGAGGAAGCTGCGCAGCGTGCGCGCGACGCGGGCATCACGGTGGTGATGGACCGATGCATGTGGCGCGACTGCGTGCACCTGTGCGGAACGGGGGCATGACGGAAAAAACGCGCTGCGGCTGGTGCGGGAACGATCCGCTGTACCGCGCCTACCACGACAGCGAATGGGGAGTGCCGTTGCACGACGACCGCGCGTTGTTCGAATTCCTGATCCTGGAAGGCGCGCAGGCAGGCCTGAGCTGGATCACCATCCTGCGCAAGCGCGACAACTACCGCGCCGCGCTCGACGGTTTCGATGCGGCGCGCATTGCCCGCTACGACGCGAATCAAATAGAATCGCTGCTGCAGAATCCGGGCATCGTGCGCAACCGCCTCAAGCTGGAATCGGCGGTGGTCAACGCGCAGAAGTTCCTCGAAGTGCGGGACGAGTTCGGCAGTTTCGATGCGTTCATCTGGCAATTCGTCGCAGGCCGTCCGAAACAGAATGCCTGGCGCAGCCTGGCCGATGTCCCCGCCAGCACGCCCGAGTCGGACGCGATGAGCAAGGAACTGAAACGGCGCGGCTTCAAATTCGTCGGCACGACGATCTGCTACGCCTTCATGCAGGCGACCGGCATGGTCAACGACCATACCCGGAATTGTTTTCGTCACGCCGAATTGATCGGCCAAAAGGAATAACCAATGATGCAATTGAAGTTCACCAAGATGCACGGCGCGGGCAACGACTTCGTCGTGATCGACGGCGTGCGCCAGAAGGTCGCGCTGTCGCCGGAACAACTGCGCTTCCTCGCTGACCGCCATTTCGGCGTGGGCTGCGACCAGATACTGCTGGTGGAAAAATCGCAGCACGCCGATGCAGACTTCCGCTACCGCATCTTCAATGCCGACGGCGGCGAAGTGGAACAGTGCGGCAACGGCGCGCGCTGCTTCGTGCGCTTCGTGCACGACCACAAGCTCACGCCGAAACGCGAGATCGTGGTGGAGACCAAGAGCGGGCTGATCAGGCCGCGCCTCGAAGACGACGGGCGCGTAACGGTGAACATGGGCGCGCCGGTGTTCGAGCCCGAGCGCATCCCCTTCGCTGGCTTGGGCTCGGTGAGCGAGCCGCTGGAAGTGGCGGGCGAGACTCTGGAGATCAGCGCCGTGTCGATGGGCAATCCGCACGCGGTGCAGGTTGTCGCCGATGTCGAACATGCGCCGGTGGAAAAGCTGGGCCCGCTGATCGAACACCACCCGCGCTTCCCCAAGCGCGTCAACGCCGGATTCATGCAGGTGAAGGACCGCAACCACATCCGCCTGCGCGTGTACGAGCGCGGCGCGGGCGAGACGCTGTCGTGCGGCACCGGCGCCTGCGCGGCGGTGGTCGCAGGCATCTGTCGCGGCCTGCTGGACAGCCCGGTGAACGTCGCCACACGCGGCGGCCAGCTGACCATCGCATGGAGTGGCGAAGGTGAGCCGGTGCTAATGACCGGCCCGGCGATCTCCGTTTTCGAAGGCGAAATAAGTTTATAGGGAGCAATGATGAGAGCAGAAGACGTCGCACAATACCTGCAGGACAACCCGCAATTCTTCGAAGGCCACACCGACCTGCTGACACAGATCATGCTGCCGCACCCGCACGGCGGCCGCACCATCTCGCTCTCCGAGCGGCAGATGGTTGCGCTGCGCGAAAAGAACCATGGGCTGGAGAAGAAGCTGCAGGAACTGATCACATTCGCGCACGAGAACGACGCGCTGCAGCACAAGGTGCACGAGTTCGTCGTTTCCCTGTTCGCCGCGCGCGACCTCGCCACGCTGCAGGAAATGGTCCCTCACCTGCTGCGCGAGATCTTCTCCGTGCCGCATGCCACGCTGCGGGTCTGGAAGACCAACCCGCCCAGCGCCGAGGTGATCGCCTTCACCGACGAGCAGCAACATCCGGTGTGCCTGCACCAGGCCGCGCACGACACCGCCGACTGGTTCGGCGAGATCGGCAAGCAGCTGCACTCCTTCGCCTACCTGCCGCTGCACGCGGGCAGCGAGAGCATCGGCCTGCTGGTGATGGCCAGCGAGGACAAGCAGCGCTTCTACCCCGGCATGGGTACGATGTTCCTGCAGCGCATCGCCGACGCGGTGAGCGCCGCGCTGCACCCGTCTCTCGACCACGCCTAATGCCCCCCGTAGGGGCGCGATTCATCGCGCCCCTACGGAGCCACCTTCGCAATGACCGTTACCACGCATGTCCTGAGACCTGCCGAAGGGCATAATCAACAATATCTCGATGGCTACCTGGCGTGGCTGCGCAACGAGAGGCGCTACTCAGAATTGACCGCCGAGAACTACGCGCGCGACCTGCGCCACCTGTTCGAACTGTCCGCGGGCACACCGCTCGCCAATCTCAAGGTCCACCACATACGCCGCTTCATCGCTCAGCTGCACAGCAAGGGACTGGGCGGCCGCTCGCTGGCGCGCATGCTGTCTGCCTGGCGCGGCTTCTTCACCTACCTGATGCGCGACCACGGCTATGCCGACAATCCCTGCGTGGGACTGCGCGCGCCCAAGTCGCCCAAGACGCTGCCGCAGGCGCTGTCGCCCGACGAGGCGGCGCGGCTGGTCGAACTGCCCGCCGACACGCCGGAAGCGATACGCGACAAGGCGATGTTCGAGTTGTTCTACTCGTCCGGCCTGCGTCTGGCCGAACTGGTGAGCCTCGACCCGGAACAGATCGACATGGCCGCCGGCGAGGTGCGCGTCACCGGCAAGGGCAGCAAGACGCGCATCGTGCCGCTGGGCAGCCATGCCATCGCCGCGCTGCAGACGTGGATGGCGGTGCGCGGCCAGCTCGCAAAAGAAGATGAGCCTGCTCTGTTCGTCGGCGCGCGCGGCGGCCGCATCACGCCGCGCGTAGTGCAACTGCGCATGAAGCAATGGGGCATCAAGCAGGGACTCAACAGCAACGTGCATCCGCACCTGCTGCGCCACTCTTTCGCCACCCATGTGCTGCAATCCTCCGGCGACCTGCGTGCGGTGCAGGAGATGCTCGGCCACGCCAGCATCTCGACCACGCAGGTCTACACCCATCTCGATTTCCAGTACCTCAGCAAGATCTACGACGCGGCCCATCCGCGCGCAAAGAGAAAGACATGAACGACAAAAAACCAGGCAATAACACTCGCCGCGGCAGCGGCGGCAAGCGCGATTTCCGCAATAAATCTCGCCATGGCGTGAACGAGCGCCGTCCCGCGAAAAGCCCTCTCCCCCGACCCCTCTCCCGCGAGCGGGAGAGGGTGGCCGTGAGGCCGGGAAAGGGCACACCCGCGATCCTCCTGAAGGAAGGCCGCGAGAAGTCGCTGTTGCGCCGACACCCCTGGGTATTCTCCGGCGCGGTCGAGTTCGTCGAGGGCACGCCCGCGAACGGCGACACCGTCGCAGTGTGCGACGTGCAGGGCGGCTTCCTCGCGTGGGCAGCGTACAGCGCCGGCTCGCAGATCACCGCACGCGTCTGGTCGTGGGATGCGAACGAGACCATCGACGCTGCCTTCTTCCGCAAGAGGATCTCGCAAGCGCTCGCCGCGCGCGAGTCGCTCGGCCTGCGCCGCGACAGCACCAACCTGCGCCTGGTCCACGCCGAGTCAGACGGCCTGCCGGGGCTGGTGGTGGACCAGTACGGCGACGTGGTGGTGGTGCAGCTCGGCAGCGCCGGCCCCGAGCGCTGGCGCGACGCCATCGCCGACGCCTTGCAGGAACTGCTCAACCCCGCGTGCATCTACGAGCGCTCGGATTCCGACGGGCGCGAACTGGAAGGGTTGGAAAAACGTACCGGTGTGCTGCGGGGCGCGCTGCCCGACCGTGTCGAGGTGAACGAGCATGGCCTACGCTTCGCGGTCGATGTCGCCGAGGGACAGAAGACCGGCTTCTTCCTCGACCAGCGCGACAACCGCGCGCTGACCGAGACGCTCGCGAAAGACCGCGACGTGCTGAACTGCTTCTGCTACACCGGCGGCTTCTCGCTCTACGCGCTCAGGGGCGGCGCAAAGTCGGTACTGTCCATCGACGTCTCCGGCGACGCGCTGCGCATCGCAGAGCAGAACGTGGCGAACAACGGCCTCGATGCGAGCAAAGCGGAGTGGCAGGAAGCCGACGTCTTCGCCGCCCTGCGCAAGCTGCGCGACCAGGGCAAACAGTTCGACTTCATCATCCTCGATCCCCCGAAATTCGCCCCCACCGCCGCCTTCGCCGAAAAGGCCGCGCGCGGCTACAAGGACATCAACCTGCTCGGCTTCAAGCTGCTCCGTCCGGGCGGCCTGCTCGCCACCTACTCCTGCTCCGGCGGCATCAGCGAAGACCTGTTCCAGAAGATCATCGCGGGTGCGGCACTGGATGCGGGCGTGGACGCGCAGATCGTCCACCGCCTGCACGCCAGCGCGGATCATCCGACACTGTTGAGTTTCCCGGAGGGGGCGTATTTGAAAGGGCTGGTGTTGAGGGTGGCGGGGTAGTTTAACGATTAGGTGCTACCGGTGCACAGGGAGAACAAAAAAATGAAAAAAGTCACGGAAGGGCAATAGAGTGTCCTTCCGTGATGATGAATACGAGCCCTTTAATTCGCGCTTTTTTCTTGTTTTGGGAGAAGAGCCTTGCCTCCAGCGAGTTCAATAATCCCGTCTTTTTCCATTTGCTCAAGAATCATTTTTAATAGGCGATCAGCCGATTCATTGTCAAACCCGACATGGCCGACCGGCGGCTGCATAAACCGGTTTTCAAACTGCCCAGTCCAGATGCGGGAACTGCCATTTGTACCGAACAGGTTTGCATTGGTAGTAATGAAATAGGTCAGGGGCGTTCTCTGTCCGCGTATCCAATAGACATTTGTTACCTCAATAACAAGCAACGCGGACGACGCATTGTCCGAAGAAGACCATTTGATCGCCTGGATTTGTTGCTCCTGTCCAAAATCTTGTTTTTTTAGGGTCGCATATTCGCTTGCGATCTTGTTTAGCCTAAAGACTTTTACCGCTCTTTCGCGCAGCAATTCCGGAATATCCGCATAAGCAATAAGAGAAAGATCAGCGGGGCGTCTGGTGGCGGGATCAAAGAAAGAATGCTCAAGATAAAGCACTTTCATCTCGTTGATGGGCTTGGATGGCTTGATGAAACTATTCGAATACTTTGTCGATGAAGTTGAACATCCGGCTAGAGCAAGAAGCAACAACGCGATGAGAGCCTTCTTCAATTCCTTCCCCTTTACTTAAAGATATTGCACGAAGAAAGGGCATTCTAAAGATATGTTGCATGGAAAGGGGAAGGTTCAATGAAATAAAGGGCGGCATCTCATTTGTTGCATTCCGGTCAAAAGATGGCTGGGCTGGTCTTCGCCCAGCGCAGGCTGGTCAGGGGTAGTCGACTGGCTTTGCAAAGCCAGTCGCCGCGAGCGGCTTGTTGCGGCGGAGACATAACCTTCAGGTTATGTCGTAGCCAACAACACAGGGAACCTCCGAAGTGGTGCGGCAAACCGGGGGCGCCTTCTTTGAGGTACCTTTCTTGACAAGACAAGAAAGGTACCTAGCTGTCGGGCTACCCCCGACGGTTTTGGTTTTGATGTTGGGTTACGCGCTAACCCAACCTACATGTTAGCCGTGCGCCACCAACGGAAACGCCTCAGGATTCCGGATGGATTCGACATCCAGATCAACATCCAGCTCCGGCCAGTACAGATGATGCGGCTGCGGCAATTCGACATGGGTCAGTTTGCCGATCGGCGCTTCCGAAAACCACGGAAAATCCTTGAAGGAGACGAACAACTCCTCATCTCCGAGCAGCAGCCAGAAGCCCTGCCTCGAAACATGGGTCACCTCAACTTCCGAAATGTCGCTGCCAAGAATCGCGGATGTCATGTTCGTGCTCCTCAATAAGTGCGTGCGCCTGCTTCAATACTTTTCCGCTCAACCCGATGTTCTGTGCCAGCGCGATCTGCGGCTCCAGCCAGAACTTGGCTTCCCCTTCCGCATGATTCACGTGCACATGCATACGCGGCTCCTCTCGCGAGAAGAAAAAGAACCGGAACCCATGTGCGCGGAAAATGGTTGGTGCCATGTCGCTATAGTAGCACCCACTCGCCGCCGGGCAACACCCGGCGATTACGTTCGGTGGATGCGCCGCTTATCCACCCTACAGGCTGCTGCTGAAAGCGTAGCGAGGATGGTCAGATGCAAGGCGCACGGAGCGCAGGAACCGGAATGTACATTCAGTTTGCCGCTACGCGGCCCCGGATTCCGACAACAAAGTTGCGGTGGAAGCTAATGCGCGAAGCGCGTTATGCCGAAACCAACACCGCGCAACGCCGCAGATGACCACCGCAGTAGCTTTACTACCACTCCCTGAACGACACTCCCATCCCGAACGTCGTCTGCCGGTGGTTGTAATCGATCAGGCTTTCCCCATATCCCGAAGTGAACTGCGTATACAGCTTCGCCGACTTGCCGACGAATAGCGGCGTGGTCCAGTCGAGCTGCATGAAGCCACGGTTCCTGACGAAGTCCAGGTTGTTGCGCAGCAGCAGCGAGACCGACTGGGACTTGTCCTCCGGCTCCCAGCGGATCACCGCGTCGGCACGGCCCACGAAGCTCTGGATGTCGGGGTTGTCGTCGTTCGCGGCGTTCTCAGGAATGCGCCACCAGCCGCGCGCCAGGACGCTCAGGCCATTGCTCCATTCCCATCCGCCCTGCAGGTAGACTCGGTTCCAGCTGCGCGAATCGCCGGCACCCTTGCCGTTGGACTGGTGCACCAGGCCGACGTTGAGCATCCGAAATCCGCTCTGGTTGCCCGTACCCAGAGTGGCGATCAACTCGGGCTCGTAATTGGTCTCGCGGAAAGGGGCGGAATTGCGGGCATTGAACGCCTGCCAATTGGATTGCTGGGTGTAGGCGCCCCACAGCCGGAAGTCATCGAAGCCCAGCCAGTTGATGTGGCGGTAATTCATGACCTCGGCCTTGAAGCTGAACTGGAACTTCGCTTCCATCGCGTCGAGGTCGAGCGGCACCGGTGTTGTATGCCCCGGCGCAGGAGAATTGGGTTGCGTGTTCACCCGGGTGGACTTGCGCGCGATGAGGTAACTCGTCCGGTATGGCCTGAGCGGTGTCAGTTGCGTGCCGCCTTCCCTGGCCCTGCCGTCCAGGTTCCAGGCCCGCGTGAGGTAGCTGCGTTCCGGATGGTTATGCTCGGCTTCGGCGCGCTGCGTCTCAGCGGGGATGGGAGGGATTTCAGCCGATTGCGCCGTTGACGCTGCCTGACTCACGGGCGCACGTGCCGCCTCGGGAACGGTGGACGGCGGCACGCCGGCGCGCCGCCTCGCGGACGCGAGATCGTCATAGCACTTCAGCCGTTCGCCGTCGTCGGCCTTGGCCGCGCATTGCAGCAAGTCGGCTTCCGCAGCAAGAACCGGATGAGAAAAGGCCGCGTACAGGACGGCGGGCAACAATAAGGGACGCAGATTCATCGCAGTGCAACGGCGCTCATGGCGCCTTCTTGGTATAGAGAACCGGTTCAGAGCGGAAAAATCAGCGCAAGTTCACCATTGGCTTGAATCCCAGCCGGCCCTGCAATCCTTCCGCGTGGCTGCGCGCCTCGTTCTGGCTGGAGTAGGGACCGAGGTGCACACGTGTCAGGCCGCCTTTCGCGAACAGCGTGATCTCTTTTCCGACCTCGCCCAGTTCGGTGCGCATCTTCGCCACGAAGCTCTCTGCAGCGTCTTGCGACTTGAACGCGCCGAGCTGCAGGTAGATATTGCCACCCGCGGCAGCCTGCATGGGCGCAGCGGGCTTGGGTGCCTCGGCCTTTTCCAGTGGTCTGGTCTGCACGGGCTCGGCCTTGGCGACGTTTCCGATGACGGTGTTCGGCGAGAGGCTTTCGATCTCGACTTCCGCGCTGCCGTTGCCGACGATGCCGATCTTGTGCGCGGCGGTATACGAGAGGTCCATCACGCGGTCATGCAGGAACGGGCCGCGGTCGTTGACGCGCACAATCACCGACTTGCCGCTTGCCACGCTGGTCACCCGTGCGTAGCTGGGAATGGGCAGGGTGGGATGGGCCGCGCTCATGCCGTACATGTCGTACACCTCGCCGCTCGAGGTATGCTGGCCGTGGAATTTCTTGCCGTACCACGAGGCGATGCCGCGCTCCTTGAAATTGCCGGCGACGGTCAGCGGCGTGTAGGTCTTGCCCAACGCGACATAGGGACGGTTGGCGTAGCGGTGCAACGGTTCGCTTTGCGGTACGGCATCGGGGATGGCGTCGAGGTTGGCCGGGGCGTCCGCACCGGGGCCGTCGCCGGCGAGGTAGCCGCCGCTGCCGGGGACGGGGGCGGGCGCTGCCGCCGGGGCGCCCACTACGCGGCTCTCGACGGGCGCGGGGGTGCTGCGCGTTTCCACTTGGCGTTGCGGCGTGCTGCCGCAGGCGGCGAGTGTCATGGCCAGTGCCAGAATTGCGATTTGCCTGCTCATGCGGTTCCTCCTATTGGCCAGCCCACTGGAGGCCAGCTATTTTTAAGTCTTGACCAGCTTTTTATGCGTCTCGATGCTCATCAGCATACCAAAACCCAACAACAGGGTCAGCATCGAGGTACCGCCATAACTCACCAGCGGTAGCGGTACGCCGACCACCGGCAGGATGCCGCTGACCATGCCCATGTTGACGAAGGCATAGGTGGCGAAGGTCAGCGTGATGGAACCAGCCATCAGGCGCGTGAAATAGGTCGAGGCGTTCGCGGTGATGATGAAGCCGCGCCCGATGACGAACAGGAAGATGGCCAGCAGGATCAGGTTGCCCAGCAGGCCGAACTCTTCCGAGTACACCGCGAAGATGAAGTCGGTGGTGCGCTCGGGCAGGAAGTCGAGGTGGGTCTGCGTGCCTTCCAGGTAACCCTTGCCGAGGATGCCGCCGGAACCCACCGCGATCATGCCCTGGATGGTGTGGTAGCCCTTGCCCAGCGCGTCCTGCGAGGGGTCGAGCAGCATCAGAATGCGGTGGCGCTGGTAGTCGTGCAGCATCGACCACAGCACCGGCGCACTGGCCAGCGCGGCCACGGCCATGCCGCCGATCACCTTCCAGGAGAGACCCGCGAGGAACAGCACGTAGAAGCCGCTGGCGGAGATCAGGATTGCCGTGCCGAGGTCGGGCTGGCGCGCGATCAGCGCCACGGGCACCAGCAGCAGCAACGCCGCGACGACGTAGTTCTTCATGGTCAGCGTGGCCTCGTTCTTCTCGAAATACCACGCCATCATCAACGGCACGCCGATCTTCATCAGCTCGGAGGGCTGGATGGTGGCGACGCCGAGGTTGAGCCAGCGCCGCGCGCCGTGGCTGATCTCGCCGAACAGCGCCACGCCGATCAGCAACACCATGCCCAGCACGTAGATCGGCACGGCGGTCCGCATCAGGTAGTGCAGCGGCAGGTTTGCGATCAGCCACATGCAGGTAAAGGCCACCACGATGTTGAGCACCTGGCTCATCGGACGCCCCCAGCCGCCGTTGTCCGCGCTGTGGAGCACCAGCAGGCTGACCAGCATCAGCAGGCCGATGCCGATCATCAGGGGCACATCGAGATGCTCGATGAAACGCTGCCACAGTTGACGCTTAGTCATTTCCGTCCCCCTCCTTCGCCGCATCGTCCGGCAGCGGCTGCGGCACCTTGCCGAGCAGGTAATAGTCCAGCACCTTGCGCGCGATCGGTGCGGCGGTCGCCGCGCCGAAGCCGCCGTTCTCCACGAGCACCGCCAGCGCGATCTTCGGCTGGTCCGCGGGAGCGAACGCGATGAACAGCGCATGGTCGCGCAGTTCCTGCTTGACGTGCCCTTCGCTGTACTTCTCGCCCTTCAGCGAGTACACCTGCGCGGTGCCGGTCTTGCCTGCCGAGACGTATCCCGCGCCGGCGAAAGCGGCCGCGCCGGTGCCTTCCTTGTTGACGCCGATCATGGCCCGCTTGATCACGTCGATGTCCTCCTGCCTGAGCGGGATGGTGCGCAGCGGCTTCGGCTCGACCAGCGTCTTCTCGCCGGTGCGCGTGTCGGTGATGTGCCGCACCAGGTGCGGCCGATACATCACGCCGTTGTTGGCCAGCGTCGCCACCGCTTGGGCGAGCTGGATCGGGGTATAGGCGTTGTAGCCCTGGCCGATGCCGATGGAGATGGTCTCGCCCGCATACCATTTCTGCAGCTCCGGCTTCTTGAAGCGCTTCTTCTTCCACTCCTGAGAAGGCAGCACGCCTTCCGACTCGCCCTCGATATCGATGCCCGTACGCTGGCCGAAACCGAACTGGCGCATGAAATTTGAGATGTTGTCGATGCCCATGTCGTTGGCGAGCATGTAGTAGTAGGTGTCGCAAGACTCGACGATGGACTTGTACATGTCGACCGAGCCATGGCCGCCCTTCTTGTCATCGCGGAAGGTGTGGTTGCCGAAAGTGAAGTAGCCGGGGTCGTAGATCACCTGTTCGGGCCGGCGCTTGCCGAGGGTCAGCGCGCCCAGCGCCATGTAAGGCTTGAACGTCGAACCGGGCGGGTAGGCGCCATTCACGGCGCGGTTGACCATCGGCTTGTCGGCCGAGTTGTTCAACTCGTCCCAGGTCTGCGAATCGATGCCGTCGATGAACAGGCTGGGGTCATAGCCGGGCTTGCTGACGAAGGCCAGTATCTCCCCGTTGTTGGGGTCGATCGCGATCAGCGCGCCGCGGTAGTTGCCGAACGCCTGGAAGGCGATCTCCTGCAGCTTCGCATCGACGCTCAGCACCAGCGTATTGCCGGACACCGGCGACGAGCGCGACAGCATACGCACTGCGCGCCCGCCCGAGTCCACCTCGACCTGCTCGACTCCGGTGGTGCCGTGCAGCTGATTCTCGTAGCTCTGCTCCAAGCCGGTCTTGCCGATGTAATCCGAACCGCGGTAATTGGCCGCCTGCTCGTTCTCCTCGAGCTGAGCAACGTCGGTCTGGTTGATGCGCCCGATGTAGCCGATGAGGTGCGCGGTCTTGTCGCCGTAGGGATAGTCGCGGAACAGGCGCGCCTTGATCTCGACGCCGGGGAAACGGTATTGCTGTGCGGCGAAGCGTGCCACCTCCTCGTCGGTGAGCTTGTTGCGGATCATCAGGGTCTCGAAGTTGCGCCGCTCGGCGAGCAGCTTCCTGAACCGCTTACGATCCCTGGGCGCGATCTCGATCAGCTTGGAAAGCTCGTCGATCGTGGCGTCCAGGCCCCTGGTCTTGTTCGGGGTGACCTCGAGCGTATAGCCGGAGTAGTTGTGCGCCATCACCACGCCGTTGCGGTCTAGGATCAGGCCGCGGTTGGGGACGATGGGCACGACGGAGATGCGGTTGCTCTCGGCCAGCGTCTGGTAATAGTCGTGGCGCACCACCTGCAGGTAAACGAAGCGCACCAGCAGGATGCCGAACAGCGTCAGCACGAAACCGATACTGATGGCCAGCCGCAACCGGAAGTAGAAGATCTCGCGCTGGTGGTTTTTTAGTTCGACATGCTTGCTCATGGATGCTCACGGTCCATGCGCATCTGCCGCATCGCCTGGAACATGACGCTCAGCGGCGCCCACAGCAGGGTCGATGTCACGCAGCCGAGGAAATACGGCCACACCACATAGCCGTTCACCTGCCAATGCACCAGCGCATACACCGCATAGGTCACGGCAAGGATGACGAACACCTGCGAGGTCTGCTGGCGCAGGTCGAACATCTGGAGGCGGCGATGCAACACCACGCCGCCGAAGGCAAGCAGCGTATAGGCCAGCGCATGCTGGCCGAACAGGCTGGCATCCGCCACATCGGCGAGTATGCCCACCGCCCACGACAGGCCGACACCGAGACGAGACGGGTTATGCGTGCACCAGTACAGCAGCACCACTGCGACGAAATCCGGACGCAGCATCAGCCATATCCCCTCCAACGGCAGCCCGTTCAGGAACAGCGCGACCAGCACGGTCAGCAGGATGAAGAGATTGCTGACGGGACGCTGGATCTCGGGATTGGATGGATGAAGGTAGGTCACTGTTTTTTCTCCGCCGCGGTTCCCTTGCCGGCCACTGCAGGCTGCTCCGCCGGACGCTCCGGCAATTTGGGTACGCCTGACAGGATCAGCAGATGCCGTTGCCGGTCCACCCCGCCCACCGGCAGGCACGACACCCGCGCGAACGGGTAGGCGGCATCGCGCTCGATCTTGGTCACCTTGGCCACGGGAATGCCGGGCGGGTAAACGCCGTCGATGCCGGATGTGACCAGCAGGTCACCGTTCTGGATATCGGAACTGACCGGCATGTAGCGCAACGACAGCTGGCTGGTGTCGCCCGCGCCGAACACGATGGTGCGCAAACCGTTGCGCAACACCTGCACCGGCACGGCATAGTCCTTTTCGGTGATCAGCGTCACTTCGGACAACCACGGATAGACACGCGTGACCTGGCCCACGATGCCCAGGTCGTCCATCACCACCTGCCCTGCCTGGACCTTGGCGTTCTCGCCTTTATTGACCAGTACCTTGCGCTTGAACACGTCGCGCTCGGCATACAGGATCTCGGCGGCCATCGCGGAGAATTCGCTGCGCTGCGGCAGTTCGAGCAGGTTGCGCAACTGCCTGTTCTCCTGCTGCACGGACTGCAACTGCGACAGCTGCGCCGCATCGCGTTCGTGCTGCTGCTGCAATACCTGGTTCTGGTCCACCAGACTGCGCTGCGTCACGAAGAACTCTCCGGCCTGCCGCCACAGCTCGGCGGGCATGGTCGCCAGGCGCTGCACCGGCGAGACCAGCACCGACAGCGCGCTGCGCGTGGATTCCAGGTAGCGGTAGCGCGCATCGACGAACAGCAGCAACAACGACAATACGGAGAAGAACACCAGCCGCACCGCTGGGCTGGGGCCGCGATTGAAGAACTGGAGGGATTGCGAGTTATCCATGCAATCGCGGCATTAACGTGAAACTCGCGCAGCGAATCGTTTGCCCCCCCTCCCGTTTGCGGGATAACCGGCGACTTGCCCGCTTGCGGGCTTAGTCGATTGGCTAGTAGTCCCATCAGAGGGTTGAGGAGAGGGAAACGGGCGCGGCAAGTTCATTATCAGGGACGGCATCTTTTCATGCCCGTTTAGTGGCGGGTACGCGCTTGAATTATTCGGTAGTGAAGATGTTGGTGGACTTGTCCATGCTTTCCAGCGCGCGGCCGGAACCGCGCACCACGCAGGTCAGCGGATCGTCGGCGATCAGCACCGGCAGACCTGTCTCTTCCATCAGCAGACGGTCGAGGTCGCGCAGCAGCGCGCCGCCGCCAGTCAGCACCATGCCTTTGTTGGCGATGTCGGCGCCGAGTTCCGGCGGAGTCTGCTCGAGTGCGGTCTTCACCGCGCTGACGATGCTGTTCAGCGGATCGGTCAGCGCTTCCAGAATTTCGTTGCTGGAGATCGTGAAGCTGCGCGGCACGCCTTCGGCCAGGTTGCGGCCCTTCACTTCCATCTCTCGCACTTCGGAACCCGGAAATGCGGAACCGATGGTCTTCTTGATCTCTTCGGCGGTAGTCTCGCCGATCAGCATGCCGTAGTTGCGGCGGATGTAGTTGATGATCGCTTCGTCGAACTTGTCGCCGCCGACGCGCACCGAGCCGGAGTACACCATGCCGCCGAGCGAGATGACGCCGACCTCGGTCGTGCCGCCGCCGATGTCGACCACCATCGAGCCGGTCGCGTCGGCGACCGGCAGGTCGGCGCCGATCGCCGCCGCCATGGGCTCTTCGATCAGGTAGACCTGCCCGGCGCCCGCGCCGATGGCGCTTTCGCGAATCGCCCGCCGCTCGACCTGGGTCGAGCCGCAGGGCACGCAGATGATGATGCGCGGGCTCGGCGAGAAGAGCTTGTTGTCGTGCACCTTCTTGATGAACTGCTTGAGCATCTGCTCGGTGACGGTGAAGTCGGCGATCACGCCGTCCTTCATCGGCCGGATGGCGATGATGTTGCCCGGCGTCTTGCCGAGCATCTGCTTGGCTTCCTTGCCCACCGCCTGGATCGTCTTCTTGCCGTTCGGGCCGCCTTGCTGGCGGATGGCAACGACGGACGGCTCGTCGAGCACGATGCCCAGGCCGCGCATGTAAATCAGCGTGTTAGCGGTACCCAGGTCGATCGCCAGGTCGTTAGAGAAATAACTGCGCAG